>NZ_JAPEMT010000006.1 GCF_026342435.1 Streptomyces sp. NBC_00237 | reverse complement strand
ATCCTTTCGGGCCTGATTCCCAGTCAGCGGGGTTTGTCTTTGCGGCTGTTGGGCCGTTCCGACGAGTGAGACATTAGCGGATTCCTGGGCCCCGATGCCAATCGGGGGCGCCCTCTCGAACGCGGAATCCACATTTCGCAAAAAGAGCACACGAAGACGGTGCGACGTGGAGTCGCCTGCTTGAGTGGTTGGTGCGGAATGACTGTCCGGGGACCGGCCGAGGCCAGCGCTCACAGTCGGACAGCTCGGAGAACATTACGTATCTGTTAATCGCGTGTCAACCCGGGGCCGGAGGGCTACGGTGTTCCGCATGACTACGCGTACGTGCACCCTCAGTTGGTGGGCCGCCTGACGGCGGCCACGCACACGTATGCACCCACGGCCGCCGCTTCTACGGCGGCCGTTCGCGTATCTCCTTCCGGGAGGTCGGTCGCCGGTGGTGGCGGCCTCGACCAGGAGACGAGAGAGATGACGCGGATCTTCAGCGGGATCAAGCCGACCGGGCACATGACACTCGGGAACTACCTCGGTGCCGTGCGGCAGTGGGCGGAGGTGGACCAGCATCGGGGAGAGGCGCTGTTCTCCGTGGTGGACCTGCACGCACTGACGGTCGAGCACGATCCGGCGCGGGTGTTGCGGCTCAGTAGGCAGGCGGCGACGTTGCTGCTGGCGGTCGGGCTGGACCCTGCGGTGTGCACGGTGTTCGTGCAGAGCCATGTCGATGAGCACGCGCGGCTGTCGTACGTACTGGAGTGCACGGCGTCCGACGGGGAGATGCGGCGGATGATCCAGTACCGGGAGAAGAGCGCGCAGGCGCAGGCGGCCGGGGAAGGGGTCCGGCTGTCGTTGCTGACGTATCCGGTGCTGATGGCGGCGGACATCCTGGCGTACGGGGCGGAGGAAGTGCCCGTCGGGGACGACCAGGCGCAGCACGTGGAGCTGACGCGGGACCTGGCGGTGCGGTTCAACAAGAGGTACGGGGAGACGTTCGTGGTGCCCCGGGCGACGCATCCGGTGGTGGCGGCCAGGGTCATGGACCTTCAGGAGCCGACGTCGAAGATGGGGAAGACGACTGCCGCGACGGGTGGGGTCGTATTCGTGCTGGACGAGCCCGATGTCGTGCGGAAGAAGGTCATGCGGGCGGTGACCGACAGCGGCAGCGGGGGCGTCGAGTACGACCGGCAGGCGCGGCCGGGGGTCGCGAATCTGCTGGATCTGCTGTCGGCCTGCACGGGTGGGGACCCGGAGGAGCTGGCCGGTGCGTACGCGTTGTACGGGGCGCTGAAGAGGGACACGGCGGAGGCGGTGGTGGAGGTACTGAGGCCGGTGAGGGAGCGGCATGCGGAGTTGGCGACGGATGCGGGGCACGTGGAGGAGGTGCTGAGGGAGGGGGCCGAGCGAGCACGGGTGATGGCCCGGCCCACCGTGGATGCGGCGTACCGGGCCATCGGGTTGCTGCCCGCGGGGTGAGTGAGCCTGGGCGGGGAGGCCAGTGGGGGGCGGGTCAGCAGGTGGTGGGCTGCTTGCCCTGGACCCGGATGGACGTGGACCGGGCCCAGCCGATCTCGGGCTCGTCCTCGTCGATGGACTCCTCGTTGAGGAGCAGGAACCAGCCGTCCAGCTTGCAGATGATCAGGACCTCGTAGCCCTTGGGGAGGGTGACCTCCGAAGGGGACGTGGGGTCGATGTCCTCGTGGACCTTGACCGGCGCGGTCACCACGCCGTGGAACAGCTCGCCGCCGCCCTGGGAGGGGGTGGCGGCGGCCGTTCCGACGGTGGTGAGGGTGGCGACGGCGAGCGTGGTCGCGGCCAGCAGGGTGCGCCTGAATCGGGTGTTGTTCATGGCTTCAGGGCAGCACGCGGAAAGAGGGGGCGGCTTGTCTCGGTGGGCCGTTCGGGTGAGGCGGGTGGTCAGCCGGTGCCGGAGGCGAGTTCGCGGCTGCGGTTGCGGGCGGCTTCCAGGGCGGAGATGAGGGCGGCTCGTACGCCGTGGTTCTCCAGCTCGCGGATGGCGTTGATGGTGGTGCCGGCCGGGGAGGTGACGGCTTCGCGGAGCTTCACCGGGTGCTCGCCGCTGTCGCGGAGCATGACGGCGGCTCCTATGGCGGCCTGCACGATCAGGTCGTGGGCCTGGGCGCGGGGCAGGCCCAGGAGGATGCCCGCGTCGGTCATCGCCTCGACCAGGAAGTAGAAGTACGCCGGGCCGGAGCCGGAGAGGGCGGTGGCGGCGTCCTGCTGGGACTCCGGGACGCGGAGGGTCTTGCCGACTCCGCCGAAGATGTCCTCGGCGTGGGCGAGGTCGGTGGGGGTGGCATGGCTGCCTGCGGAGATGACGGACATCGCCTCGTCGACGAGGGCGGGGGTGTTCGTCATGACGCGGACGACGGGGGTGTTCGGGGCGAGGCGTTCCTCGAAGAAGGAGGTGGGGATGCCTGCGGCGCCGCTGATGATCAGAGGGCTCGGGCCGGTGGGGAGATGGGGGGAGAGCTCTTCGAGGAGCTTGGCCATGTCCTGGGGCTTGACCGTGAGGATCAGGGTGTCGGCGCGCTTGGCGGCTTCGGCGTTGGTGACGGACTCGACGCCGTAGCGGGTGCGGAGCTCTTCGGCGCGTTCGGTGCGGCGGGCCGTGACGAGGAGGTCGGCGGGGCGGCGGCCGCCGCGGATCATGCCGCTGAGGAGGGCTTCGCCGATCTTGCCGGTGCCGAGGACGGCGATCGTCTTGGGGGTGGGGGCTTGGTGGTCGGTCATCTGGGGTCACCCTCCGGGCGGTGGGGCTGGGGTACGGGGACATCCTTGCATCGGGGTCGGGGAGTGATGGCGGGACGTCCGAGGGGTGGGCGGGGAGGGGGACGCGGGTCAGGGGGTGCGGCGGCGGAGGGTGGCGGCACCCAGGAGGAGGACGGCCAGGGCGGTGGCCGAGACGATCGTGACGTCGCGGAGGAAGGTGCCCGTGAGGGTCGCGTGGGTACGGATCTCGTTCATGGCGTCGACCGCGTAGGACATGGGAAGCACAGCGGAGATCGCTTCCAGGGCGGGTTGCATCGCGGGCCTGGGAGTGAAGAGGCCGCAGAGGAGGAGTTGGGGGAAGAGGACCAGGGGCATGAACTGGACTGCTTGGAACTCGGACGAGGCGAAGGCCGACACGAAGAGGCCGAGCGCTGTGCCGAGGAGGGCGTCCAGGAGAGCGACCAGGAGGAGCGCCCAGGGGGAGCCCGTGACGTCGAGCCCGAGGAGCCAGACCGCGATCGCGGTGGCCAGGGCTGACTGGATCAGGGCGAGTACGGCGAAGGCGAGGGCGTAGCCGCCGATCAGGTCCGCCTTGGCGAGGGGCATCGCGAGGAGGCGTTCGAGGGTGCCGCTGGTGCGTTCGCGGAGGGTGGCGATCGAGGTGATCAGGAACATCGTGATCAGCGGGAAGATGCCGAGGAGCGAGGCTCCGACCGCGTTGAAGGTCTGGGGCGTGGCGTCGAAGACGTAGCGGAGGAGCGTGATCATGACCGCTGGGACGAGGAGCGTGAGGGCTACCGCGCGGGGGTCGTGGCGGAGCTGGTGAAGGACGCGGGTGGTGGTGGCCAGGGTCCGGTCGAGGGTCATGGGCTGGGTCCTTGGGGGTGTGCGGGGTGGGGCGTGGGGAGTCCTCGGGGTGCGGGGCGTCAGGCCCGGTCGGCGGGGCGGGGCGTCGGGGCGGGGTCGGAGGTGACGAGGTGGAGGAAGGCGGACTCGATGGTGGGGGTCCGGGTTTGGGCGCGCAGGGCGGTGGGGGTGTCTTCGGCGAGGATCTCGCCTTCGCGCATCAGGAGGAGGCGGTCGCAGCGTTCGGCCTCGTCCATGACGTGGGAGGAGATGAGGAGGGTGGTGCCGTGGTCGGCGGCGAGGCTGTGGAAGAGGTTCCAGAGGTCGCGGCGGAGGACCGGGTCGAGGCCGACCGTCGGTTCGTCCAGGACCAGGAGTTCGGGGGTGCCCAGGAGGGCGACGGCCAGGGAGACCCTGCTGCGTTGACCGCCGGAGAGGTTGCCGGTCAGGTCGTTCGCGTGAGCGGTGAGGTCCACGGCGGAGAGGGCTCGGGCGACCGAGGCGCGACGGGCTTCGGCGGAGGCTCGGCCCGGGGTGAGGATCGCGGCGAAGTGGGAGAGGTTCTGGTGGATGGTCAGGTCGTTGTAGACGGACGGGGCTTGGGTTACGTAGCCGATGCGTGAGCGGAGTTCCGGGTGGCCCGCGGGGAGGCCGAGGACCGTGAGGGTGCCGGTGACCTTGGCCTGCGTACCGACGATGGCGCGCAGGAGGGTGGACTTGCCGCAGCCCGAAGGGCCGAGGAGGCCGGTGATGCGGGCCGGGGGAACGGTGAAGGTGAGGTCGCGGAGGACCGGGCGGGAGCCTCGGATGGCGGTGAGGGAGTGGGCCTGTACCGCGGGGGGTGGGGGGGTTCATGGAGGGCCTCCCGGTTTATTCATCGCTTGATGAATAGTCCTCCTGGGGAGTGCGCGGGGTCAAGCATGAGGGTGCGGGCGGGGTGGAGTTCGACGGAGTGGGGCGCTTCGAGGGTTCCGTTGGGGGATGAGGAACGCCGTGCGGCGGGCGTTACTTGCGTTTGGGCTTCTTCTTGCGTGCGGCGGGGTTGCCCGAGCGGGTGCCTCGGCGGCGTTCGTACTGGGCGAGGGCCGTTTCGTACTCCTGGCGGTGGAGCTTTTCGCCCGGGGCCTCGGTGAGGGAGCGGAAGAAGTAGGCGAGGAGGGAGCCGACGAAGCCGATCGTCTTGAGGCTGCGGAGGGACTGTTCGCGGGCCGGGTCCGTGGGGCGGGTGGTGAAGCCCTCCCAGGTCTTGCGGAAGGCGATCGCGCTGCAGATCGCGAACATCACGATGACCAGGGTTCCTACGATGCCGCCTACGTCGGCGATCTGGAGGCCCTGGTAGGCGAAGCGGAGGAGGAGGCAGCCTGCGACTGCTGCGGCGAGGGAGCCGAGGGAGGCTCCGATGCGGCGGAGGGTGTAGCCGTTGTCGTGGTGGAGCCAGGTGGTGCCGAAGAGGCGGAGGGGGGTGGGGGTGGGGCCCTCCGGGGTGGGAGTGGGGGTGGGGGGCTGGGGGGGCGGGGGGTTTTCGCTCACGAGGTGATTATCCCTGGGCGGGGGCGGGTGGGGGGTTTGTGTGGGGTGGGGGTGGGGTTCGAGGTTCGGGGTCGGGGTTCGGGGGTGGGGCGGGGCTCCTTGCGGGGTGTGGGCGGTATCGGGGCTGGGCGGGGGCGCTCCGGGGTGGGCCCGGAGCGAGGGGGGCCGCCCCCTTGCCCGCCCGTTCCGCCCCCGGGGGGCGGCCCCGCCGCCCAAGGGGACGAGGCAAGGCGGAGCCCAAGGGGGCTGGGGAAGCGGAGGGGCGGAGCCCAAGGGGGCGAGGCGAAAGCGGAGAGGGGCTGGCCCGCCGCCCAAGGGGGCTAGGCGAAGGCAGCGCCGCCCAAGGGGGCTAGGCGAAGGCAGCGCCGCTCAGGGGGGCTCGGCGGAAGGGGAGGCGGGTGCGGGGTGGGAGTGGGGGTTTGGGAGCGGGGTGGGGGGTGGGGTTCTACTGTGGGGGGATCAGGTGTGGTTACGGGCAAGGGAGTTGAGCCGTGTCGCTCGCGGCGGACGATCCCCAGGTCATCGGGGAGTACCGGCTCCTCGGCCGGCTCGGGACCGGGGGGATGGGGACCGTTTTCCTGGGGAGGTCGCCCTCGGGGCGTGAGGTCGCCGTCAAAGTGATCCACGAGCAGTACTCAGCCGATCCGGACTTTCGGGCACGTTTCCGGCAGGAGATCGCCGCGGTGAGGCGGGTGAGCGGGGCGTTCACCGCCTCGGTGCTGGATGCCGATCCGGATGCCGTACGGCCGTGGATGGCCACGCAGTACGTTCCCGGGCCGACGCTGGCGCAGTTGCTGGACGAGCAAGGACCTCTGGGCGACGTCGAGTTGAGGCTGTTGGGGCTCGGGCTGGTGGAGGCGTTGCGGGACATTCACCGGGTGGGGGTCGTGCACCGCGATCTCAAGCCCGCGAATGTGCTCATGGCGGCGGACGGGCCCCGGGTCATCGACTTCGGGGTGTCGCGGGCGGTGGGGAACAAGCCGATCACCGTGACCGGGAACGTGATGGGGACCCCGCCCTTCATGTCGCCTGAGCAGCTCAACAGTCCGCGCACCGTCGGGCCCGCATCGGACGTCTTCTCGCTCGCCACGCTCCTCGTGTACGCGGCGGTGGGGCACGGCCCGTTCGACTCGGACAGTCCGTTCATGACCGCGTACGCCGTCGTGCACGAGCGGCCCGTGCTCGACGGCGTACGCGAGCCGTTGCGCGGGATTCTGGAGTACTGCCTGGTCAAGGAGCCGGAGGAGCGGCCGGAGATCGCGGAGCTGGGCACCTTGTTACGGAGGTGGAGGCCGGAGGCGGCACCGGCGGACGCCCCTGGCGCGGCGCGGCGGGACGTGGACGATCCCGACACGATGGTCGTACGGCGGGGGGCCGGGCAGGCCGGTCGCGATGACGTTCCCGCCGTTCCCGCCGTCGGCGACACCCCCGCGCCGCCGTCCTCGCCGCCGCGCTCCGCCCTCCGCTCCCGGTCCGTCCGGATCGTCGCCGCCGTCGCCCTGCTGCTCGCCGTGACCGCGGGCGGGCTCGTGCTGTCGCTGCCCTGGGGCGGGGGCGAGAGCGGGGCGCCGGATGCCGGTGGTGCGGCCGGGTCCGCTCCCTGGCGCGATCCGCAGCCGGGCGGGTCCGGCGAGGCGCTCCCCACCGGCTGGCGCTCCTGGCAGACCACCCTTCCGCCCGCCGACTCCGGCGCGACGGGCCCCGTCGAGGAGGTCCGCTGCACTGCGGACGGCACGGCGGCCGTGCACTGCGGAGGGCGTTCCGTACGGACGGTACGGCTGGACGCGGCCACCGGCACCGTCCTGTGGCGCGCCCCGCAGCCGCCCACCGCCCCCGGCACCCGGGAGATCGGTGACTCCACCCCGTCCGCTCCCGCCCGGCTGGCGCGGGCGACGGCCGTGTTCGCGGTCGAGACGCTCTCCGACGCGGCGCACCGGCTCGTCGCGCTCGACTCCCGCGACGGCCGCCGCCTCTGGCACCGCCCTGTCGGCAGGCCCCCCTCCGGAACGGACGCCCCCGCGGTGCTCGGCGGCCTCGTCGTCGCTCCCGCCGCCGACCTGCGTGCCGTCGTCGCCCGCGACACCGCCACCGGCGCGACCCGGTGGACCTCCCCGAACCCCGCCGGGCTGACCTGCGTCCCGTACGCACTCGGCGGGAAGCCGTACGGGACGTGCGTGGACCCCGACGACGAGACCGGCGACCGTACGTACGTCCGCTACTCCCCCGACGACGGCAGGCGGAAGACCCTGGCCGCTTACGGTCGCGATCATGACCGACTCGGGGTGAGCCAGGGGCTGTTGGTGTTCGCGAGGTGGGGGCGGGCGGGGGATGCCGCGCAGCACGCCCACCACGAGGGCAGTTACTCCTCACTCGTCCTGGTCGACCCGGCGGGTGTCCGCGCACCGCGCGCCCTCCCCCTGCCCGGCACGCCGCAGGGGCGGCCGGTGCTGCGGGGTGGGACGGTCTACTTCGTGCACCACTGGGGCACGGTCTCCGCGTACGACGCCCGCACCGGCAGCCGGCACTGGACGAGGGAAACCGGGGTGCGGGGGCTGGGCGCGCCGGAGACCGGCCCCGGGGACGCCACGCTGTACGTGCCGAGCCTGAGCGGGCGGGTGGTCGCGCTCAACTCCCGTACGGGCGAGGAGACATGGCGTTCGGGGCACCGGGGCGCGCCCCCGGCCGCGTACCACGGGACGAGCGTGCTGCGGGTGGGCGGCGGGCTCGTCGTGACCGGCGCGGGCGGCACGGTCTTCTCGCTCGACCCGGCGGACCCGGGGCTGCGGCCCGGCGGGGAGGAGCCGCCGGGAGGCCCGCCGCCGCCCGGGGAGAACACGCCGCCGCCCCCGCCGCCCAGGAGGCCCTAGGTTCAGCCCAGCTTGGACACGTCGCGGACCGCGCCCTTGTCGGCGCTGGTGGCCATCGCGGCGTACGCGCGCAGGGCCTGGGAGACCTTGCGCTCGCGGTTCTTCGGGGCGTAGACGCCTTCGAGGGCCGCGTCGCGTTCCGCCAACTCCTCGCCGGAGACCAGGAGTTCGATCGTACGGCGGGGGATGTCGATGCGGATGCGGTCGCCGTCCTGGACGAGGGCGATGGTGCCGCCGCTGGCCGCTTCCGGGGACGCGTGGCCGATGGAGAGGCCCGAAGTGCCGCCGGAGAAGCGGCCGTCGGTGATCAGCGCGCACTGCTTGCCGAGGCCGGTGCCCTTCAGGTACGAGGTCGGGTAGAGCATCTCCTGCATGCCGGGGCCGCCCTTGGGGCCCTCGTAACGGATGACGACCACGTCGCCCGCCTTGACCTCCTTGAGGAGGATCTTCTCGACAGCCTGCTCCTGCGACTCGCAGACGACGGCCGGGCCCTCGAAGGTCCAGATGGACTCGTCCACGCCCGCGGTCTTCACGACGCAGCCGTCGACGGCGAGGTTTCCGCGCAGGACCGCGAGGCCGCCGTCCTTGGAGTACGCGTGCTCGACCGAGCGGATGCATCCTTCGGCGGCGTCCGTGTCGAGGGTGTCCCAGCGCTCGGACTGCGAGAAGGCGGTGGCGGAGCGGACGCAGCCGGGGGCGGCGTGCCACAGCTCGACGGCCTCGGGGGCGGGGGAGCCGCCGCGCACGTCCCAGCTCTTGATCCAGTCGGCCAGGGACGGGGAGTGCACGGAGTGGACGTCCTCGTTGAGGAGTCCGCCTCGGTACAGCTCGCCGAGGATGGCGGGGATGCCGCCCGCTCGGTGGACGTCCTCCATGTAGTACGTACGGTCCTTGGCGACGTTCGGCGCGACCTTGGCGAGGCACGGCACGCGGCGCGAGATCTCGTCCATCTCGGGGAGCCCGAAGTCGAGTTCGGCCTCCTGGGCGGCGGCGAGGAGGTGCAGGATCGTGTTGGTGGAGCCGCCCATGGCGATGTCGAGGGCCATGGCGTTCTCGAACGCGGCGCGGGACGCGATGGCGCGCGGCAGGACCGTCGGGTCGTCCTGCTCGTAGTGGCGCTTGGTGATCTCGACGATGGTGCGGCCCGCGTTCTCGTACAGGGCGCGGCGGGCGGTGTGGGTGGCGAGGGTCGAGCCGTTGCCGGGGAGCGCGAGGCCGATGGCCTCGGCGAGGCAGTTCATGGAGTTGGCGGTGAACATGCCGGAGCAGGAGCCGCAGGTGGGACAGGCGTTCTCCTCGATACGGAGCATGTCCGCGTCGGAGATCTTGTCGTTGACGGCGTCCGACATCGCGTCGACGAGGTCGAGGGTGCGGACGGTGCCGTCGACGAGGGTGGCGCGGCCGGACTCCATGGGGCCGCCGGAGACGAAGATCGTGGGGATGTTGAGGCGGAGGGCCGCCATCAGCATGCCGGGGGTGATCTTGTCGCAGTTGGAGATGCAGATCAGGGCGTCGGCGCAGTGGGCCTCGACCATGTACTCGACGCTGTCCGCGATGAGGTCGCGGGAGGGGAGGCTGTAGAGCATCCCGCCGTGGCCCATGGCGATGCCGTCGTCGACCGCGATGGTGTTGAACTCGCGGGGGACGGCGCCCGCGGCGTGGATCGCCTCGGAGACGATGCGGCCGACGGGGGCGAGGTGGGTGTGGCCGGGGACGAACTCGGTGAAGGAGTTGGCGACCGCGATGATCGGCTTGCCGATGTCCTCGCTCGCTACACCGGAGGCGCGCATGAGCGCGCGGGCGCCTGCCATGTTGCGGCCGTGGGTGACGGTGCGGGACCTCAGCTCGGGCATCGGGTTCACTTCCCAGGAGTACGGGTTCTTAGCGTCTGCGTACGGACGGTGCGACTGGCGTCGAGCGTACGCCTCGGCTCCAGGATTTGGACAGGCAGTCCGGATCGCGGAATGGGTGTTCGGTCGGTGGAACGCGGGGGCGGGCCCGGAACGGGGCTCGGGCTACGCCTCCGTCAGGTAGCGCTGGAGGGTCGGGGCGACCAGTTCCACGATGTCGTCCACGGGGGCCGAGGCCAGGGGCTCGACCTGGAGGGCGTACCGGACGACCGCCAGGCCGACCATGTGGGAGACGGCCAGCTCCGCGCGGAAGGTGGGGTTCGGGACGTCGAGGTCGGCGGCGATCCGCTCCAGGAGTCTGCGCAGCACGAAGCGCCGGAGGACCTTGGCCGCCGCCTCGTTGGTGAGGGCCGAGCGGACGATGGCCAGGAGGGGGGCCCGGGTGGCCGGGTTCTCCCAGACCGAGAAGAAGTAGCGGGCGATGCGCTCGCCGATGCCGTCCGGGCCGTGCCCGACCAGGACTTCCAGGGCGAGGGCGGGTTCGAAGGAGACCTCGACCGACGCCGCGAAGATCTCGTCCTTCGTACCGAAGTAGTGGTGGACGAGTGCGGAGTCGACCCCGGCGGCGCGGGCGATGCCGCGCACGGAGGTCTTGTCGTAGCCGCGTTCGGCGAATTCGGCGCGGGCGGCGTCCAGGATGCGGTCCCGGGCGGCGGGCCCGGCGGCCGACGCCGTACGGGAAGGGCGTCCGCGGCGGCGCGGAGCGGACGGCCCGCCGGGGGCCGCGCCGCGGGGGTCTCCGTCGCGGGGGTCCCCGTCGCGCGGGGTGCCCGGGGCGGGAGTGTTCGGGGCGGGAGTGCCCGGAATGGGAGTGCCCGGGATGGGGGCGTCCGGGCCCGTCACGCGCCCTGCACCCGCACCGCCCCGCCCGCCGGGGACGACGGGGACGCCTGGGACGGCGACGCCAGATGCAGTCGCGTGAAGGCCAGTGCCTCCGCCAGGTCCGCCTCCCGCTCCGCCGACGACATCGCCCGTCGCGTGTTGACCTCGACGACGACGTGCCCGTCGAAGCCGGTGGCCGCCAGCCGCTCCAGCAGCTCCGCGCAGGGCTGCGTGCCGCGCCCCGGCACCAGGTGTTCGTCCTTCGCCGAGCCCTTGCCGTCCGCGAGGTGGACGTGCCCGAGCCGGTCGCCCATGCGGTCGATCATGGCCATGGCATCGGTCCGCGCGGTCGCCGTGTGCGACAGGTCGACGGTGAAGTGCCGGTAGTCGTCCTTGGTGACGTCCCACTCGGGGGCGTACGCGAGCATCTCGCGGTCCTTGTACCGCCACGGGTACATGTTCTCGACGGCGAAGCGGACGTCCGTCTCCTCGGCCATCCGCCAGATCCCGGTCACGAAGTCCCGCGCGTACCCCCGCTGCCAGCGGAACGGCGGGTGCACGACCACGGTCGACGCGCCGAGCTTCTCCGCCGCCGCCTGCGCCCGCTGGAGCTTGACCCAGGGGTCCGTCGACCACACCCGCTGCGTGATCAGCAGGCACGGCGCGTGCACCGCCAGGATCGGGACGCCGTAATGGTCGGAGAGTCTGCGCAGGGCTTCGACGTCCTGGCTGACGGGGTCGGTCCACACCATGACCTCGACGCCGTCGTAGCCGAGGCGCGCGGCGATCTCGAAGGCCGTCGCGGTCGACTCCGGATAGACGGAGGCGGTGGACAGCGCGACCTTCGCATCGGGAACGCGCACGGCTGGCGCCGCCGGTACCGACGGCTGCGCGGGTTTCGCCACTTCTGCCACGAAGCACAGCGTACGGTCCCCCTCCCGACGGGGAGCGGAGAGGGCCTCACTCGCCACTCACTCGCCCCTCCACGCGCTCCTCCTCGCTCCCCCGCACTCCCCCTCCCCCTCCCCCTCAGGACGAGGGCAGGTGATCCAGCCGCCGCAGGATGACGCCCTCACGCAGCGCCCACGGGCAGATTTCCAGGACGGACACCTCGAACAGGTCCATCGCACCCTCCGCGACCAGCGCTCCCGCCAGGAGCTGGGGCGCCCGGTCGGCGGAGACGCCGGGGAGGTGGGTGCGCTGCTCGGCGGTCATGGTGGCCAGTTTCGGCACCCACTCCTCCAGCGAACTGCGACTCAGCTCACGTTGTACGTACAGACCTTCGGCCGAGCGCGCCGCCCCCGCGATCCGGGCGAGCTGACGGAACGTCTTCGAGCTCGCCACCACGTGGTCGGGCGGCCCGAACCGGGCGAACTCCCCCACCGTGCGGGCGATTTGTGCCCGTACGTGACGACGCAGGGCCCGTACGTCCTGGGGGTCCGGCGGGTCCCCCGGCAGATGCGCGGCGGTGAGCCGTCCCGCGCCCAGCGGCAGGCTGACGGCGGTGTCCGGGTCCTCGTCCATGCCGTACGCGATCTCCAGCGAGCCGCCCCCGATGTCGAGCAGCAGCAGCTTGCCCGCCGACCAGCCGAACCACCGCCGGGCGGCGAGGAAGGTGAGCCGGGCCTCGTCCTCGCCCGACAGCACCTTCAGATCGGCCCCGGTCTCCTCCCGCACCCGGGCCAGGACGTGATCGGCGTTGCTGGCCTCCCGTACGGCCGAAGTGGCGAAGGCGATGACGTCCTCGCACCCCTTGTCCTCGGCGGCCTGCATGGCCTGCCGCACGGTGCTGACCAGCCGGTCTATCCCGGCCGGGGCCACCGCTCCGTCCGCGTCGAGCAGCTCCGCGAGGCGCAGTTCCTCCTTGTAGGAGTGCGCGGGGAGGGGGCGGGCGCCGCGGTGGGCGTCCACCACGAGCAGGTGCACTGTGTTCGAACCGACGTCGAGGACTCCGAGTCTCATGTACGGAACGCTACTGCGGCGCGGCGCACAGGTTCCTGCGCCTACCCTTGCCCCGTGCCAAAGACGAAAAAGGCGAAGCCGGGAAAAGCCACGAAGCGACCCGAAGCGGACATGGTGGTGAGTGACGAGCAGGGGCTGGACTTCGCCCGCGCGTGGGTGGAGTTCCCGGACCCGGAGGACGCGGAGCAGGTCTTCCGCTGCGACCTGACCTGGCTGACGTCGAAGTGGACGTGCATCTTCGGCAGCGGCTGCCAGGGCATCAAGCTGGGGCGCGCGGACGACGGCTGCTGCACGCTGGGGGCGCACTTCTCGGACGACGACGACGAGAAGCGGGTCGCGGGGCACGTGGCCCGCCTGACCCCCGACATCTGGCAGTTCCACGACGTCGCGCAGACCTCGAAGGGCGTGAAGGGCCCGAACGGCGGCTGGGTCCAGCAGGACGAGGACGGCGACCGCCAGACGCGCCGCTGGGAGGGTTCCTGCATCTTCCAGAACCGTCCCGGATTCGCGGGCGGCGCGGGCTGCTCCCTGCACATCCTCGCCCTGCGCGAGGGCAAGGAGCCCCTCGAAACGAAGCCGGACGTGTGCTGGCAGCTGCCCGTGCGGCGGACGTACGACTGGATCGAGCGGCCGGACGACACGAAGATCCTCCAGGTCACGATCGGGGAGTACGACCGGCGGGGCTGGGGTCCCGGCGGTCACGACCTGCACTGGTGGTGCACCTCCGCCACCTCCGCCCACGGCGCGGGCGACCCGGTCTACGTCTCGTACCGCCCGGAGCTGACGGAGCTGATGGGCGCCGGGGGCTACGCGAAGCTCGTCGAGGTGTGCGAGGCGCGCCTCGCCTCGCAGCTCCCCCTGGTGGCCCCGCATCCGGCGGACCCTGAGCGGTAGGGGGTACGGGGGCGTGCGGGGCCCCTTCCACGGTGCGACGGCACCGGGGCTGGACGGGGGTCGCTCCGGGGTGGGCCCGAAGCGAGGGGGCCGCCCCCTTGCCCGCCCGTCCCGCCCCCGGGGGGCGGCCCCGCCGCCCAAGGGGGCGGGCGGAGGCTACCCCGCAGGTGCCTCCGAGGTCGCCGAGGGTGCGGGCGTCGGCTCCGGAGGGGGTCCGGACGGGCTCGGCTCCCCCGACGGCAGCGGCGTCGAAGGCGACGTCGGCGCCGGACTCGCGGGCGGCGACGTCGGAGGATGCGTCGGCGGATGCGTGGGCGGCGAGGCCGGCGGATGCGTCGGCGGCCCCGTAGGAGGACTGGCAGGAGGACTGGCGGGCGGCCCGGTCGGTGGTGCCGAGGACTCCCCGCCCCCCGGCTCCGCCGGAGACGCCCCCGTCCCCCGCCCGCTCACCGCCAGCACCGCCCCGCACGGCGAAACCCCCACCCGCGCCGTCCACGGATCGACCGGCTCCCGCTCCCGGTCCACCGTGATGTACACCGTCACCGACTCCCCGGGAGCCAGCGTCCCCGACGCCCGACTGACGTGCAGCCACGGCGCGTTGGCCCAGATCGACCACCCCACCGCCCCGCCCCCCGAAGCGCTCAGCCGCACCACCGTCGCGCCGCCCGACGACTCCGCCGCCACCGTCAGCCGCCCCGCCCCGGGAGCCGCCGCGCGCCCGGGCGTGAGCACCTTCACCGCGACGTCCCGCACCCCGCTCCCCGTGGAGAGGCTGGGATCGGGCCGACTCCGCACGCTCCCCGCGTTCTCGTACGCGTCCCCGCCCACCCCGTCGTACCGAGAACCGTCCCGCCCCGGCACCCCCTCCGCCTCGCTCGCGGTGACGGACGCGCCCCGGTGCCCCTCCCCCGTCGCGGGAGCCCGGTACGCCGCCCACAGCGCGAGCACCGGAGCGGCCACCACCGTCGCCACCACGGTCGTCGTCACGGCCCGCGTCCGCAGCCGCTCGCGCCGCGCCGCCCGGTCCTTCGGATCGAGCGGAAAACCGTCCCGGCCGAAGCGCGGCGTCCCGGCCCTCGGCACCCTCGGCGCATGCAGCATCGCCATGTACGCGGCCGAGCGCGGGGCCTCGATCAGGGGCAGCCGCCCCGGCGAAGCACCCGTCCCCGGCCACGGTCCGCCCGCCCCCGCACACTCGGCGGCACGCCTGCACAGCGGGCACTCGTCCACGTGCCGTACGAGCTCCCCGCGCAAGGCGGCGCTGAGCAGCACCTGGTCGTCCCCCGTCAGCCGGGTGACCGTCGGACAGGCCCCGCTCCCGACCACCGCCAGCGCCGCCCGCGTCCGCTCCACCTCACAGGCCGCGGCGGCGAGCAGTTCCCTGGCCGTCGGGTAGTCCAGCCCGAGGACGGCCGCGACCTGCCGGGCGGCGAGTCCGTGCCGTACCGCCAGCTCCAGGGCCTCGCGCTGCTCGGGCGAGGTGCCCGCCGCCTCGGGCCAGGCCAGCCGGGCCAGATCGGCGTGCCTGGCGCGGGCCACGCTCTCCTCGACCGGCAGTTCCGGTTCCGGTACGGCGGAGGGCGGCCGGTGCGCCTGCTGACCGCCGTACGAGGCGTGCCTGCGCCGCTTCTCGTCGGCGAGCCGACGCAGACAGGCCCACCGGGCGAGGGCGTACAGCCAGGCCCTGCGTTCCGGTTCGCCCTCGGGAGTGCGCGAGAAGCTGCGCTCGGCGAGCGCCAGCACGTCGCCGAGCACCGCTGTCGCCACGTCGTGGTCGCGCAGCACGGACAGGGCGTAGGTGAACAGACCGTCCAGGTACTGCTCGTACCGGCCCGGCGGGCACTGGGCCAGGGTGCGGGGAGCGCGTCGATGGATCCGGTGCGCGCCGGTGCTGCTTCCGGTCACGCCCGCGCTCCCGGTGCTCCCGGCACTCCCGGCGCTTCCCGTGATACCGGTGGTGTGCTTGGGATGCACGGGGTGCTGCTCCCGTCTGCTGGTCGTCACCCGGCCGACCGTAGGGGCGCTACCCCCGCGCCCCCGCTCCCCTCGACCTCTTTTAATCCGTACGGGTGAACAGATCCCTCAAAAGAGGACAGGAATCTCTCATTCCACCCCTTTCCGTCCCGTACCACTGGCCTATGCCCTCACCCACCGCGACCACGGCGACCACGGCGACCACGGCGACCACGGCGACGATCGCCCCACCGACCACCGCGGGACCACCACACCCACCGCGTTGTCAGACCCCCTCTGTACGGTGACGCCATGGCTGCCCGTACGAAATCCTCCAAGGACAGGCCCTCCTACCGCTGCACCGCGTGCGGTTGGACGGCCGTCAAGTGGCTCGGCCGCTGCGCCGAGTGCCAGGCATGGGGGACGGTCGAGGAGTACGGCGGCGCGCCCTCGGTCCGCACGACCGCCGCGGGCCGGGTCTCCAGCGCCGCGCTCCCCATCGCAGAGGTGGACGTCCGCACCGCCACCGCCCGCCCCACCGGCGTGCCCGAGCTGGACCGGGTGCTGGGCGGCGGTCTCGTACCCGGTGCCGTGGTCCTCGTCGCGGGCGAGCCGGGCGTCGGCAAGTCGACGCTGCTGCTGGACGTCGCCGCGAAGGCCGCCGACGAGGAGCACCGCACGCTGTACGTCACGGCCGAGGAGTCGGCGAGCCAGGTCCGGCTGCGCGCCGACCGGATCAAAGCGCTCAGCGACCACCTCTACCTGGCCGCCGAGACCGACCTCGCCGCCGTCCTCGGCCACCTGGACGCGGTCAAGCCCACCCTCCTGATCCTCGACTCCGTGCAGACCGTCGCCTCCGCCGAGCTCGACGGCGCCCCCGGCGGCATGGCCCAGATCAGGGAGGTGACGGCGGCGCTCATCCGGGCCTCCAAGGAGCGCGGCATGGCGACCCTGCTGGTCGGCCACGTCACCAAGGACGGCAACATCGCGGGCCCCCGCCTCCTCGAACACCTCGTGGACGTCGTCCTGTCCTTCGAGGGCGACCGCCACGCGCGCCTCCGCCTGGTCCGGGGCGTCAAGAACCGCTACGGAGCCACCGACGAGGTCGGCTGCTTCGAACTCCACGACGAGGGAATCACCGGCCTCACCGACCCCTCCGGCCTCTTCCTCACCCGCCGCGACGTCGCCGTCCCCGGTACCTGCCTGACCGTCACCCTGGAGGGCCGCCGCCCCCTGGTCGCCGAGGTCCAGGCCCTGACCGTCGACTCCCAGATCCCCTCCCCCCGCCGCACCACCTCCGGCCTGGAGACCTCCCGGGTCTCGATGATGCTGGCGGTGCTCGAACAGCGCGGGAAGATCAGCGCGCTCGGCAAGCGCGACATCTACTGCGCGACGGTCGGCGGCGTGAAGCTCTCCGAACCGGCCTCCGACCTGGCCGTCGCCCTCGCGCTCGCCTCCGCCGCGAGCGACACCCCGCTCCCCAAGAACCTCGTCGCGATCGGCGAAGTGGGGCTCGCCGGAGAGATCCGACGGGTCACGGGAGTCCAGCGCCGACTGGCCGAAGCACACCGTCTGGGCTTCACACATGCCCTGGTCCCGGGCGATCCGGGCAGGGTCCCGGCCGGAATGAAGGTGACGGAAGTGGCGGACATGGGAGACGCTCTCCTCGCCCTTCCGCGCCGGTCTCGCGCACAGGCCCCACGGAGCGAGGAGGAGCGCCGGTAGACTTTGCCCTGGTCTCGCCCTTCCACCGCGTACGCGAGGCGAAGTTGACCGCCCCTGCCAGGGGCGGCCCCGACCCGTGACCCCCGTATCCGGAGGAGTGCAGTGGCAGCCAACGACCGGGCCTCATCACCCGGAAAGTCCGGCGGAGGCTCCAGCAACTCCGGCTCTGGCAACGAGGCCCAGATCCGCGCCTCGCTGAGCGCCGTCGCCCCCGGCATGGCCCTCCGCGACGGCCTGGAGCGCATCCTGCGCGGCAACACCGGCGGTCTGATCGTGCTCGGCATGGACAAGACCGTCGAGTCGATGTGCACCGGCGGCTTCGTCCTGGACGTCGAGTTCACGGCGACCCGCCTGCGCGAGCTCTGCAAGCTCGACGGGGCGCTCATCCTCGACAAGGACATCACCAAGATCCTGCGCGCGGGCGTCCAGCTCGTCCCCGACGCCTCGATCCACACCGAGGAGACGGGCACCCGCCACCGCACCGCGGACCGCGTGTCCAAGCAGTGCCACTTCCCGGTGGTCTCGGTCTCGCAGTCCATGCGCCTGATCGCCCTGTACGTGAACGGCGAACGCCGCGTCCTGGAGGAGTCCGCCGCGATCCTCTCCCGCGCGAACCAGGCCCTCGCCACCCTCGAACGCTACAAACTCCGCCTGGACGAGGTCGCGGGCACCCTCTCCGCCCTGGAGATCGAAGACCTCGTCACGGTCCGCGATGTCACGGCGGTCGCCCAGCGCCTCTAAATGGTCCGCCGGATCGCGACCGAAATCGCCGAGTACGTAGTGGAATTGGGCACCGACGGCCGCCTCCTCTCCCTCCAGCTCGACGAGCTGATCGCGGGCGTCGAGCCGGAACGCGAACTGGTCGTACGCGACTACGTCCCCGAGCCGACGGCGAAACGCTCCCGCACGGTGGCGGAAGCCCTCACCGAACTCGACGCCCTCTCCCACAGTGAGCTCCTGGAACTCCCCATCGTGGCGCGCGCCTTGGGCTACAGCGGCTCCCCGGAGACCCTGGACTCGGCGGTGTCCCCGCGCGGCTACCGCCTCCTCGCCAAGGTGCCGCGCCTCCCGGGCGCGATCATCGAGCGCCTGGTGGAACACTTCGGCGGCCTCCAGAAGCTGCTCGCCGCGAGCGTGGACGATCTCCAGACGGTCGACGGCGTGGGCGAGGCCCGCGCCCGCTCCGTCCGCGAGGGCCTCTCGCGCCTCGCGGAGTCCTCCATCCTGGAGCGATACGTATAACGGGACGCGCCCCTTTTGGGGGCGCGGGACTGTGCCACTGTGCGGCTCCGCCACGCGTACGCTCCCTGCTCCGCTGGGTCTGGGGGGGCGCCCCTTTAGGGGCGCGGGGAACTGCGCGCCCAGCCCCCACGCACCCGCACATCCCAACCCCCAAGCCTCGCGAGTTTAGGTGAAGGGGTGGTCTGGGGCGGCCCGCCGCAGGCGCACCCGGGCGCGGCGCACCCATAAGCGGAGGTAACAGCGGGCGGCACCGGGGTAGGCCCGGAGCGAGAGGGGCCGCCCCCTTGCCCGCCCGTTCCGCCCCCCGGGGGGCGGCCCCGCCGCCCAAGGAGGCTAGGGAAGCGGAGGGGGCTGGGCCCGCCGCCCAAGGGGGCTAGGCGGAAGCGGAGGGGCGGAGCCCAAGGGGGCTGGGCAAGTGGAGGAGGCTGGCTCGCCGTCCAAAGGGGCCGGTGTGCAGGGGGTCAGTCTTTTTGGAGGGAGATGGAGGCGGGGAACTTGGCTCCGGCCAGTTCCACCACATACGTCCCAGGCGCCACAGAACCCCCCACCGGAGCCTCACACTTCGCCGCATCACTGGGCTTGCGGTCCCAGGACACCACCCGCGCCACCTGCCCCTTCGCCGGAACCTGGAAGAACAGGTTCCGCGCCCCCTTGACGCAGTCCTTCGACGACCAGACCTTCTCGCTCGCGTCGTTCTTGACGGTCACCACGGCCGCCTCCGGCCCCAGGTCCACCTTGCAGGCCACGGCCGAACTGTTCTTCGCGGTCACCACGAACTTCGCCGGGTCATCGACCGGCACCTGCACCTTGAGCGCGCTGAGTGTCAACTCCACAGTCCCCGCCGCACAGTTCGGCAGGGCGGAATTCACCGGGACCTGCTGCCCCGTCCCACCGGCGCCACCGGCACCGGCGCCACCGGCCGCATCACCACCACCGGCCCCACCCGAATCCGTACCTCCAGAACCGGACCCAGAACCGGACCCAGAACCAGAACCCGAGCCGGACCCAGCCCCGGCCCCGGACCCAGAACCGGACCCCGTACTCCCCCCGTTGCCCTCCCCAGGCTCATCCCGCCCACCAGGCTCTCCCGGCACCACGGGCCCCGTGGACGAAGGTCCCGGAGTGATGGAGGCGGCGGGCGAAGGCCCGCCCTTCCCCGTGCCGTTCTTGTCGTCGTCTCCCCCACCGGAGAGCACGATCCAGAGCACCAGCACCACCACCAGCGCCAGCAAGGACAGCCCGACGGCCCTCCGTCGCCAGTAAATGGAGGAGGGGAGCGGCCCGACTGGATTACGCAGAGATCCCACGGCCCGAACTCTACGAGAGAAGAGGGCCCAACTCCTGCCCCACCCGCCGCTGTCACGACAACTTTTGCCGATCATCATCCCGGCTGACGAGAAGCAACCGGCCGAAGGTACCGCCCCGGACACGACTTTCGTCATGGATGGTCACGCACAGGAGTCGACGATCGGCGATTGTGAACGCCGCCCGTCCATTCCGTAACGTCTGGGGGCATGGAAACCAGCAGCGCGCTCTACCGCGCCATCCTCAACTTCGCGCACTCCACACCCGGCTGGTTCCAGTTCCTCGCCGAGATATGGACGGAGCTGGGGCTGCTGGTCTTCGCCGGTCTCTTCCTCGTCGTGTGGTGGCGCTCGCGGAGCGACAGTGCGGCGTCGGTGGCGGTCGCGGTGCTCGCGCCGCTGGCGACGGGGGTGATGTACGTGGCGAGCGAGCTCTCCAAGTCGTTCATCACGGAGGACCGGCCGTGCCGGGCGGTGGCGAGGGCGGCACGTCCGCTGGTGGAGTGCCCCGCGGTGGGCGACTGGTCCTTCCCGAGCAACCACTCGGTGATCGCGGGCGCCGCGGCGGCCGGGCTGATCCTCGCCTGGCCCCGGCTGGCGGTGTTCGTCGCACCGATGGCCGTACTGATGGCACTCTCCCGGGTGTTCGTGGGGGTGCACTATCCGCACGACGTACTGGTCGGCCTGCTGTTCGGCGGGATCGGCGCGGCGGTGCTGGTGTGGGTGTCCGCGCGGCTGGCGCAGGGCGTCATCATGTGGATGCGGGCGAGCAGCGCAGGGCTGCTGCTGTGGTTCGCGGGCCCCGGCGCGGGCCGCCGCTCCCGGAGCCTCACATGACCGGGCCCGACGCGGGCGGACCTGACATGAGCGCGCTCACATCGCCGGGCGGTTCCGCGTCCCGCCTCGGCCGTCCGCACACCGTTTCGTGCCAGGATCGGAAGTGCCATGACTGCGACCACTGAGTTCACGCCCGAGACCACGTCCGTTCCCCCCTCCGAGGCCGCCGCCGCCGTGCCCGATCAGCACGGCATCGAGCTGCCCGCCCTCCACCCCGACGTCAACCTCTGGTTTACGGCCAATGCCCGCGACCTCCCCTGGCGGCGCCCCGAAGCGGGCCCGTGGGGTGTGATGGTCAGCGAGTTCATGCTCCAGCAGACACCCGTCAACCGGGTGCTGCCGGTGTACGAACAGTGGCTGGCCCGCTGGCCCCGCCCGGCCGACCTGGCCGCCGAGCCGTCGGGCGAGGCCGTCCGCGCCTGGGGCCGTCTGGGTTATCCGCGCCGGGCCCTGCGCCTGCACGGCGCGGCCACCGCCATAACGGAGCGGCACGGCGGCGACGTACCGTCCGAGCACTCCCAGCTCCTGTCACTGCCGGGCATCGGCGAGTACACGGCCGCCGCGGTGGCGTCCTTCGCTTACGGGCAACGGCACGCGGTGCTCGACACGAACGTGCGCCGGGTGATCGCCCGCGCGGTGAGCGGCGTCGAGTACCCGCCGAACGCGACCACCGCCGCCGAGCGCAAGCTCGCCCGCGCGCTCCTGCCCGAGGACACGGCGACGGCGGCCCGCTGGGCGGCGTCCTCGATGGAGCTGGGCGCACTCGTCTGCACGGCGAAGAACCCGGAGTGCGGGCGCTGTCCGATCTCCGCGCAGTGCGCCTGGCTGCGGGCCGGGAAGCCCGCGCACGTGGGTCCGGCGCGTAAGACGCAGGCGTACGCCGGTACCGACCGCCAGGTGCGCGGGCGGCTGCTCGCCGTGTTGCGCGAGGCGGTGACTCCCGTACCGCAGAGGGAACTTGACACGGTGTGGCACGAGCCGGTGCAGCGTGCACGCGCCCTGGACGGGCTGGTTGCGGACGGTTTGGTGGAGCCGCTGGAGGGCGGCGTCTACCGGCTTCCGCAGACTTAAACCTCTGCGAGGCAATCCGCTGTTACACAACCGATGGACAGCCGTGCGTCCTCCGAGCGCTCACCCGCACAACCCCGTGACAACGCCTCCGTAGCTTCATGAGCACAGGGGAACGGCAGCCGGTCTGACCACCGGCTGAAAACGGGACGGGACGGAGGCGGTTCGAATGGCGCACGGCGAGGTGCTCGGATTCGAGGAGTACGTACGCACGCGGCAGGAGGCTCTGCTGCGCAGTGCACGCCGACTCGTCCCGGACCCGGTGGACGCCCAGGACCTCCTCCAGACCGCACTGGCCCGTACGTACGGCCGCTGGGACGGCATCGAGGACAAGTCGCTCGCCGACGCCTACCTCCGCCGTGTCATGATCAACACGCGTACGGAATGGTGGCGGGCCCGCAAGCTGGACGAGGTCCCCACCGAGCAGCTGCCCGACGCCCGCGTCGAGGACGGCACGGAGCAGCGCGCTGACCGCGCTCTGCTGATGGACATCCTCGGTGTACTGGCGCCGAAGCAGCGCAGCGTGGTCGTATTGCGGCACTGGGAGCAGATGAGCACCGAGGAGACCGCTGCCGCACTGGGCATGTCTGCCGGTACGGTCAAGAGCACCTTGCACCGGGCACTCGCCCGGCTCCGGCAGGAACTGGAGAGCAGGGACCTGGACGCCAGGGCCCTGGAGCGCGGCGACTACCGCCGGACAGGCGGCGGGTGGGGTCTCCCCTGCTCGAACGGAGTTGAGAGCTCAGGGATGCGGGTCGAACGGGGGCAGGAGCGGTGCGCGGCCTAGGCAGGCGAAGCGGTCTCGGGGCGAAGACGGACGGGGACGGCCGGGGGGCCGCCCCCGACGAGTGCACCACGATCGGGCACAGTCCCGGCGGCAGGGGCACGCGACCCCGGGAGCGGACCCAGCGGTCCCAGCGGAACGTACTGGCGGTGAGTGGAACGGCTATGGCCGGCCTCGCCGCCGTCGGCCTGTTCGGGGTGTCGTGCAGTGCGGGCGGCACCGGCACGCGCGACGCGGGCCCGGGCCGTTCCGACCCGGTCGCCGCCCAGGCCGACCCGACGCCGCGCCCCACGTCGTCGGTGGCGGCCGACGCGCCGTCCGGGCCGGTCGTGCCGGCCGCCCGGATGGACCCCGTCGAGCTGCTGAAGAACGACCCGAAGGTCAGCGAGACCGTCAAGCGCGACCTCAAGCCCTGCGTCAAGGACATCTACCCGGTCGACGCCTCGTACGGCAAGGTCACCCACGGCGCTTCGGACGACGTCATCGTCAACGTGATGACCTGTGGCGATGCCATCGGTATCGGCAGTTACGTGTTCCGCGAGGACAATGGCCGGTACACGAACGTCTTCGTGGCGGAGGAGCCCGCTGTGTACGCCTCGATCGACCGGGGCGACCTGGTGGTAACCCGTCCGGAGTACAAGAAGGGCGACCCGGTCGAGTTTCCGTCCGGCGAGGTGGTGGTGACGTACCGCTGGAAGGGGCAGAAGTTCGTCGAGCACGACAGGGTGGCGAACAGCTACAGCAAGGCCGTCGGCAAGGGCACCAAGCAGGGCGAGGAACAGAACCCGGACCTGGACGCGGAGGAGAAGAAGCGGGGCGGCACGTCCGAACCCGCAAAAGTCGAGCCCTCGCGCGCCGCAGTCCCCGACGTCACCCCGCCGCGCCAGGACTGACCGGGTGATGTTTCACGTGGAACATCACCAGGACCGGACGGACAGGGACCGGACCGACAGAGACCAGGCCACAAGAGACCGGACCGAGAGAGCAGAGTGCACCGCATGGCCGATACCCACGTCCTGTTCGTCGAGGACGACGACGTGATCCGTGAGGCGACCCAGTTGGCGCTGGAGCGGGACGGGTTCACCGTGACCGCGATGCCGGACGGTCTCTCCGGCCTGGAGGCGTTCCGCGCGCAGCAGCCGGACATCGCGCTGCTCGACGTCATGCTGCCGGGCATGGACGGGGTGAGTCTGTGCCGCCGCATCCGCGACGAGTCGACCGTGCCGGTGATCATGCTGTCCGCGCGGGCGGACTCGATCGACGTGGTGCTCGGCCTGGAGGCCGGGGCCGACGACTACGTGACGAAGCCGTTCGACGGCTCGGTGCTGGTCGCCCGCATCCGCGCCGTACTGCGCCGCTTCGGCCACGCGTCCGGCGGTACGGCCCCCGAGCCGGTGCAGGGCGGCGAGGGCGGGGTGCTGACCTTCGGCGAACTGGAGGTCGACACGGAGGGCATGGAGGTCCGCAAGAACGGCGAGCCCGTCGCCCTCACCCCGACCGAGATGCGGCTGCTGCTCGAATTCTCGTCCGCGCCCGGCACCGTCCTCTCCCGCGACAAGCTCCTGGAGCGGGTGTGGGACTACGGTTGGGGCGGCGACACCCGGGTCGTGGACGTCCACGTGCAACGGCTGCGTACGAAGATCGGCCAGGACCGGATCGAGACGGTCCGCGGCTTCGGCTACAAGTTGAAGCCCTGATCCCTTCCGTGAAGAGCCCCGCATGAGACGTTTCGCCCTGCGCACCGGCATCCGCTGGAAGATCAGCTTCGCGATCGCCGCCGTGAGCGCGCTGATCGCCGTCATCCTGAGCCTCGTCGTGCACAACTCCGCGCGCGTCTCCATGCTCGACAACGCCCGTGACCTGCAACTGGAGCGCCTCCAGTTCGCCCAGCGGCTGTACGAGTCCTCCCGCGACCCGAAGGTCGGATCCCAGCTCAACGACCCCGACCTGCCCGCCGAGCTGCGCGCCAAGCTGGCGCACGGCCGCCGCGCCACGCACGTCCAGGAGGACCCGAAAGGGGTCCCCGAGGTGTGGGCCGCGGTCCCCTACCCGGGCAACGACATCCTCTCGCTGCACACCACCTTCCCCAACAACGTGCGCGTCGTGCAGGACCTCGACCGGTCCCTGGTGATCGCGTCGAGCGCCGTCGTCGTCGGCGGCACCGCGCTGGGCATCCTCATCGGCGGCTCCATCTCGCGCCGTCTGCGCAAGGCCGCGTCCGCCGCCACCGACGTGGCCCAGGGCAATACGCAGGTACGGGTGCTGGACGCCATCAGCGGTGTCGTACGGGACGAGACCGACGACCTCGCGCATGCCGTGGACGCCCTCACCGACGCCCTCCAGGAGCGGGTGGAGGCGGAGCGCAGGGTCACCGCCGACATCGCGCACGAGCTGCGCACGCCGGTCACCGGGCTGCTCACGGCCGCGGAACTGCTGCCTCCGTCCCGTCCCACCGAGCTCGTACGGGACCGGGCGCAGGCCCTGCGGACGCTGGTGGAGGACGTACTGGAGGTGGCGCGGCTGGACAGCGCCGCCGAGCGGGCGGAGATGCAGGAGATCGCGCTCGGCGAATTCGTCACGCGGCGGGTGGCGTCCCTCTACCCCGACGCGGTCGTCACGGTGGTGCACGGGAGCTGGGTCAACACCGATCCGCGCCGGCTGGAGCGCATCATCGGCAACCTCCTCGGCAATGCCGCCAAGCACGGGAAGCCCCCGTTCGAGGTGACGGTCGAGGGCCGGGTGGTGCGGGTCCGCGACCACGGCAAGGGTTTCCCCGCGGACCTGCTGCGGGAGGGGCCGAGCCGCTTCCGTACCGGATCGACCGACCGGGCGGGCCACGGGCACGGCCTCGGGCTGACCATCGCGTCGGGCCAGGCGAAGGTGCTCGGGGCGCGGCTGACGTTCCGCAACGCGCAGGCGGACGGGGGCGCGATCGCCGTGCTGTGGCTGCCGGAGCACGCCCCGACGGCGACGGGCAGCTTCCCGATCGTCAATCTGGCGGACCTGCCGCCGCGCAAGCGCTGAGGGTTTTCCTCGGTACGGAAAAGCAGCCGGATAAGCAGTACGAGGAAGGGGCCCGCGGTGCTGACAGCACCGCGGGCCCCTTCTTCGTAACCTCCGAGCCGGGCGACGTACCCCCTACGCCTTGGTGGCGGACTCGGCCTTCTTCTGCGGGCCCGCGCCCTTCAGTTCGACCTCCTTGACGAAGAACGCCGCGACCAGGCCGATCACCGCGATCCCCGCGCCCATCAGGAACGCGCCGTGCGTGCCGGAGGAGACCGCGAACTGGTACATCTCGCGCAGTGCGGCCGGGAGCTTCTCCAGGCTCGCCGCGTCCAGCGCCGCACCCTTCGGCATGCCGCCGGTGGAGCCGCCCTGGGCGACCATCGAGTCGGTGACCCGGGAGGTGAACAGCGCGCCCATCACCGAGACGCCGAACGAGCTGCCGAGCGTACGGAAGAGGGTCGTGGAGGAGGAGGCGACGCCCATGTCCTTGGGCTCGACGCTGTTCTGCGCGACGAGCATCGTGATCTGCATCAGGAAGCCCATGCCCGCGCCGAGCACCGCCATGTAGACGCCCGAGGTGAGGCGGGAGGTGTCGGTGTCCATCTGCGCCAGCAGGAAGAGGCCCGCGGTGATCAGGACGCCGCCCGCGATCGGGAACAGCTTGTACTTGCCGGTGTTGGTGGTGACCCGGCCGACGACCAGCGAGACGACCATCATCGACAGCAGCATCGGCAGCAGGAGCAGACCGGAGTTGGTGGCCGACGCGCCCTGTACGGACTGCTGGAAGAGCGGCAGGTAGAGGACCGCGCCGAACATCACGAAGCCGACGATGAAGCCGATCACCGACATGAGGGTGAAGTTCCGGTTGCGGAAGATGTGCAGCGGGATGATCGGCTCTGCAGCCTTCGTCTCCACGTACAGGAAGCCCGCGATCGAGGCGAGACCGACGACGATCAGACCGAGGATCTGGCCGGAGCCCCAGGCGTACTCGGTGCCGCCCCAGGTGGTGACCAGCACGATCGCGGTGATGCCGACGGTCAGCAGGACCGCGCCGAGATAGTCGATCTTCCCCTTGCCGGTGCGCTCCTTCTTCGGGAGGTGCAGCACGGTGGTGATCATGACGAGGGCGAGCGCGCCGAGCGGGATGTTGATGTAGAAGGACCAGCGCCAGCCGAGGTGGTCGGTGATCGCACCGCCGACCAGCGGACCGCCGATCATGGCGAGCGCCATCACACCGGCCATCATGCCCTGGTACTTGCCGCGCTCACGCGGCGGAATCAGGTCGCCGATGATCGCCATGACGCCGACCATCAGACCGCCCGCACCCAGTCCCTGCACGGCCCTGAAGCCGATCAGCTGACCCATGTCCTGGGCCATTCCGCTGAGTACGGAGCCGAGGAGGAAGACGACGATCGAAGTGAGGAAGATGCCCTTGCGGCCGTAGAGGTCGCCGAGCTTTCCCCAGATGGGAGTGGAGGCGGCGGTCGTCAGCGTGTAGGCGGTGACCACCCAGGACAGGTGTTCCAGGCCGCCCAGCTCGCCGACGATGGTCGGCATCGCGGTGCCGATGATCATGTTGTCGAGCATCGCCAGCAACATGGCGATCATCAGCGCGAGGAGTACGACGCGCACGCTGCGCTGCGGCTTCCCCTGCTCCGCAGGCTTCCCCGGCTTCCCCGGCTGTTCCGCTTTCGACATCGCTGGTGCTGGTGCTGTGGTTCCCATGTCCCGTCCCCTTTGGTACTTACTTGCCGCCCGGCAAGTTGGCTACACTTCAGGAAGGTAGACCGCTAACTTGCCGGTCGTCAAGTAAGTTCTGGTGAGTTGAACAAGCCTTGGGAGTAAGACGATGAGCAGCAGCGCCAGCGGAACGGGCCGAGCTCGCCGGGGTGACACGCGCCAGCGCATCCAGGACGTGGCGCTGCGGCTGTTCGGTGAGCAGGGGTACGAGAAGACCTCGCTGCGGGAGATCGCCGAGGAGCTCGACGTCACCAAGGCGGCGCTGTACTACCACTTCAAGACCAAGGAAGACATCCTGATCAGCCTCTTCCAGGACCTGACCCGGCCCATGGACGAGATGATCGAGTGGGGCGAGGGGCAGCCGCGCACGCTGGACACCAAGAAGGAACTGCTGAATCGCTACAGCGCCGCGCTGACCGACGCGGGCCCGCTCTTCCGCTTCATGCAGGAGAACCAAGGGACGGTGCGGGACCTGAGCATCGGCGACAGCTTCAAGGCGCGGATGATCCAGATGATGGCCCTGATGAAGGAGCCGGAAGCGCCGTTGGTCGACCAGGTGCGGTGCATCAGCGCGCTGTTCACGATGCACGCGGGCATGTTCGCCCTGAAGGAGATCGAGGGCGACGAAGAGGACAAGCGGAAGGCCGTCCTGGAAGTCGCGATCGACCTGGTCACCCAGGCGGACGCGTCCCGGGACGGCCTTCCGTAACAGCGCTGCGTACTCATCGAACGGGCTGGTCAAACAGGCTGGCCGGACCGGCTGGCCAGGCGGGATGGCCGGACGAGCTGGTCAGACGAGCTGGTCAGACGGCCACGCCGACCGAACGCAGGTAGGCGACCGGGTTGATCGCGGAACCGTAGTTCGGCGTGGTGCGGATCTCGAAGTGGAGGTGCGGTCCCGACGAGTTGCCGGTGTTGCCCGACAGGGCTATCGCCTGGCCCGCGCCGACCTTCTGGCCGACCGCGACCCGGAGCCGGGAGAGGTGCGCGTACTGGGAGTACGTGTTGTCCGCGTGCCGCACGACGATCGCGTTGCCGTACGCGGGGCCGTCGCCGCCGCCGTTGGGGCCGGCCTTGACGACGGTGCCCGCCGATGCGGCCTTCACGACAGTACCGATCGGTACGGCGAAGTCCTGGCCGGAGTGCTTGTGGGACCACCTGTTCCCGCCCTTGCCGAAGGTGGCGGAGAGCGCATAGCCCTGGACAGGCTTGCGCCATGCCTTGGCCTTGGCCTTGGCCTTGGCTACGGGGGCCTTCTTCTCTGCGGCCTTCGCGAGGGTCTTCGCGGGGGCGGTCTTCACCGGAGCGCCGCTCGCAGCGAAGGCGCTCCCGGTTCCGACCACGCACGTCGCACCGGCCACGGCGGCGACGAGGGCGGTGCGGACCCGACGGGACACGAGCTTCGACATGCGGGAAAAACCTCCGGAGACGAGTGAACCCGGCAGGTCCGCCGGGCTTGCTCCACATTGGTAACCCGCCGTCCCGCGCAGCCCCAAACGCCCCTCCTACGACCTCGCTTCGTAGTCACGGGCACGGACTTCGACTCCTTGACGCCCTCCGCCCCCTCCCCCGCGCGGCGAAAAATCCACGGCGAAACAGGTTTACCGCCTCGTCAGAAGGACCGGAATCGGACAATCGCCCCCACCGAGGAAGGGCCCCCTCCCTCCGGGCCCAAGGTCACCGCGCAGCCTCCCCCGAGGTCCCGCCGGAGACCCCGAGGAATCCACTACCTGCCCTAGTAGGACCGCAAAGCCCTGTGCGCCTTGTCACGGGCGCGCCGCGCGCCGCTGCCCGTACGGACACGAACGGCGTCAATCGGGCACCCCTTTCCCACTCGTACGGACGATTCGCCGTCCTTCCGTCCGCCCGCCTGTTCCTCGTGCGCAAGTCTCAACCCCATGAGGGGTGTCGGCGTACGGTGGTGGCGCAGGGCAGTGCCGTCGGGGCGGGAGGGGCACCGGATGGGCGACAGTGGCGAGCACGAATTCGTGTGGCACACGGTGGTGAGCGGCCGGGCCGTCGACCTGCCCGCCACGCTCCCCACCATCCGGGCCGCCCTCACCCCCGCCCAGGCCGCCGACCTGGACGCCGAGATCGCCCGCACTCCCGCCCTGGACCTGCCGTTGGTGCTGGCCCGCTGGGCGCTCGCGCCGACGGACGCCGCCGAGGAGGACGAGGCGGTCTTCGCCCGGCTGGCCTCGGGCGACTTCTCCGACTGCGTGTCCGCCGGGTCCGACGAACTCCGCGAGCCCCACGCGCCCCGACCGGAAGCCTCATGACCCGTCTTCGCATCCAGTACGCCCCGGCTGCGGAGACGGCCCGGCACGCGATGCACCCCGACCTCCGCCAGCGCTTCGAGCACGCGATGCGGGCGCTGGCCTGTGACCCGTACGGCCAGGACACGCGCGACGTCAAAGGCGAGAAGGACCGGCGTCAGGGGGTCGCGGGTGGGGCGGTGGTCGTCTACTACGTGAGTGCGGCGGTGCTGGTGGTGACGGTGGTGCGGATCGTGCACGCGTGATCGCCGGGCCCGGGCGCGGGAACCAGGAGGGCGAGGACCTCAAGGCGGGCAATCGCACGCAGCCGCGGCCGCCGCGATCCCGGGAGTACGCCAGGGCAGCGGCGTGCTCTGCGGACAGCACGTCCTGACCTGCTCACACATCCTCGGGGGACAACCCCCGCGCCCAGGGCGACCGCGAGGACGCCCACACCTGACTCGCCGACCTCCTCCCCCACTCCCCCGACAACCGCCGGGTCGTCATCTCGCGAACACACTCAGCTCCTTACGGAATTCACCCGCCTCGTGAACCGCACCGGATTCCTCCAGGAACGCACGGACGACTTCTTCCCCTTCACCCACCGCACATTCCAGGATTTCCTGGCGGCGAAGGAATTCGTCGAAGGAGATCACCTGGAGGAACTCGCGCGCCGGGGCCGTTCGTGATCCCGTTGCTGCCGCCGCGCTGGGGGTTCCGTAGAGCCGGAGACCGTAGGACCGCAGGCCGTAAAACAGGCCGTAAAACAGGACGCGAAAAGGGGCTGGCCCCGGGAACCGTACGGTTCCCGGGGCCAGCCCCTTCGTCCTGCGGACCCGGAGCGCTTACGCGTCCTTGGTCATGTTCGGCCCGTTGCCACCGGCGGCGGACTCGATCGGCGGGGCGTCCGGCAGTGCTGCCTTCTCCTCGCCGCGGAAGGTGAACTCCTTGGCGTCGCCCTCACCCTCGGTGCCGACGACCACGATGTGACCGGGGCGCAGCTCACCGAAGAGGATCTTCTCCGAGAGGATGTCCTCGATCGAGCGCTGGATCGTCCGGCGCAGCGGCCGGGCGCCCATCACGGGGTCGTAGCCCTTCTTGGCGAGGAGCGCCTTGGCGTCCGAGCTCAGCTCGATGCCCATGTCGCGGTCCTTGAGCCGCTCGTCCACCTTGTTGATCATGAGGTCGACGATCTGGATGATGTCTTCCTCGGTCAGCTGGTGGAAGACGACCGTGTCGTCGACACGGTTGAGGAACTCGGGGCGGAAGTGCTGCTTGAGCTCTTCGTTGACCTTGTTCTTCATCCGCTCGTACCCGGTCTTGACGTCGCCCTGGGCGGCGAAGCCCAGGTTGAAGCCCTTCGAGATGTCACGGGTTCCAAGGTTGGTCGTCATGATGATGACCGTGTTCTTGAAGTCCACGACGCGGCCCTGGGAGTCGGTCAGGCGACCGTCCTCCAGGATCTGGAGCAGCGAGTTGAAGATGTCCGGGTGCGCCTTCTCGACCTCGTCGAAGAGGACCACCGAGAACGGCTTGCGCCGCACCTTCTCCGTCAGCTGGCCGCCCTCTTCGTAGCCCACGTAGCCGGGGGGCGAACCGAAGAGACGCGAGACCGTGTGCTTCTCGCTGAACTCCGACATGTCGAGGGAGATCAGTGCGTCCTCGTCGCCGAAGAGGAACTCCGCGAGCGTCTTGGACAGCTCGGTCTTACCGACACCGGACGGACCGGCGAAGATGAACGAACCACCGGGACGCTTCGGGTCCTTCAGACCGGCACGCGTACGACGGATCGCCTGGGAGAGCGCCTTGATGGCGTCCTTCTGGCCGATGACGCGCTTGTGGAGCTCGTCCTCCATGCGCAGCAGGCGGCTCGACTCCTCCTCGGTCAGCTTGAAGACCGGGATGCCCGTCGCGGTCGCGAGGACCTCGGCGATGAGCTCGCCGTCGACCTCGGCGACGACGTCCATGTCGCCGGCCTTCCACTCCTTCTCCCGCTTGGCCTTCGCGGCGAGGAGCTGCTTCTCCTTGTCGCGCAGGGAGGCGGCCTTCTCGAAGTCCTGCGAGTCGATCGCCGATTCCTTGTCCCTGCGGACGTTGGCGATCTTCTCGTCGAACTCGCGGAGGTCCGGCGGCGCGGTCATCCGGCGGATGCGCATTCGCGATCCGGCCTCGTCGATCAGGTCGATCGCCTTGTCCGGAAGGAAGCGGTCCGAGATGTAGCGGTCCGCCAGCGTCGCCGCCTGGACGAGGGCCTCGTCCGTGATGGAGACGCGGTGGTGGGCCTCGTAACGGTCGCGCAGACCCTTGAGGATCTCGATGGTGTGCGGCAGCGACGGCTCCGCGACCTGAATGGGCTGGAAGCGTCGCTCAAGAGCGGCGTCCTTCTCCAGGTGCTTGCGGTACTCGTCGAGCGTGGTGGCGCCGATGGTCTGGAGCTCACCGCGGGCCAGCATCGGCTTCAGGATCGAAGCCGCGTCGATCGCGCCCTCTGCGGCACCCGCACCCACGAGCGTGTGCAGCTCGTCGATGAACAGGATGATGTCGCCGCGGGTGCGGATCTCCTTGAGGACCTTCTTCAGCCGCTCCTCGAAGTCACCGCGGTAGCGGGAACCCGCGACGAGCGCGCCGAGGTCGAGGGTGTAGAGGTGCTTGTCCTTGAGGGTCTCGGGCACCTCGCCCTTGACGATGGCCTGCGCGAGACCTTCGACGACGGCGGTCTTGCCGACGCCGGGCTCGCCGATGAGGACCGGGTTGTTCTTCGTACGGCGGGACAGCACCTGCATGACCCGCTCGATCTCCTTCTCGCGCCCGATGACCGGGTCGAGCTTGGACTCACGAGCGGCCTGGGTGAGGTTCCGGCCGAACTGGTCGAGCACCAGGGACGTGGAAGGCGTGCCTTCCGCAGGGCCGCCGGCTGCGGCGGTCTCCTTGCCCGAGTATCCGGAGAGCAGCTGGATGACCTGCTGCCGCACCCGGTTGAGATCGGCGCCCAGCTTCACCAGGACCTGGGCGGCGACGCCCTCGCCCTCGCGAATCAGGCCGAGCAGGATGTGCTCGGTGCCGATGTAGTTGTGGCCGAGCTGGAGGGCCTCGCGGAGCGAAAGCTCCAGGACCTTCTTGGCACGCGGGGTGAAGGGAATGTGACCGGACGGGGCCTGCTGCCCCTGACCGATGATCTCCTCGACCTGCTGGCGAACCGCCTCAAGCGAAATGCCGAGGCTCTCCAGGGCCTTAGCGGCGACACCCTCACCCTCGTGGATCAGACCCAGGAGGATGTGCTCGGTGCCGATGTAGTTGTGGTTGAGCATCCGGGCTTCTTCCTGAGCCAGGACGACAACCCGCCGCGCGCGGTCGGTGAACCTCTCGAACATCGTTATTCGCTCCTCAGAGCGGTCGGGCAGTTAAGGGGTCGGTCCCCTCCCTGTCCTTCCGCATGCTAGTCCCGCGGGGCGGGACAGCTCATTCCAACTGCCGACACCCGTTCCTGCCTCCCGGCTTGAACAGCCGACAACTACTCCAACTCGATGGTGCGAGACGATGTTCCCGCAGGCCAAGCAGTTAGCCCTATCGCCACTACGCCGATGGCGAACGTGGGACCGCTCGGGATGCGTGTCGCCCCTCCCCACTAGGACTGTCTTACCCGCAAGGACTGACACTCCATGCGGCGCACGCCGGTTCCCTCAGCTACGGGCGAACATCCTTGCGCCGCCGGATGCACGCGTACGCCCCCATTTCGCCCACGCAGGGCATCCGAAGGCGGACGGAGCGTAACCACTGGCCGTCTGGGGAGTTGCTCCGGTCATGGCCCCCACCGTTCCGCATCCCCGCCCGGCACTGCCCGGCGACGACGACGCGCACCGGACCCGCTGGGCCCGCTGGTACGAGGACGAACTCGGCTGGGCCACCGTCCGCGCTCCCGGAGAACCGGTTCTGCTGCGCACCGGCACGCACTTCGACGTACTGGAACTCCCCGCGGAGGCGGGACACGCCGTACTGCGCCGGATCGGGCCCACCGGGCCCGTCGCCCTGCTGGGACGGCGGATGCGGCTGCTGCTCGCCGCGGGAAGCGCGGAGGAGGTGCCGTCACTCCTGGACTGGCTGGAGTGGGGTTCCGTCGCGCTCGATCTGCGGGCGACCGGCACGGGCGGCCTGATCGCCGCCCCCGCTCCGCCGGATTCCGGCCCCCTGCCTTCGGGCGGGGCCGCCGTGTGGCTGCGGCCCCCGGTGCCGGGGCACGAGGGGAAACGGGCACTTCCGGCCTTCGCCGGCATCGGGGGCAGTGGGGATGCCCCCGATCTCGTACGCCTCCTGGCCGCGGCGGCGACAGAATGCCACCGGACCAGATTGACCAACGCAAACGCCAAGGACCTCAACGGGACTACGGAACTGCCGAAAATGCGGCAGGCTCAGCCGTTGGCCTTCTCGTAGGCGTCCTTCACCGAGGCGGGAACACGGCCCCGGGCACTCACGTCGTAACCGTTGTCCTTCGCCCACTTACGGATCTCGGCCGTGTTCTGGGCTCCACCGGAAACAACGCGTGCCTTGCCGCGACCAGCGGAACGGCCACCGGTACGGCGTCCGTTCTTGGTGTACGGGTCGAGCAGCCCGCGGAGCTTCTCCGCGTTCGCGGTGGTGAGGTCGATCTCATAGGTCTTGCCGTCCAGAGCGAACGTCACCGTCTCGTTCGCCTCGACGCCGTCGAGGTCGTCAACAAGAAGGACCTGAACCTTCTGCGCCACCGGATTTCCTTTCATCGAAAATGCAGTACGCGGAAAGGAAACCGCTTTTCCGGGGAAAACACAAACCCCTGTCGGAGGTTCAGTACCGCGAGAACACGGGAAACGTGCGCGATTCGGACATTGACAACATGCGCTTCACAGCGCTTCACGCGCGCTTCAGAGGTGCAGAAGCATCCGGCTGTTACCCAGGGTGTTGGGCTTCACCCGTTCGAGACCGAGGAACTCCGCCACACCCTCGTCATGGGAACGCAGCAGCTCGCTGTAGACATCTCCGTCGACCGGCGACTCACCGATCTCCACGAAGCCGTGCTTCGCGAAGAACTGCACTTCGAAGGTCAGGCAGAATACCCGGCGCACTCCGATCCAACGGGCGGTCTGGAGGAGTTTGTCCAGCACCTGATGCCCTACTCCGGAGCCCTTGAAGTCCAGGTCCACAGCGAGAGTGCGGACTTCGGCGAGGTCTTCCCACATGACGTGGAGGGCGCCGCAGCCGATCACCCTGGCGTCCTCGTCGCGTTCCGCGACCCAGAACTCCTGGATGTCCTCGTAAAGCGTCACGTTCGCTTTGTCGAGCAGGATGCTCTGGCGCGCGTAGGCGTCAACAAGGGCGCGGATCGACGGGACATCACTGGTGCGCGCCCGGCGGACGGTGATGGCTTTTGCGGGCGCAATACGATCTGGGGCCATGCCCGGACGCTATCGCCCCGGCGGCTTCGCGCCCCCACCGGGGACTTCGGCGGGCGTCCCGGTCGTATCCGGCCCGGTATCGGACCCCGTATCGGACCCCGTATGGGTCCCCGTAACGGCCCGGGTATCCGGCGCGGTTTCCGGCCCGGTATCCGTGACTGGAGCCGAATCCTCCGCGTCGTCGCGCTGGACGACGCGCATCGCGTCCTGAAGTGCTTCGCGCTGCTCGGCGGACATCATGCCGAAGAACGCGACAAGGGCGGCGGCGGGGTTGTCACTGGTCGACCAGGCTTCGTTCATCAGTGCGGCCGAGTAGGCGGCGCGCGTGGAGACCGAGGTATATCGATAGGCCCTGCCGTCTACTTCCCTGCGCACCCAGCCCTTCTGATGGAGATTGTCCATTACGGTCATGACGGTGGTGTAGGCGATGGAACGGTCCTTCTGAAGATCTTCGAGGACTTCCCGGACGGTGACGGGACGGTTCCACTGCCACACGCGCGTCATGACGGCGTCTTCCAGCTCTCCCAATCGGCGTGGCACAGCGCCACCCTAGTGGGAGATATCAGTAATTCCCGGCTATTCGGGCGGGGCACAAGAAAAGAGGGGCGTGCGATCCCGTACTCACGGGATCGCACGCCCCTCTTTGTCGCCGTACCGGGCGTCGCCGCGTTCCGGGCGTCGCACCGTGCTCCGGGCGTTGGCGCCTCAGGCGTCGCCGCTGTTGCGCTTCGCGGTGTCGGGGGTCGGACCGGGGGCCATGGTGGCCGCGGCGACGGCGTCCACGATGCGGTCTTCCTTGGTCTTGTTGGTACCGCCCTGGGTCTTGACGATCGTCACGACGAGACCGATGAAGAAGGCGGCCATCACCACCGGGGGCAGGAGCGCGGAGACATAGTCCATGGCTCCAGAGTAGCTAGCTCGCCTCGCGTTGTTCCCCGGGGGGCGCGGGCCGCTTGCGGGGCGGGAACGCCTCGGAAGGGGTGGGCATCGGGCGCCCGCGCGCGGGGTTGTCGGCCGGGGCCGGTTCCTTGGGCGCGGGCCGCACCGGCTTGGTGTCGGCCCGGCCGCCGGGCAGTGCGGTGAGGCGGGTGCGCGGGGCGGGCGCGGCGGGGGCCGCCGAGGAGACCGCCGTACGGGCGAGCCTGGCGCGCACCGAGCGTTCGGCGATGCCCTGGCAGCGGCCGAGCAGCGCCGCCGCGAGTGGAAGCGTGCGCAGGGAACGCAGCGAGGCGAGGTCGTCGGGCTGCGGGCGGTATCCGGCCGCCAGGGCGTCCTGGAGGAGCTCCAGGTAGCCGGTGGCGGAGCCGGGGAGCGCGGCCCGGTAGCGGGCGAGGTCGGCGAGGAGGAAGGCGCGCAGCCGTCCCGCCTCGCGGATCGCCTCGTCGACGGATTCGGCCAGGCGCAGGCACTCCCGCACCTCGTCGGAGGGAAGGGGGGCGGGGTGGAGGGCGAGGGCGAGGGCGCGCCGGAGCACACGCAGTTCGTCTGCGCTGAACGCCATGCCGCCGCGGGAACCGTATGGCGTGGGCATGTGGTGACTTTAAGTGCTAAGCGGACAAATTTCGTTTATCGGGTGTTCGGTGGCGCGTTGCCGTGGGTGGAGCCTCCTGCGGGGTCACCTCGACGGTGATCGGGGCCTGGCCGTTGGCCGGGGGCGAAGTCGGCGCGGATCTCGCGCCCCTCGGAGCGCAGGAGCACCTCTTACGGAGGGTGGTGGTAGCGGCCGTCGGGGCCGTGGCTTCCCGGAGGCAGGAAGTGGGCCTGCGGAGCCCAGCGGAGGAGGGGTGGCGCGGAGGGCGCCGCCTCGCGCGGTGGTGCCGCACCGGCGGGCACCGTACCCGCGAAGAAGGCCGCCAGCAGGGCCAGCAGGGCGAGCGGGGCGGCGGCGCGGGACAGTGCGCCGCGCCTCGCCGCGCTCCGCCCTTGCGCAGGGGCTCCCTGTGCCGGTGTTCCCTGCGCCGGTGCTCCGTGCGCCGGTGCTCCGTGCGGTGCGTCGTGCATGCGGGGTACGACCAGCGCCGGTGCGAGGGGGTTGCGCAGCCGTGACAGGGCTCCGCAACCCCCTTGCATCCGGAACCGATCGGGCACACGCTCACATACGGGCGATGTTGCGCTCGTACACCAGGCGCAGGCCGATGAGGGTGAGCCAGGGCTCGTGCTCGTCGACGACGGTGGCCTCGCCGAGGATGATCGGGGCGAGGCCGCCGGTCGCGATGACCGTGACGTCGTCCGGGTCCTGCGGCGAGAGTTCGCGGGCCATGCGGGCGACGACCCCGTCGACCTGGCCCGCGAAGCCGTACACGATGCCCGACTGCATCGCCTCGACGGTGTTCTTGCCGATGACGCTGCGCGGGCGGGCCAGTTCGATCTTGCGGAGCTGGGCTCCCCTGACGCCGAGGGCGTCGACGGAGATCTCGATGCCGGGGGCGATGACGCCGCCGACGTACTCGCCCTTCGCGGAGACCGCGTCGAAGGTGGTGGCCGTACCGAAGTCGACGACGATCGCCGGGCCGCCGTACAGCTCGACGGCGGCGACCGCGTTGACGATGCGGTCCGCGCCGACCTCCTTGGGGTTGTCCATGAGGATCGGCACGCCGGTCTTCACACCGGGCTCGACGAGGACGGCGGGGACGTCGCCGTAGTAGCGGCGGGTGACCTCGCGCAGCTCGTGCAGGACGGAGGGGACCGTCGCGCAGATCGCGATGCCCTCGATGCCGTCGCCCAGTTCGTTGCCGAGCATGGGGTGCATGCCCATCAGCCCCTGGAGGAGGACGGCGAGTTCGTCGGCGGTGCGGCGGGAGTCGGTGGAGATGCGCCAGTGCTCGACGATCTCCTCGCCGTCGAACAGGCCGAGGACGGTGTGCGTGTTGCCGACGTCGATCGTGAGGAGCATCAGGCGGCGTCCCCGGCTGCGGTGTCCGCCTCGCGCAGGTCGAGGCCGATGTCGAGGATCGGGGAGGAGTGCGTGAGCGCCCCGACGGCGAGGTAGTCGACACCCGTGTCGGCGTACGCGCGGGCCGTGTCGAGGGTGAGACGGCCGGAGGACTCCAGGGCGGCGCGGCCCGCGACCAGGGCGACGGCCTCGGCGGTCTGCTTCGGGGTGAAGTTGTCCAGGAGGATCAGGTCGGCGCCCGCCGCCAGGACCTCGGTGACCTGCGCGAGGGTGTCGACCTCGACCTCGATGGCCAGTTCGGGGAAGGCGTCCCGTACGAGCTTGAACGCCTGGGCGACTCCCCCGGCGGCGACGACGTGGTTGTCCTTGACGAGGGCCGCGTCGGAGAGCGACATGCGGTGGTTGACGCCGCCGCCGCAGCGGACCGCGAACTTCTCCAGCGAACGCAGGCCCGGCGTCGTCTTGCGGGTGTCACGGACCTTCGCCCCGGTGCCCTCCAGGGCGTCCGCCCACGCGCGGGTGGCGGTGGCGATGCCCGAGAGGCGGCACAGGAGGTTCAGGGCGCTGCGTTCGCCGGTGAGGAGGTCCCGGGTGCGGGTGGTGACCGTGAGGAGCTTCTGACCGGCTTCCACGCGGTCGCCGTCCTCCACGTGCCGCTCGACCTCGAACTCCTCGGTGCAGACGATGGACAGGACCGTCTCGGCGACGCGCAGGCCCGCGACCGTGCCCGCCTCGCGGGCGGTGAAGTCGCCGGTGGCGACGGCCTCTTCGGGGACGGTCGCGACGGTGGTCACGTCGACGCCGTGCGCGAGGTCCTCGGCGAGGGCGACGTTGGCGATGTCCTCGACCTCGATGGGGTCGAGGCCGCAGTCCAGGAGGAGCTGGGCGAGGTCGGGGTCCAGACCGCAGTCGGAGAGGTCGTAGGTGCCGTCCTCCGCGATCTCCTGCACCGCTCCGCCGGAACAGCCGCAGGCGTCGCCGCAGCCGCCCGCCTGCGGGAGGAGCTGGGGGTTCTCGGGGGTGCTCACTGGTGCTGCTCCTTCGGAAGGGATTCTCGTACGACGGGAGGGAAAGCGGCGGTGGCCGTGCGGCGCACCACAAGACGGTGGTCGTCGGTCAGCCGGACGACGAGGTGGCGCTGCCACTGCGCGTCGTCGCGGTCGGCGTGGTCCTCGCGCCAGTGGCAGCCGCGGGTCTCCTCGCGCTCCTGGGCGGCGGCGACCAGGACGCGCGAGACGCACAGGAGGTTCGTGGTCTCCCAGGACTCGACGCCGGGCTCGGCGGACTTGCCCGAACCGGCGGCCTCGTGGCGCGCGTTGAGGTGTACGGCCTCCAGGGCGTCCGCGGCGTCGGCGAGGCTCTCGGCCGAGCGGAGGACGCCCGCACCCCGCGACATCGTCTGCTGGATCTCCTGGCGGTCGTCCGGAGAGATCAGCGGGAGGACGGTGGCGGGTTCGGTGGGGGCGGCGGGAACCCGGCGGTCGGCGGCGGTCACCGAGTCGGCGATCCGCTCGGCGAACACCAGCCCCTCCAGGAGGGAGTTCGAGGCGAGCCGGTTCGCGCCGTGCACGCCGGTGCAGGCGACCTCGCCGCACGCGTACAGGCCCGGAACGGTGGTCCGGCCCCTCAGGTCGGTGCGGATGCCCCCGGAGGCGTAGTGCGCGGCGGGGGCGACCGGGATCGGCTCGGTCACCGGGTCGATGCCGTGGGAGCGGCAGGCGGCCAGGATGGTCGGGAAGCGCTGTTCCCACATCCGTGCGCCGAAGTGCCGCCCGTCCAGGTACATGTGGGCGGTGCCCTGCTCCTGCATGCGGCGCATGATCGCCTTGGCGACGATGTCGCGGGGCGCGAGTTCGGCGAGTTCGTGCTGCCCGAGCATGAAGCGCACGCCGTCCGCGTCGACGAGGTGCGCGCCCTCGCCCCGTACGGCTTCGGACACCAGCGGCTGCTGGCCCTCCGCGCCTTCGCCGAGGAAGAGCACCGTCGGGTGGAACTGGACGAATTCGAGGTCGGAGACCTCCGCGCCCGCGCGCAGTGCGAGGGCGACGCCGTCGCCGGTGGAGACCGCCGGGTTGGTGGTGGCGGCGAACACCTGGCCCATGCCGCCGGTGGCGAGGACGACGGCGGGGGCGTTCACCGCGCCGACGCCGTCGTGCTGGCCCTCACCCATGACGTGCAGGGTGACACCGCTGGTGCGTCCCTCGGCGTCGATGAGGAGGTCGAGGACGAGGGCGTTCTCGACGGTGCGCACGGACTGTGCGCGCACCGCGTCCACGAGGGCCCGGGAGATCTCCGCGCCGGTGGCGTCGCCGCCCGCGTGCGCGATGCGCCTGCGGTGGTGGCCGCCCTCGCGGGTGAGCTGGATGACACCGCTGTCGGGGTCGGTGTCGAAGTGCGCCCCGGTGGCGATCAACCGCCGTACGGCGTCGGGGCCTTCCGTCACCAGGGTGCGTACGGCTTCCTCGTCGCAGAGGCCCGCTCCGGCGACCAGAGTGTCGTCCAGGTGCTGCTGAGGGGTGTCGCCGTCTCCGAGGGCCGCGGCGATGCCGCCCTGGGCCCAGCGGGTGGAGCCGTCGTCCAGGCGGGCCTTGGTGACGACGACGGTGCGCAGTCCGGCGGCGGTGCAGCGCAGGGCGCAGGTGAGGCCCGCGACTCCGGAGCCGACGACGACGACGTCGGCGTCGATGGACCAGCCGGGGGCGGGTGCGGCGAGGCGTATGCCGGTCACGGTGCTGCTCCTGGGGTGTGCTGCGGTGCGTTCGCCGCGTTGTTTACGTCGTTGCTCACGTTGTTGCCTGCGTCGTTGCTTACGTCGTTGCTTGCGTCGTTGCTTGCGTCGTTGCTTGCGTCGTTGCTTACGTCGCCGAAGGTCAGCGGCAGGTTGTCGATGAGGCGGGTGGCGCCGACCCGGGCGGCGACGGCGAGGACCGCGTCGCCCCGGTGCCCGTCGCCGGCGTCGGTGAAGTCGGCGGGGTCCACGAGCGCCACGTAGTCGAGGTCGAGCCCTGTCGCCTCTTTGAGGACGCGGTGCGCCGCTTCCCGTACCGCTGGGGGAGTCGTCTGCGCGGCACCCGCGAACAGCGCCGCCGACAGTGCGAGGGCGGTGCGGCGTTCGTCGGCGGAGAGGTAGCGGTTGCGGCTGGAGCGGGCCAGGCCGTCGTCCTCACGGACGGTGGGGACGGCGACGATCTCGACGGGGAAGTTGAGGTCGAGGACCATGCGTCTGATCAGTGCGAGTTGCTGGGCGTCCTTCTGGCCGAAGAAGGCCAGGTCGGGGGCGGTCAGGTGGAGCAGCTTGGCGACGACGGTGAGCATGCCGTCGAAGTGCCCGGGCCGGGTGGCACCTTCGAGGCGTTCGCCCATGGGACCTGCGGAGAGCCGCACCTGCGGGTCGCCGCCCGGGTAGACCTCGTCGACGGAAGGGGCGAACACGGCGTCCGCGCCCGCCTCCCCGGCGAGGGCGAAGTCGGCGTCGAGGGTGCGCGGGTAGCGGTCGAGGTCCTCGTTCGCACCGAACTGGAGGGGGTTGACGAAGACAGTGACGATCACCTGTCCTGCGGCTCCCGCGCGCTCCCGTGCGGTACGGATCAAGGTGGCGTGCCCGTCGTGCAGCGCGCCCATGGTCATGACGACGCAGCGGCGGCCGGTGCGGGGCAGGGCGGCCAGTTCGGCGGCCGTACGGACGAGGGCGGGCGTCGCGGTCATCGCAGGTCGCCTTCCGCGAGGACGCCGAGGAGGTCTTCGGCGAGCTCGGGTTTGAGGAGGCCGTGCGCGAGGGCGCGGTCGGCCGTCGTACGGGCCATCGCGAGGTAGCCCGCGACGGTCTGCGGGGCGTGCTTGCGCAGCTCCGTGACGTGCGCTGCGACGGTGCCCGCGTCGCCGCGTGCGACGGGTCCTGTGAGGGCTCCGTCGCCGGAGCGCAGGGCGTTGTCGAGGGCCGCGCCCAGGAGCGGGCCGAGCATCCGATCGGGGGCCTCGACGCCTGCGGTGCGCAGCAGCTCCATCGACTGGGCCACGAGGGTGACCAGGTGGTTAGCGCCGAGGGCGAGGGCCGCGTGGTAGAGCGGGCGGGCCTCTTCGGCGATCCACTCGGGCTCGCCGCCCATCTCGATGACGAGGGCCTCCGCGGCCAGCCTGAGCTCCTCGGGGGCGGTGACCCCGAAGGAGCACCCGGCGAGGCGCTGGACGTCCACGGACGTGCCCGTGAAGGTCATCACGGGGTGCAGGGCGAGCGGCAGCGCACCGGCGCGCAGGGCGGGCGCGAGGACGTTCGTGCCGAACCGGCCGGAGGTGTGCACCAGGAGCTGCCCCGGACGGATCGCCCCGGTCTCGACGAGGCCCTCGACGAGACCGGGCAGGGCGTCGTCGGGGACGGTCAGCAGGACGAGGTCGGCACGGGCCAGGACCTCGGCGGGGGTGACCAGGGGGATGCCGGGCAGCAGGGCGGCGGCACGGCGCACGGAGGCGTCGGAGACGCCCGACGCGGCGACGGGACGGTGGCCCGCCTGGCGCAGGGCGGCGGCGAGGGCGGTGCCGACGCGGCCCGCTCCGACCACACCGACGGTGAGGCGGGCGGGGCGGTCGGAGGGGTCGGGGAGGTGGGGTGGGTTCACTTTCGAAACGGCCTTCCGTTCCAGTCCGCAGGGGGTACCGGACGACTGGTCGTCATGCTACGCCAGGGGTTCGGGCGGTTACCGGGGGCGGAGATCCGGGCCTTTCGGGGGCGCGAAACCCCGGTGCCGTCCAGGCGTGGGTGGGCCATCATCGCCGGATGAGCGACGACAGCAGTGGTTCCGGCAGCCCCACGCCGAGCCTCGCCCCCAGTACCGACCCCGGCCCCGGCCCCAGCCCCAGCCCCTCCCCCGACCAGCGCAGGCGTGACGCCTGGCGTGGTGCGAAGAAGGTGCTGGCGCGGGTCCCCGTCGAGCACCGGATCGGTGACAGCTTGGCCGCGCTCGCGGCGGACGCGGGTGCGGTGTACGACCTCGACGCGTACGTCGACCTGTACGGCGACGGCGTCGTCGGGGAGCTGGAGCGGCGCACCGCCCGCGCCCTCGGTAAGGAGGCCGCCGCGTTCTTCCCCACCGGCACCATGGCGCAGCAGGTCGCCCTCCGGTGCTGGGCGGGGCGCACCGGCAACAGCACGGTCGCGCTGCACCCCCGCGCGCACCCGGAGCAGCACGAACGCAACGCCCTCTCCGAGGTGAGCGGATTGCGCACCGTGCACCCCACGGGCGAGCCCCGGCTGCCGACCGCCGAGGAGGTGCGCGACTTCGAGGAGCCCTTCGGCACCCTGATGCTCGAACTGCCGCTCCGGGAGGCGGGGTTCGTCCTGCCGTCGTGGGAGGAGCTGGAGGAGGTCGTGGAGGCGGCCCGGGAGCGGGACGCGGTCGTCCACTTCGACGGGGCGCGGCTGTGGGAGTGCACCGAGCACTTCGGGCGTCCTCTGGAGGAGATCGCCGCGCTCGCGGACACCGTGTACGTGTCGTTCTACAAGTCGCTGGGGGGAATGTCCGGGGCGGCGCTCGCGGGCCCCGCGACGCTGATCGAGGAGGCGCGGACCTGGCGGCACCGGTACGGCGGCGACCTCTTCCACCAGTACCCGGCGGCGCTGAGCGCCCTGCTCGGCCTGGCGCGCGAACTGCCCCGGCTGCCGGAGTACGTGGCGCACGCCAAGGTGGTGGCGGAGGCGCTCGGGGAGGGTCTGCGGGAGGCGGGGGTGCCGTGGTTCCGGGTGAATCCGGAGGTCCCGCACACGCATCAGTTCCAGGTGTGGCTGCCGTACGCCGCGGACGTCACGACGGACGCGGCGGTACGGCAGGCGGAGGAGACCGGGGTGGCCCTGTTCCACCGGTGGTTCCCGTGTCCGGAGGGACCTCCGGGGATTTCGGTGACCGAGGTGACGGTGGCGGCGCAGGGGCTGGAGTGGACCGCGCGGGACGTGCGCTCGGCGCTGGCCGCATTCGTCGGCCGCATCGCCTAGTTGCAGTCCGCCGTACGGGGACGGGCCGGGCGCGCTCCCTGTACGGCCCGCCTCGCACCGGAGCGGTCCGTACGGAAGCGGTCCATACGGAAGCGGCTCGTACGGAAGCGGTCCGCGAGCCGGGCGAAGGCGGCCCTGAGGTAGGCACCGGCGGGGCGTTCGGCGACCACCGCGCGGAAGCGGAGGTCGTCCCGGACGGTGTCGCGGAGTTCGCGGACCGTCTCCCAGTCGTGCCGACCGGGAGCGGGCGGGGTCGGGGTGCCGTGCTGGGCGGCGCGGTAGGCGTCGAAGAGGTGCTGCTGGGATGCGTTCATGTGCTGCACGCTGCACCCGGCGCTGCCGTCCCCGCCAACCGATTGACGAGGTCAGCCAATCGGACCGCCGTCGATTGACGGGGGCCGTCAATCGGCGGGTTGATTGTCAGTGGTGGCGTGCACCATGGGGCCATGAGCGTGTCCATCGACATCACCGGACTTCCGCCCGAGCGGATCGACTTCGCGATCTCCCCCCTGGCGGAGCTCGGCATGGCCCTGCACGCCCTGTCCGAGCCCGGCCACCATCCGGGGCACCACGGCTGGGCGACGGCGACCGCCGCCGGGCTGAAGCCGGACCTCGCGGACCGGCTGACCGAGGCGGACTTCCTGTGGCGGACGACGTTCTCGGACGTCTTCATGCCGTTCGCGGGGGTCAAGGGGCGGGCGCGGGTGCCGGGCACCACGCTCGCCGAGGAACTGGACCTGCTGGACCTGCTGGACGACGAGGCGTTCGTGTCGGTGGCCCTGGAGTTCACCTGCTCCGCCACGTACGCGGCGGGCGGCCCCTCGCCCCTGGTGAACGCCGAACTCCAGTCCCGCGCCCTCGACCTGGCGGCGGCGCGCGGCCCCAAGCCACTGGAGTTCACCGACCGGCTGCTGAAGGACCCCGGTGCCGTCCGGCTGTGGATGCGGCGGCTCTTCGAGGACTGCGAGGACGCGTTCTTCGCGGACACCTGGCACCGGGTACGGGTCCAGTTGGCCGCCGACGCCCGCCAGAAAACCGACCTGCTGCGCCGCCGCGGCCTGGCGGCGGCCCTGGAGGCGGTGTCCCCCGCCGTCGCGCTGGACGAGGCCACGCACCGCATCCGGGTCGACAAGCTGGCCGAGGGGCACACCACCGCCACCAATCCGGAGGACGGCGCCGGGCTGACCCTCATGCCCTCCACTTTCGGCTGGCCGCACCTGATGGTGCTGCACGCCCCGGGCTGGCGCCCGGTGATCCACTACCCGGTGGGCACCCCCGAGCTGAACGCGCCCGCCTCGCTGGAGCTATTGCAGCGCCGGATGGAAGCCCTGTCGCACCCGCTGCGGATGCGGCTGTGCCGCTTCCTGGGCAGGACTCCGTACACGACGCTGGAGCTGGCTGACGCGCTGGACATCACCGCCCCCGAGGTGTCCCGCCACCTCACCGTCTTGAAGAAGGCCGGGCTGATCACGGCACAGAGGCGCGGCCGGTACGTACTGCACCAGCTGGACATGACGGTGGTGGCCCGGCTCGGCAGCGACTTCCTGGAGGGGGTGCTGCGGTAGACGATCCGCCCGGCCTCGAAATCCCCGCACCCAGGAGGCCCGAAGGCCCGCGAACCCGGACCCCAGGGGCCCGCGAACCCGGGCTCCGGAGCCCCGGACTACGCGCCGCCCGGCGATCCCCCGGCCCGCACCAGCCCGGTCTCGTACGCGAGCACGACCACCTGCACGCGGTCGCGCAGCCCGAGCTTGGTCAGGATGCGGCCCACGTGCGTCTTCACGGTGGCCTCGGAGAGGACGAGGCGGGCGGCGATCTCGCCGTTCGACAGCCCCTGCGCGACGAGCAGCATCACTTCGCGCTCGCGGTCGGTGAGCTTCTCGATCTCCTTGTGCTGCGGCTCCTTGCCGGTGCTCGGCAGCATCGGCGAGAAGCGGTCGAGCAGCCGCCGGGTGGTGGACGGCGCGACGACCGCGTCGCCGCTGTGCACCGAGCGGATCGCGGCCAGCAGTTCGGCCGGGGGCACGTCCTTGAGCATGAAGCCGCTGGCCCCCGCCTGGAGCCCGGAGAAGGCGTACTCGTCCAGGTCGAAGGTGGTCAGGATGAGCACCCGCGGCGCGTCGTCCTGCGCGCAGATCCGCCGGGTCGCCTCCACTCCGTCCAGCCTCGGCATGCGTACGTCCATCAGGACGACGTCCACGGCCGTGGTGCGCAGGACGTCCAGCGCCTCCTGTCCGTCGCCCGCCTCGGCGACGACCTCCATGTCCGGCTGGGCGGCCAGCACCATGCGGAATCCGGTGCGCAGCAGCATCTGGTCGTCGACGAGCATCACGCGAATCGGCGGCATAAGGGGCTCTCCATGGGGGGTGTCAGTGGGCGGGCTTGAGCGGCAGCAGCGCGCTGATCCGGAAGCCGCCGCCGGGGCGCGGACCCGCGTCCAGCGTGCCGCCGACCATACCGACCCGCTCGCGCATGCCGATCAGGCCGTGGCCCTGACCGTCCGCGCCGCCGTCCTCGTACAGCTCGTGGGCGGCTCCGCGCCCGTCGTCCTCGACGAGCAGCCCGAGGCCGTCGTCGAAGTAGACCAGCCGCACGCTGGCGCCGACGTCGGGACCGCCGTGCTTGCGGGTGTTGGTGAGGGCTTCCTGCACGATGCGGTACGCGGTGAGCTCGACGCCGCTGGGCAGCGGGCGGGCGGTGCCCTCGACGCGGAAGTCGACGGTGAGCCCGGCGATCCGCACCTGCTCGATCAGGTCCTCGATCTGCTGGACGTCGGGCTGCGGCACGTACTCGCCGCTCTCCGGCGCCTCGCCGCTGCGCAGCACGCCGAGCAGCCGCCGCATCTCGGCGAGCGCCTGCCGGCCGGTGGTGGAGATCGTCTCCAGGGCCTGCTTCGCCTGCTCCGGCGAACCGTCCATGACGTACGCGGCGCCGTCCGCCTGGACGATCATCACGGACACGTTGTGCGCGACGACGTCGTGCAGCTCGCGGGCGATGCGGGCGCGCTCGGCGGCGACGGCGACCTTCGCCTGCGCCTCACGCTCCCTCTCCAGCCTCGACGCCCGTTCCTCCAGCTGCGCGAAGTACGCGCGGCGGGTGCGCAGGGAGTCGCCGAGGACCCAGGCGAGGAGGAACGGAATGGTCAGGAAGATCGCGTACGCGATCGGGGCGGCGGCCCCGTCGGCCTTGTCCACCGGCCAGCGGAGCTGGGAGATGGTCGCCGCGAGCAGTGAGCCGCCGAGCGCCAGCCGGGAGGCCCAGCGGGCCCCGTTGGCGGCCACCGTGTAGACGATCACGAGCATCGCGAAGTCCGCCGTGTGCGGCATGACGTCGAGCACCACCTGGGAGAGTCCGGTGACGACGGCGAGCAGCAGCATCCACTCCGGGAAGCGGCGGCGCAGCGCGACCACCAGGCACAGCAGCAGGACGCTGACGATGCCCACGCCAGGGAGCAGGCTCCCGTCCCAGGCGTAGCCCGCGGACGCCGTGGACATCCCGAGGAGAATCACAGCCCAGAAGCTGTCGACGCTCGTCGGGTGTCTGCGGATGAAGTCGTAGAGGCGCTGCACATGTCCAGCGTAGGGAAACCACGGAGGCCATTGGGTCAACCGGAGGGGCGATCCACCTGTCCGCCCCCTACTCCCCAAGGTGGAGACTCAGGGGAGACTGGGTGCTGTGAACGACCGGTCGACTCCGCCTGGCAGGCGGGACAATACAAACGTTTCGGACGCGGCGGGCGACTGGCTGGGCTGGCGCGCGGCCACGGAGCGCGCGCTCTACGGACCGGGCGGCTTCTATCTGCGCCCCGAGGGCCCGGCCGCCCATTTCCGTACGTCGGTGCACGCGTCCCCGCTCTTCGCCGGGGCCGTCGCACGCGTCCTGATGCGTACGTACGAGGACCTGGGCGGCCCCTCCCGCCTCCCCGTGATCGACCTCGTCGACATCGGCGCGGGCCGCGGCGAACTCCTGACGGGAGTGCTGGCGGCGCTTCCGCCCGGGGTCGGGGTGCGTGCGTACGGTGTCGAGAAGGCCCCGCGCCCGGCCGCTCTGGACCACCGCATCGAGTGGTGCGCCGAGCCTCCGAAGGGGGTCAGCGGACTGGTCTTCGCGAACGAGTGGCTGGACAACGTGCCGGTGGACGTGGCGGAGGCGGACGAGGACGGCGTACCTCGCCTTGTGGAGGTACGGACATCCGACGGCACGCAGCGGCTGGGCCCGCCGGTCTCGGGCGCGGACGCGCGGTGGCTGGAGCGGTGGTGGCCGCTGGCCGGGCACCCCGGCCACCGGGCGGAGATCGGCCGCCCGCGCGACGAGGCGTGGGCGTCGGCGGTGGGGACGCTGGACGCGGGCCTGGCGGTGGCGGTGGACTACGCGCACGCGCTGGGTTCCCGGCCGCCCTTCGGGACGCTGAGCGGGTTCGCCGGGGGGCGGGAGGTACGGGCGGTGCCGGACGGTTCGTGCGACGTGACGGCGCACGTGGCCCTCGACGCGTGCGCGGAGGCGGCGCGGAGTCTCGCCGTACACACGGAGCTGCTGACGCAGCGGGAGGCGCTGGGGCGGCTCGGGGTGTCGGGGACCCGCCCTCCGCTGACGCTGGCATCGAGCGACCCGACGGCGTACGTGCGGGCACTTTCGGGGGCGGGGGAGGCGGCGGAACTGGTGCAGCGGGGCGGGCTGGGGGACTTCGGGTGGCTGATGCAGAGGACATATAGCCCGTCACGCACCTCCAGCGCGTCCGGCGTTTGAGGACGCGCGGCGAAGCCGTGCTGGGGGCGAGGGGCGTAGCCCCCCTCCGTCACCCCAGCCCCGTCAGGGTTGAGGTGCGGGGCCGGGGTCGGGGCAGCCCGCCGCAGGCGAACCCGGGCTCCGCTCAACAAGATCAAGCGGCCCGGCCCGCAGGGCCCCTCTTCCGGGCCCCCCGGGAGATACTGGCCCCCATGACGCCGCAGCAGACGCCCCCGCAGACGACCACCGTCGGCATCGGCGGTGCCGCCGAGTCCACCGACATGGTGCTCAACATCGGCCCCCAGCACCCCTCCACCCACGGCGTCCTGCGCCTCAAGCTCGTCCTCGACGGCGAACGCATCCAGCACGCCGAACCCGTCATCGGCTACATGCACCGCGGCGCGGAGAAGCTCTTCGAGGCCCGCGACTACCGCCAGATCGTCATGCTGGCCAACCGCCACGACTGGCTCTCCGCGTTCTCCAACGAGCTCGGCGTCGTCATGGCCGTCGAGCGCATGCTCGGCATGGAGGTCCCGGAGCGCGCGGTGTGGACCCGCACCCTCCTCGCCGAACTGAACCGCGTCCTCAACCACCTGATGTTCCTGGGCTCGTACCCTCTCGAACTCGGCGGCATCACCCCCGTCTTCCACGCCTTCCGCGAGCGCGAGGAACTCCAGCACGTCATGGAGGAGATCTCCGGGGGCCGTATGCACTACATGTTCAACCGCGTCGGCGGCCTCAAGGAGGACCTTCCCGCGGGCTGGCTCGGCCGGGTCCGCGACGCCGTCGCCTCGGTCCGCTCGCGCATGAACATCTACGACGACCTGGTCCTCGGCAACGAGATCTTCCGCGGCCGCACCCGGAACGTCGGCGTCCTCTCCCCCGAAGCCGTCCACGCCTACGGCGTCTCGGGCCCCATCGCCCGTGCCTCCGGCGTCGACTTCGACCTGCGCCGCGACGAGCCGTACCTCGCGTACGGCGAGCTCCAGGACACCCTCAAGGTCGTCACGCGCACCGAGGGCGACTGCCTGGCCCGCTTCGAGTGCCTCCTCGAACAGACCCACAACGCGCTCGACCTCGCCGACGCCTGCCTGACCCGCATCGCCGACCTGCCGCCGGGTCCCATCAACCAGCGCCTGCCGAAGGTCCTCAAGGCCCCCGAGGGCCACACCTACGCGTGGACCGAGAACCCGCTCGGCATCAACGGCTACTACCTGGTGTCCAAGGGCGAGAAGACCCCGTACCGCCTCAAGCTGCGCTCGGCGTCCTTCAACAACATCCAGGCGCTGACCGAACTGCTCCCCGGAACACTGGTCGCCGACATGGTCGCGATCCTCGGCTCGCTCTTCTTCGTGGTCGGCGACATCGACAAGTAACGCACTCCGCGCAGGGGGTTCAGGATCCCGCGACGCTCCTGAGCCCCGCCACGTCCAGCTGCTCGGTCTCGTCATGCGCCGTCAGGTCGATGACCTCGCCGACCGCGTCGCCGCTCACCGCACGCGCCGAACGGTGCTCCGCGAGCGCCTCGTCCCCGACGACGTCCGCCAGATCGGCGTCCTGTACGGAGTCCACGGGCCGCTCGGACCGCACCGAGGGCTCCTCCTCGACACCGGCACCGGCACCGGCACCGGCACCAGCGGCCGCCCCCGCGCCCTTCCCCGTACCGAAGAAGTCGAAGCCGCCCTGCTTGCGCACCGCGGGCAGGTTCTGCGGGGCGTACGGCGCGAGCGCGCCCGACGGCCGCATGTGCTCCCGCAGTTCCCTCGTCGGTACGGGAGCCCGCACGGCGGCGCGTACGGGAAGCCGCACGGGAGGTACGGGAAGCACGGGAGGCTGCACGACGGCCGGAACCGGAGCCAACGCCTCCACCCCGGTCGGCTCCACGGCCGGAGCCACCGGACCCACCGGACCCACCGGACCCACCGGACCCACCGGACCCACGTGACCGACCGGCGCCACCGGAGCCACCGGCGCCTCCTCGACCCGAGCAGGAGCCTGCGCCGGAACCCGCACCTCCACTTCACGCCCGGTCCGCCCCGCGCCGGCCGCCAGCTTCTCCAGCGCAGCGGCCGCCCGCGCGTACGCCGCCGGAGTCGGCGTGGAAGCCGCCGCCGTCAGCTCCTTGGGCAGCGGGAAAGGAGCGGCGGGCGCGGCAGCCGCCTCCAGCTCCAGCAGCCGCCGCCGCTCCAGCGCGGTCGCCCGCTCCGTCTCGGCGGTCGCGTACCGGCGCAGCAGCGCGGCGTGCTCGTTGCGCAGCCCGGCCAGCTCCACGCGCTTGGTGCGCAACTTGCCTTCGAGGCGGATCCGCAGGGCGCGGGACTCCTCCAGGTCGCCCTCCAGATCGGCGACCCGCTCCTCGGTCTTCCACACGTCGGCCTCGCGGGCGCGGTTCAGCTCGGCGACCGTACGTCCGGCAGTGCGGTCCCAACTGCGCATCAGCGCGGCCCCGGTGACGGCCGCCGCGGCTGCCGCGGCGACCAGTATCCGGAGCACCACGGGTTCCGCCACGAACCAGGCCCCACCCGCGATCACGAGCGAGGCGCCCGCGACCGTGGAAGGCGGCAGCAGTTTGTGCAGGGGTGGGGAATGGCGGTGGCGTCCACGTGGCATGGCTTGAAATTTACCGTGCCCGAGACACGTATGGGGTATCGCCCGTAAATCTGTTCGCGCCAGTTACGCGGAGAACCTCCCCCGCGCCCCCGAACGGGCCCGGGAAGCTCCGGGCGCACCCCATTCCCCCGCCATCCCCTCCCTTTTCCTCTCCGTACTACTTCTTGACGAGCCCCTTCGACTCCAGATAAGCCTTCGCGACGTCGGCTTCCTTGGCGCGCTCGATGTCGACCTTGCGGTTGAGTTCGCCGAGGTCGGCGGTGGTCAGTGCCTTGGTGAGCTTGCCGAGGGCCTCGGCTATCGCCGGGTCCGAGGCGTCCTTGGCGTTGACCACGGGCAGCAGGTTGTCGGCGTTCTGGAGCTTCTTGTCGTCCTGGAGGAAGACCAGGCCGAAGCTGTCGATGGTGGCGTCGGTCGTGGTGGTGAGGACGAGCTGGTCCTCACCGTCCTTGACGGCCTGCTTGGACTGGGGGGTGCCGACGCCCTTGGGGTCGATCCCGACGACGTCGATGCCGTACGTGGACTTCAGACCGGGCGCGCAGAACGGCCGGATCTCGCATTCGTCGCCCGCCGCGATCTTGACCTTGAGCTTGGACTTCCCCAGGTCGGAAAGGGTCGTGAGCTTGTTCTTCGCGGCGAATTCCTTGGTCACCGCGAAGGCGTTCTGGTCGACGGCCTCTCCGGCGGGCAGGACCTTCAGCCCGAGCGGAGTGGCCAGCTTCTCCAGTGCGGCGACGGTGGCGGCGACATCGGGCGAGGCCAGCGGCTTCTTCTCGGCCTCCTTGGCGCCGTTCACCTTCGCGTTGAGGAATTCCGTGAGCGTCGCCGCGTATTCCGGGATGACGTCTATCTCGCCCTTCTCCACCGAGGGTTCGTACAGCTCACGGTTCTTGACGACGGTCACCGAGGTGTCGTATCCGGCGTCCTTCAGCACCTGCGCGTACAGCTCCGCCAGCACCTTGGACTCGGTGAACGCGGCGGCGCCCACCACCAGCGAGCCCTTCTTGCCGCCGCCGGAACCCGCCCCGGAACCGGCGGAAGCGCCACCGGCCCCCGGCTTCTCCTTCTCCAGGCTGTCGCCGCCGCACGCGGCGAGCGAACCGGTCAGGGCAACCAGGCCGACTACCGCGCCCGCGAGGCGTGAGGTCTTGGTCATGAGGATTCACCATCCGTGAGGTGCGCGAAGCGCAAGAACAGAAAAGAGAACAACGAAGCAGAACGCGGGCCGCTCACACGGTCTTCCGCAGCGGTGAGCAGACCCGCCCGAGCAGCACCAACGCCCCCTCCACCAGCAGCGCGAGCAACGCCACCAGCACGGCGCCCGCGACGACCTGCGCCGTGTCGTACGTGTTGAACCCGGCGGTGATGATCCGCCCGAGACCGCCCTGGCCGACCATCGCGGCGATCGAGGCGGTGGCCACCACCTGGACGGCGGCCGATCGCAGACCGGTCATCACCAGGGGGTACGCGAGGGGCAGTTCCACCCGCAGGAAGAGCTGCGTGCCCGACATGCCCATGCCGCGCGCGGCCTCCACGACCGCCCGGTCCACCTCCCGCACCCCCACGTAGGCGTTGGTCAGCAGGGGCGGCACCGCGAACAGCACCAGCGCGATGATCGTCGGCACGTATCCGGCGGACCGCAGCGGCGAGACCATGAAGAGCGCCAGCACCGCGAACACGGGAACGGCCCGACCCGCGTTGGAGATGTTGACCGCGAGCGTGCCCCCCTTGCCGAGGTGCCCGAGCAGGAAGGCCAGCGGCAGCGCCAGCAGGCACGCCACTCCCAGCGCGACCCCGCTCACGTACAGGTGTTCCGTCAGCCGGGCCCAGACCCCGCCGTCACCCGACCAGTTCGATCCCGTGACCAGCCAGGTCCAGGCATCCCCGAGCACACCCATCGCGATCAGCCCGCCTCAACAGCCGCAGAAGTCTTGCGTATGCGCTCGCCGCGCGGCTCCCGGCGCGCCTTGGGCGCTCGCGTCCAGGGCGTCAGCAACCGCTGCAAACCGAGGAGGAGCAGATCGGCGGCGAGCGCCAGCAGTACGCACAGCACGGACGCGGCGAGCACCTGCGCCTTGAAGAACGTGGGCAGCGCGTCCTCGATCAGGTTCCCGAGCCCGCCCCGCCCGACGATGGACCCGACCGTGGTCAGCGCCACCGTCGACACCGTCGCGATCCGCACACCCGCCATCAACGCGGGCAGGGAGAGCGGCAGTTCGACCTCCCACAGCATCCGCCACGGCCCGTACCCCATCCCGCGCGCCGCTTCCCTGGCCTCCTCCGGCACCGCTTCGAGCCCGGCCAGGATGTTCCGTACGAGGATGGTCAGCGAGTACAGCACAAGACCGGTGATCACCAGCGCCGACGACAGACCGAAGAAGGGCAGCAGCAGCGAGAACATCGCCAGCGAGGGCACGGTGTAGAGGATCGTGGTGAGCCCGAGGACCGGCCCCGCGAACCGCTTGTGCCGCCGTGCGAGCACGGCCAGCGGCAGCGCCACGGCCAGCCCGATCAGCACCGACGCCACCGTGATGCCCACGTGCTGGAGCGTCGCGTCGGTCAACTCCTGACTGCGGGAACGCAGGTACTCCCCGCAGATCCAGTCGTTCGTCACCAGACAACTCTGCTCGCTCACGCGTTCCCACCTCCCCCGATCCGGCCGTTCCACACTGCTGGAGCCGGAGCCGGATCCCCCATGTGGAACGTATGTTCAATGCCCGTGGAAGGACCATATCGCCGACCACTGACAACGCACTCGGCCCGGTTCGGGCTGCCACATCCCGGCAACACGCCCTTCACACAACACCCGCCACCAGCCGCCACAATGGGGACCCATGATCCGGTTCGAGCACGTCACCAAGCGCTACGCCGACGGAACGACCGCCGTCGACGACCTGTCCTTCGAGGTCGCCGCAGGTGAACTCGTCACGCTCGTCGGCCCGTCGGGCTGCGGCAAGACCACCACCATGAAGATGGTCAACCGGCTCATCGAGCCCACCGGGGGCCGGATACTCCTGGACGGCGAGGACATAGCCGAGGTCGACCCCGTCGAACTCCGCCGCCGGATCGGGTACGTCATCCAGCAGGTCGGCCTCTTCCCGCACAGGACCGTCCTCGACAACACGGCCACCGTCCCGCACCTGCTGGGCGTGAAGAAGTCCGCGGCACGCGCGCGCGCCGCCGAACTCCTCGACCTGGTCGGCCTCGACCCCACGGTCTACGGATCGCGCTACCCGGAACAGCTCTCCGGCGGCCAGCGCCAGCGCGTCGGCGTCGCCCGCGCACTCGCCGCCGACCCGCCCGTGCTGCTCATGGACGAACCCTTCGGCGCGGTCGACCCGGTGGTCCGCGAGCGCCTCCAGAACGAGTTCCTGAAGCTCCAGTCGCAGGTCCGCAAGACCGTGCTCTTCGTGACGCACGACATCGAGGAGGCCGTCCGCCTCGGCGACCGCATCGCCGTCTACGGACAGGGCACCATCGAACAGTTCGACGCTCCTGCCGTGGTGCTCGGCGCACCCGCCACCCCGTACGTCGCGGACTTCGTCGGCGCGGACCGCGGCCTCAAGCGGCTCTCGGTGACGCCCATAGAAGAAGGCGACCTGGAGCAGCCTCCCGTGGTGCACCTCGACGACCCGATGCGCGACGCCTCACAGCGCCTGTCCGCACAGGGCTCGCGCTGGGCCGTCGTACTGGACGCGCAGGACAACCTCCACGGCTGGATCCCCGCCGGAACCGCGACGCAGGACGGAACGGTGCGCGAGCACGCCCGGCGGATGGAGGCGTGGCTGCCCGTGGGGGCGTCGCTGAAGCAGGCGTTCGCGACGATGCTCCAGCACGACGCCGGGTGGATCGCGGTGATCGACGAGCGGAGCGAGGGCCGGTTCCTGGGCGTACTCACTCCGGCCCGTCTGCACGAGGCCCTGCGCCGGTCCATCGACGCGGACGGGCGCAAGGTCTCCCGTACGGAGGTGGACGTGGAGACCGTGGGCTGATCCTCACGGGGACGGCCCGGCCCCGGTCGTCACGGGGTGAGCTTCTTGCTCATCCACTCGATGACGGCCGGAATCTCCCGCTTCCAGGTGTTGAAGTTGTGACCGCCGCTGTTCAGCGTGATCGACGAGACGTGCGTCGGCGGCTTCACCTTCCTGATGAACTCGGCCGTCGGCTTCTTGTTGTCCTCGCCCTTCAAGCTGGTGGTGAGGAGCAGGGAGGTCTTGGGCGCGGGCAGGTTGTCCAGCGCCCACAGCAGGTCGGCGCGCTTCTTGAGGTTCTCGTCGCCGCCGAAGAGGTCACCGGTCGTCGGGTCGTCCGCCGCCTTGTAGTACGGGGAGAGCCCGGCGCCCGCGGCGAACCTGTCCGGGTGCGCCATGGCGATCTTCACGGCGCAGTAGCCGCCGGTGGAGTTCCCCATGAAGCCCCAGTTCTCGGGCTTCGTCCCCACCCGGTACGCGGAGGAGACGGCGCGCGGCAGGTCCTTGGCGAAGAACGTCTCGGTCTGCGGCCCGCCCGGAATGTCGACACACTCGGTGTCACGCGGCGGCGCGATCGTCGGACGCATCAACACCATGATCATCGGCTGTGCCTTTCCCGCACGCGCCTGCATCAGAGCGGTCTGGGGATACCGGAGCCCTTTGATGAGATTCATCGCGATGCCCGGGTAACCCGTCAGCACGACCGTCGCCGGAAAGGTCTTCTTCGCGTACTCCGGCTGGAAGTACTCCGGCGGCAGGTAGACGAACGCGGGGCTCACGATCTTGGACTGGCTGCCCTCGATCCGTACTTCCTGTATCTGCCCGCCCGAGGTCGGCTTGTTGCCGCCGGGCACGTCCATCGCCTGCGTGCCGATGAGCTGCGCCAGCTTGTTGCCGCCGTTGCCGCCCGCGTGGTCGACGACCACGCCCATCTGGTCCTCCTGGCCGAAGAGGTCGGCCCAGGAGCCGTAGAAGAGGAACGACTTGTTCGCGGCGAGGCCGATCGCGGCGAACAACGCCAGCTGGGTCGCCAGCAGCATGCCGATCCTGCCCAGCACGGAGCGCCAGGTACGTCCCGAAAGACGCGGCCAGAGCCAGATCGTGGCGGCGAAGAGCAGCACCGCGATCACTACGGCGAGCAGAAGGACTTTGCTGCTGGTGAGACCCATGTCGAGATCGTTACTTCCTGGATGAGGATTTCCTGAGAGCTGAGTGAACCCCGCTCCCGCAAGCACCGTCCTAGTGAACGCACAATGTCCGGACGGACCTTCTCCTGGGTTCCACGGGCATAAACCTCTCGCGGAACCTCGGGAAGCGATGTCAATCAGAATAGATGGGGATAAGTCCGGAGCGGTTCCGGATCGGGTGCGACGGATCTTGCGCGGACCCCGACCGGAGTCGGTCCCTTCGCTGGTGGGCGCGGCCGTCACGCTCGTCGGCCTGCTCGACATCGCCGCCGGGGTCTTCCCCCGTTTCCGGCACAGCAAGATGCACAGCCTGGCCGAAGTCCTCCCCGGAACCTTCGGCCCCTTCGCCGCGGCCTTCTCCCTCACCGTGGGCGTCCTGCTGCTCCTCCTCGCCCACGGCCTCAAGAGGCGCAAGCGCCGCGCCTGGCGCTCCGCGGTGTTCCTGCTGCCGGTCGGCGCGGTCGCCCAGTACACCTACCGGCACTCCGTCATCGGCGTCCTGATCGCCCTGGCACTCCTGACACTCCTGATAGTCCATCGGAGTGAATTCGCGGCCCTTCCCGACCCCCGCAGCCGCTGGAAGGCCCTCACCAACTTCGTCCTCATGACCGTCGGCTCCCTCGCCCTCGGTCTCCTGATCGTCAGCTCCCACCCTCGGAAGCTGGTGGGCGACCCGAGCGTGCTGGAACGCCTGGAACACGTCCTGTACGGCTTGGTGGGCCTCGAAGGCCCCCTCTCCTACGGCGGCCAGGTCTCCTGGACCGTCGGCTACTCCCTCGGCGCGCTCGGCTGGATCACCGCGATCACCACGATCTACCTGGCCTTCCGCCCGGAACACCCCGCCGCCCGCCTCACCGAGGAGGACGAGACCCAGCTCCGCGCCCTCCTCACCAAGCACGGCGACCGGGACTCGCTGGGCCACTTCGCGCTCCGCCACGACAAGGCGGCGGTCTTCTCCCCGTCCGGCAAGGCAGCCGTCACCTACCGCGTGGTCTCCGGCGTGATGCTCGCCAGCGGCGACCCGATCGGCGACGTCGAGGCGTGGCCCGGCGCGATCGAACGCTTCATGCAGGAAGCCAAGGCCCACTCCTGGACCCCCGCCGTGATGGGCTGCTCGGAAACGGGCGGCGAGGTCTGGACCCGCGAAACGGGCCTCGACGCTCTCGAACTCGGCGACGAAGCGATCGTCGACGTCCCCGACTTCTCCCTCTCGGGCCGTGCGATGCGCAACGTGCGCCAGATGGTCAAGCGCATCGAACGCAACGGCTACGAGACCCGCGTGCGCCGCGTCGGCGACCTCGACGCCGACGAGCTGACCCGCATCCGCCGCGCCGCCGCCGACTGGCGCGGTACGGAGACGGAGCGCGGCTTCTCGATGGCCCTGGGCCGCGTGGGCGAGCCCGGCGACGAGGACTGCTTCATCGCGACGGCCCACAAGGCCGTGGCGGAGGGCGAGGCCCCCGGCCCGTACGGCGATCTGAAGGCCGTCCTGCACTTCGTCCCGTGGGGCCCGGACGGCATGTCCCTGGACCTGATGCGGCGCGACCGCAGCGCGGACCCGGGCATGAACGAACTCCTCATCGTCGCCTCCCTCACCGCGGCTCCCTCCCTCGGCATCACCAAGGTCTCCCTGAACTTCGCGATGTTCCGCTCGGCCCTGGCCCGCGGCGAGAAGCTGGGCGCGGGCCCGGTCCTGCGGGGCTGGCGCGGTCTGCTGGTCTTCCTCTCCCGCTGGTTCCAGATCGAGTCCCTGTACAAGTTCAACGCGAAGTTCCGCCCGCGCTGGGAGCCCCGCTTCGTGGTCTTCCGCACCACCAGCGACCTTCCGCGCATCGGCTTCGCCGCGATGCAGGCAGAGGGCTTCGTCACGCTGGCCCTCCCCCGCCTCCTCCGCCGCAAGCCTTCACCGCGCCGGGGCCCGCAGCCGTGCGCCCACGTACCGGCACAACCGGTAGAAATCGAACGCGTCGCTTAACCAAAGCCGCCCCCGCCCGCGCATGCGCTCCCTGCTCGCCGGGACTCGCGTGGACGTGCCCCTTCAGGGGCGCGGGGCTGTGTCACTGTGCGGCTCCGCCGCGCATGCGCTCCCGGCTCCGCTGGGGCTTGCTAAGACGTGCCCCTTCAGGGGCGCGGGGAACTGCGCGACCAGCCCCCACGCACCCGCACGTATCCGAGACAGCCGCGCGGCGAGCGCTTTAGGTGAAGGGGCGGGGAGGGGCAGCCCGCCGCAGGCGCACCCGGGCGCGGCGCACCTGATCGCGGAGGTACCAGCGGGCGGCACCGGGGCGGGCCCGGAGGAGAGGGGCCGCCCCCTTGCCCGCCCGTTCCGCCCCCGGGGGGCGGCCCCGCCGCCCAAGGAGGCGAGGCGGAACGGAGGAAGCTGGCCCGCCGCCGAAGGGAACTAGGCGGAGGGGCGGCCTCAGGGCCCTAAAGGGCTGAGGGAGCGGAGAAGGTGCGGCTCCGTCGGTGAAAAGGGCTAGGAGACCCGGATCGCGATCTTGCCCCGCGTATGCCCCGCCATGCTCTCCCGAAAAGCCTCCGCGACCTTCTCCAGCGGATACACCGACGCCACCTCGACCTTGAGCTCCCCCCGCTCCACAAGCGCCCCCAACTCCGTCAGATCCCCCGCGTCCGGCCGTACGAAGACGTACGACCCGCCCAGCCCGATCACCGCCCCGTCCGCGACGGACGCCAGCCTCCCGCCCGCCGCGAGGAGCGAGGGCGACACCTGGAGCGCCTCGCCCCCGACCAGGTCGAGCACCGCGTCCACCCCGTCCGGGGCGACCTCCCGCACGCGCTCCTCCAGCCCGTCCCCGTACGCCACGGGAATCGCTCCCAGCTCACGCAGGTACGCGTGGTTCCTCTCGCTCGCGGTGCCGATGACCTCGGCCCCGAGCGCCCTCGCGATCTGTACGGCGAGCGATCCCACCCCACCGGCCGCCGCGTGCACGAGTACGGTCTCGCCCGCCCGCACCCCCAGGCTCTTCACCAGTGCCTGGTACGCGGTGAGCCCGGCCAGCGGCAGCCCCGCGGCCTCCTCGAAGCTCATGTTCGCGGGCTTGCGGGCCAGCGTCCGGACGGGAGCGGCCACGTACTCGGCGAACGTCCCCCGGCCCACGAGGTCCTCCCGCACGTAACCCACGACCTCGTCACCCGGGGCGTACTCGGACACGGAGGCGCCCGCCTTCTCGACGACACCCGCCACGTCCCACCCGGGGACGACCGGGAACACGGCGTCCAGCACCGGATCGAGGTACCCCCCGAGGATCTTCCAGTCCACAGGATTGACCGAGGCCGCCTTCACCCGGATCAGCACGGAGTCCGGCCCCAGTTTGGGTTCGGGCCGCTCGACGTACTCCAGGACGTCGGGGCTGCCGTATGCGCTGTACGTGATGGCCTTCATCGAAGAACTCCAAACTCAATAGTTGACTATCTCAAGCACTGACTCCGACGTTAAGCCTCAATCATTGAGATGGTCAAGTTTTCCGGCGTACACTCGTCCCATGCCAGCCAACCCCCCGCACCCGGCCCCCGCATCTCAGGACGGGTCCGCCCCGCCGACCAAGGCCGAGCTCGTCGGCCGGCTGGCTGCGTCCTTCGGCCTCTACTACGGCGACTTCACCCTCGCCGCCGCCACCGAGGGCCTCACCGCCAGCCAGGCCAAGGCCCTCAGCGTGCTGCGCGCGACGCCCGCCCCCATGCGCGCCCTCGCCACCACCCTGGCCTGCGACGCCTCCAACATCACCGGCATCGTCGACCGGCTGGAGAAGCGCGAACTGGTGCGCCGCGAGCCCAGCCCCACCGACCGCCGCGTGAAGAACGTCGTCCTGACCGTGGCGGGCGAGGTGACCATCGACGCCATCCGGGCCCGCATGCACACCACACTGAGCGCTCTGGACACCCTGGACGACTCCGAGCGCACCGCGCTCTTCACCCTCCTGGGGCGGGTTTTCCCGGACAGCCGGGGCGGTCCGGATATCACCTGTTGACGCCTACGCTTGGCGCATGAGTACGTTGCGCACACGCTCCGCCGCTGGACTGCCGGAAGGACTCCCCGAGGGGCTGCCGGAGGGACTCCCCCAGTGGGACCGCTGTGCGGTCATGGGCGTCGTCAACGTCACGCCCGACTCCTTCTCCGACGGCGGCCGCTGGTTCGACACCGCCGCAGCCGTCAAGCGCGGCCTGGCCCTCGTCGCGGAGGGCGCCGACCTGGTCGACGTGGGCGGCGAGTCCACCCGCCCCGGAGCCAGCCGCGTCGACGCCGCCGAGGAGCTCAAGCGGGTCGTGCCCGTCGTGCGCGGCCTGGTCTCCGAGGGCGTCGCCGTCTCCGTGGACACCATGCGCGCCGCCGTCGCCGAGCAGGCCGTCGCCGCGGGCGCGGTCCTCGTCAACGACGTCAGCGGCGGCCTCGCCGACCCCGCCATGGTCCCCGCCGTCGCCGCCACCGGCGCCCCCTTCGTCGTCATGCACTGGCGCGGCTTCAGCGAGAACATGAACAGCCTCGCCGTGTACGACGACGTGGTCGCCGAGGTCGTGGCCGAACTCCGCACCCGGGTGGACGCCGTCGTCGCGGGCGGCATCGACCCGCAGCGCATCGTCGTCGACCCCGGCCTCGGCTTCGCCAAGCGGGCCGAGCACGACCTCGCGCTCCTCGCCCACCTGGGCGACCTGCGCGCCCTGGGCTTCCCGCTCCTGGTGGCCGCCTCCCGCAAGCGCTTCCTCGGCCACGTCCTGGCGGGCGAGGGCGCCGCCCCGCCGCCCGCCCGCGAGCGCGACGCCGCCACCGCCGCCGTCTCCGCCATCGCCGCCCACGAGGGCGCGTGGGCGGTCCGGGTGCACGAGGTACGGGCCACGGCGGACGCCGTACGGGTCGCCCGCGCCGTCGCGGGCGCACGCGACCCACGGACGCCGAACGGCCCACGGTCGGCACACGGCCCACGGACGGCCACCCCCGCGGCGGGCCCCCGGTGACCCCCCGAGGCACCGACGCCGAGCAGGTCGAGCTGGCCAACACGGCGTTCTACGAATTCCTGGAGCGCGGCGACTTCGAGGAGCTGTCCGCGCTCTGGCTGGACGACGAGATCTCCTGCGTGCACCCCGGCTGGCCGGTGCTCGCGGGACGCGGCGAGGTGCTGCGCTCGTACGCGCTGATCATGGCGCACACGGACTACATCCAGTTCTTCCTGACCGACGTGAAGGTCTCCGTGATGGGCGACACCGCCCTGGTGACCTGCACCGAGAACATCCTCAGCGGCGGCCCCGCCGACGAGGAGAGCGGCGAACTGGGCCCGCTGGTGGGTCAGTTGGTCGTCGCCACCAACGCCTTCCGGCGCACCCCGGACGGCTGGCGGCTCTGGGCGCATCACGGCTCGCCCGTCCTCGCCGACGGCGACGAGGACGACGACTGACGCGGCTTCCCTTCGATTCCTCCTCCTGGGGGACGGCGAATCCCCACGACCAGTGGGTAGAGGCACCGGAGAATCGACCGGAGGCACCCCTCCCGCGACACCCGCGGGCGGGGTCTGTCAGTGCTCGCAGGTAGATTCGGTTCTCAGGTGATGTGCCGCCCGCATACGGCACGGACCCCCGATGACTACGAACAGCAGGAGTGATTCGCGTGGATCGTGTCGCGCTGCGCGGCCTCAAGGCCCGTGGGCACCACGGCGTGTTCCCCAGGGAACGCGAAGAGGGCCAGACCTTCATCGTGGACCTCGTCCTCGGCCTGGACACCCGCCCCGCGGCGGCCGACGACGACCTGACGAAGACCGTCCACTACGGCGTGGTCGCCGAGGAGGTCGTGGAGGTCGTCCAGGGCGAGCCGGTCAATCTGATCGAGACGCTCGCCGAGCGGATCGCCCAGCAGTGCCTCAAGCACGACGGGGTCGACCAGGTCGAGGTGACGGTCCACAAGCCCGACGCCCCGATCACCGTCCCCTTCGACGACGTGACCATCACCATCACCCGGAGCCGTGTATGAAGCCCATGCAGAGCGACCCCACCGTCCAGCCGGTTCCCAGCTCGGTCACGGAGCAGGTCGACGCCGCCGACATCACCCTCTCCAACCCGAAGTGGGCCGTGATCGGCCTCGGCAGCAACCTCGGCAACCGCCTGGAGACCCTCCAGGGCGCGGTCGACCTCCTGGAGGACACCCCCGGCGTCCGCGTCAAAGCGGTCTCCCCGGTGTACGAGACGGAGCCGTGGGGCGTCGAGACCGGTTCCCAGCCCTCGTACTTCAACGCGGTGATCCGGGTGAAGACCACCCTGCCGCCGTCCTCGCTCCTGGAGCGCGGCCAGGCCATCGAGGAGGCGTTCGACCGCGTCCGCGAGGAGCGCTGGGGCCCCCGCACCATCGACGTCGACATCCTGTCGTACGCCGACGTCGTCTCCGACGACCCGGTCCTGACCCTCCCCCACCCCCGCGCCCACGAGCGCGGCTTCGTGCTGGCCCCCTGGCACGACGTGGACCCCGAGGGACAGGTCCCCGGCCGGGGCCCGGTCGCCGAGCTCCTCGCCGCCGTCTCCACCGAGGGCGTACAGGCCCGCGCCGACCTGGAACTCCGACTGCCCGAGTAGACGTTGTCCTCGTACGACACTGGTGCCGTACGGGCGCGCGTGGTCGTGCGCACACGTGTGACGAGATGACGGAAAGCGGAGCTTCGTGAAGCAACTACGGCTCGGAGTACTGATCGGCCTGTTCGCCGGGGCCTCCGTGGTGTCCTGGGCGGGCGCCCGGCTGTGGGCCTCGATCGACACGCTGCCCGGCGTGCCGGTCGCCGCGCCGATCGTGCTGGCCCTGATCGCCGCGGTCCTGCTGGCGACGGCCATCGCCCTGCGCTCCCGGCTCCGCGCCCAGCGCGAGCGCAGGCCGGGCGCGAAGGGCGTCGACCCGATGCTGGCGGCCCGCGCCGTCGTCTTCGGCCAGGCGAGCGCCCTGGTCGCCGCCCTCGTCGCCGGTCTGTACGGCGGCGTGGGCGTCCATCTGCTCACCGAGGCCCTCGACCTCCCGGCCCGCCGCGACCAGGCCCTGTACGCGGGCCTGGCGGTCCTGGCGGGTGCGGCGGTGGTCGCCGCGGCCTTCTTCCTGGAGCGCGTCCTGCGCCTCCCCGAGGACGACGAGGGGGCCCCGGCGGCCGACGCCGCCTGAGCCCCACTCGTACGACCGGACGAGCCGGCAGACGCCTCAGCGGGCGATGATCAGGCTCATCGCCTCGGCCCGCGTGGCCGGGTCGCGGAGCTGGCCGCGGACCGCCGAGGTGATGGTCTTCGCGCCCGGCTTGCGGACCCCGCGCATCGTCATGCACATGTGCTCGCACTCCACGACGACGATCACGCCGCGAGGCTCCAGGATCTCCATCAGCGAGTCCGCGACCTGCGTGGTCAGCCGCTCCTGCACCTGCGGGCGGCGCGCGAAGACGTCCACCAGCCGGGCCAGCTTCGACAGACCGGTGATCTTGCCGTCGCTCGACGGGATGTAGCCGACGTGCGCGACGCCGTGGAACGGCACCAGGTGGTGTTCGCAGGTCGACATGACCTCGATGTCCTTGACCAGGACCATCTCGTCGTGGCCCAGGTCGAAGGTCGTCGTCAGGACGTCCTCGGGCTTCTGCCACAGGCCCGCGTATATCTCCTTGTACGCCCGTGCCACCCGGCCCGGGGTCGCCCGCAGGCCCTCGCGGTCCGGGTCCTCCCCCACGGCGAAGAGGAGCTCGCGCACCGCGTTCTCGGCCCGCTTCTCGTCGAACTCGCCGACAGTGGCCTCGCCGTCCAGCGTCACCGGGTCGGTCATCAGTGCCTCGTTCCTGTGGTTCACCTGCGCATGCATACGGAAATGCCGCGACCCCCAGGCTAAAACCTGGGGGTCGCGGCATCCATTCCGGACCGGGTGTGACCCCGGGCACTCATGGGACTAGCTGTTCTCCGGGCGCTCCTCCGGGACCGCCTCGCCCTGCGCGGCGTCCTTGACCACCGAGGTGATCGCGGGCGTCGTGCCGTTGGCCGCACCGTTGGTGAGGGCCAGTTCCTTGGGCGAGAGCACCGGCGGACGCGTCGAGGGCGTCCGGCGGGACGAACCGGTCCACGCGGGGCGGGCCGGGCGCTTCACGATCGGCTGGAAGATCTCGGCGATCTGCTCCTTGTTCAGCGTCTCCTTCTCCAGGAGGGCCAGAACGAGGTTGTCGAGGACGTCGCGGTTCTCGACCAGGATCTCCCACGCCTCGTTGTGCGCGGTCTCGATGAGCTTCTTGACCTCTTCGTCGACGAGCGCGGCGACCTCTTCCGAGTAGTCGCGCTGGTGCGTCATGTCCCGGCCCAGGAAGGGCTCGGTGTTGTCGCCGCCGAACTTGATCGCGCCGAGGCGCTCGGTCATGCCGTACTGCGTGACCATCGCGCGGGCCGTACTGGTGGCCTTCTCGATGTCGTTCGCAGCGCCCGTCGTCGGGTCGTGGAAGACGAGCTCCTCCGCCGCACGCCCGCCCAGCATGTAACCCAGCTGGTCGAGCATCTCGTTGCGGGTGGTGGAGTACTTGTCCTCGTCCGGGAGCACCATGGTGTAACCCAGGGCCCGGCCGCGCGACAGGATCGTGATCTTGTGGACCGGGTCCGAGTTCGGGAGAGCCGCCGCGACCAGGGCGTGGCCGCCCTCGTGGTACGCGGTGATCTTCTTTTCCTTGTCGGACATGATCCGGGTCCGCTTCTGCGGGCCCGCCACGACACGGTCGATCGCCTCGTCGAGCATGTGGTTGTCGATCAGCTTCATGTTGCTGCGCGCGGTGAGCAGCGCGGCCTCGTTCAGCACGTTCGACAGGTCCGCACCGGTGAAGCCCGGCGTACGACGGGCGACTGCGCCCAGGTCGACGTCCGGGGCGACCGGCTTGCCCTTCTGGTGAACCTTGAGGATCTCCAGACGGCCCTGCATGTCCGGCCGGTCGACCGCGATCTGCCGGTCGAAGCGGCCCGGGCGCAGCAGCGCCGGGTCGAGGATGTCGGGGCGGTTCGTGGCGGCGATCAGGATGACGCCGCCCTTCACGTCGAAGCCGTCCATCTCGACGAGCAGCTGGTTGAGCGTCTGCTCGCGCTCGTCGTGACCGCCGCCCATGCCCGCACCGCGGTGGCGACCCACCGCGTCGATCTCGTCGACGAAGACGATCGCCGGGGCGTTCGCCTTGGCCTGCTCGAAGAGGTCACGGACACGCGAGGCGCCGACACCCACGAACATCTCGACGAAGTCGGAGCCCGAGATGGAGTAGAAGGGCACGCCCGCCTCACCCGCGACAGCACGCGCGAGGAGCGTCTTGCCGGTGCCGGGCGGGCCGTAGAGCAGCACACCCTTGGGGATCTTGGCGCCGACCGCCTGGAACTTCGCCGGCTCCTGCAGGAACTCCTTGATCTCGTGGAGTTCCTCGACCGCCTCGTCGGACCCGGCCACATCGGCGAAGGTCGTCTTCGGGGTGTCCTTGGTGATGAGCTTCGCCTTGGACTTCCCGAACTGCATGACCCGGGAGCCGCCGCCCTGCATCTGATTCATCAGGAACAGGAAGACGACGACGATCAGGACGAAGGGCAGGAGGGAGAGCAGGATCCCGACGAAGGCGTTCTGCTTGGTCGGGGTGACGGTGTAGCCCTTTTCGAGCTTGCCGTTCTCGTACTTCTGGTCGAGCTTCGCGGTGAGCTTGGAGCCCTGGTCCCCGATGTAGCTCGCCTGGATCTTGGAGCTGTCGTCGACCTTGAGGTCGCCCTTCAGCTCCAGCTTGATGATCTGTTCGTCACCAGTGGTCAGTTTGACCTGACGGGCCTGGTCCTTGTCGATCGCCTGGATGACCTTGCCGGTGTCGACCGTCTTGTAGCCGCCAGACGAGCCGACGACCTGCATCAGCACGACCACGGCGAGGACGGCCAGCACGATCCACATGACCGGCCCACGGAAGTATCGCTTCACGTCCATCCATACGGGGCGAACTGCGCCCCGTCCCTCCTGCCCGTAGGTAAATGCCGCTGAATAAAAGACTGTTCTTCGGACGGTACCCCAGCATTGTCACCCGCGACCGCAGGGGACGGCTGACAAACCTGCCTTCCCCTGCTCCAACGGCGGGAATTGCGCGAGGGTTCCCCAATATGGCCCTGAGGTGTCCCAGGGGCCCGTTCGCCCGGGGTGTACCCGGGTCTCAGCCCCCGTAGACGTGGGGCGCGAGAGTCCCGACGAAGGGGAGATTGCGGTACTTCTCGGCGTAATCCAGGCCGTATCCGACGACAAACTCATTCGGAATGTCGAAACCGACCCACTTCACGTCGATGGCGACCTTCGCGGCCTCCGGCTTGCGCAGCAGCGTGCACACGTTCAGGGAGGCCGGCTCGCGCGAGCCGAGGTTCGACAGCAGCCACGACAGCGTCAGGCCGGAGTCGATGATGTCCTCGACGATCAGGACGTGCTTGCCCTTGATGTCGGTGTCCAGGTCCTTGAGGATCCGGACCACGCCGGAGGACTGGGTGCCCGCGCCGTACGACGACACCGCCATCCAGTCCATGGTCAGCGGGGTGGACAGCGCACGCGCCAGGTCCGCCATCACCATCACGGCGCCCTTCAGCACCCCGACGATGAGCAGGTCCTTGCCCGCGTACTCCGCGTCGACCTCGGCGGCCAGCTCGGCCAGCTTCGCGTCGATCTCTTCCTTGGTGATGAGCACCGACTTGAGGTCGGTGCCCATGTCGTTCGCGTCCACCCGCATCACTTTCGTAGAACTTCGGCCCTGCCGAATCAGCCCTGCCGAATGACCAGTCTGCCACCCTGCCGCTGAGCCTCCACCCGGCCGGGGAGGTTGATGACCCCCTGCCCCCGCCATCCGGTGATCAGCCGGTCCACCTCCTCGATGTGCCGGGCGAAGAGTGATCCGGCGGGCGAGCCCACCTCGATGACGGCTTTACGGAGCACCCTGCGGCGCACCGCGGGCGGCAGCGCGTAGAGCTTGGCGCACTCCAGCCGCCCGGTGTCGTCCCGGACGGAACGGTCCGCCTCGGCGGCCCAGTGGTCGAGTGCGTCCGCGTCGTCGCGGGACAGCTGCGCCGTACGGGCGAGGGCCTCGACGACGCCCTTGCCGAGCGCCTTCTCCAGGGCGGGCAGCCCTTCCTGGCGCAGCCGGGAGCGGGTGTAGGCGGGGTCGGCGTTGTGCGGGTCGTCCCAGACGGGCAGGGACTGGACCATGCATGCCTTGCGGGCGGTCTGCCGGTCGAGCTGGAGGAAGGGTCGGCGGTAGCGCCCGGCCGCCCCCGAGACGGCCGCCATTCCGGACAGGGACCGGGTGCCCGAACCGCGGGCGAGGCCGAGGAGGACGGTCTCGGCCTGGTCGTCGCGGGTGTGCCCGAGGAGGACCGCCGCGGCTCCGTGCCGCTGGGCGGCGCCGTCGAGGGCGGCGTAGCGGGCGTCCCTGGCGGCGGCCTCCGGGCCTCCCGCCCGGCCGACGGTCACCGAGACGGCCTCGGCGGGGGTGAGGCCGAGGACGGTCATCCGGGCGACCACCTCGGCGGCCCGGGTGCCGGAGCCCGCCTGGAGGTTGTGGTCGACGGTGACGCCGCCCGCGCGGACGCCCAGCTTGGGCGCCTCGAAGGCGAGTGCGGAGGCGAGTGCCATGGAGTCGGCGCCGCCGGAGCAGGCGACGAGCACGAGCGGCGGGGCGGCCGACTCGCGCGGGTCTTGATGTGCACGGTGGTCGTTCATGACGTCGTGGAGTACGCGGCGGACCGCCAGGCGTATCGCCGCGACCGCAGGATGGGGACCCATGTCCGGTGCCCTTCGGTGGAGTTGGGGTGCCTCGGGAGGAGGACGCCTCTGTCACTGAGAGTGCGTAGATGGTGACAGAAACGAGCGGTTACCCGAGCATTGCACGCCTACCCAGCGCTTACGGTCCCTCAGATGGGTGATTTAGGGGGCGTTTCCCTTACCGTTCCTGCCGTCGCACGCACCGGTTTCACGCTTCTCCCTTACGGTGCACCCTCGCGACCCAGTCCGCCGGTTTGGCGATCTCCGCCTTGGTCGGGAGTGTGTTCGGAGAGGTCCAGATCCGGTTGAAGCCGTCCATCCCGACCTCTTCCACGACCGCGCGCACAAACCTTTCGCCGTCCTTGTACTGACGCAGCTTGGCGTCGAGACCGAGCAGCCTGCGCAGGGCGAGGTCGAGGCGGCTTGCGCCCTTCGCCCGGCGCTGCTGGAACTTCTCCCGGATCTCCGCGACGGACGGCACGACCTGCGGCCCCACCCCGTCCATGACGTAGTCCGCATGCCCTTCGAGCAGTGACATCACGGCGGTCAGCCTGCCGAGGATCTCGCGCTGCGCCGGGCTCTGCACCAGCTCGACGAGGCTGCGTCCGCCTTCGTCCTCCTCGCCTTCGGGGCGGCTCCCGGCGAAGGACTGCACGGCCTCCCTGACGCGCTCGAGCAGCGTCATCGGGTCGACGTCGGTCTCGCTCAGGAATGCCTGGATCTCGCCCTCCAGGTGGTCGCGCAGCCAGGGGACGGCGGTGAACTGCGTCCGGTGCGTCTCCTCGTGCAGGCACACCCAGAGCCGGAAGTCGTGCGGGTCGACTTCGAGTTCCCGCTCCACGTGGACGATGTTCGGCGCGACGAGCAGGAGCCGCCCTCCGCCGTTCTCACCGGAGGGCAGGTCCCGGGTGGCCGGGGCGAAGGTCTCGTACTGTCCGAGCACCCGCGACGAGAGGAACGACAGCAGCATCCCGACCTCGACGCCGGTCACCTTGCCGCCGACCGCACCGAGGACGGCACCGCCCGGGGTCGACCCGCGCCGCTCCTCCATCTTCTTCAGGAGCGGCTTGAGCAGCTCCCTGAAGCCCGCGACGTTGGCCTTCACCCAGCCGGTTCGGTCCACGACGAGGACGGGGGTGTCCTCGGGCTCGGCCCCCTCCGGGATCATCCGGGTGAACGCGCGGACGTGCTCCTCGGACGCCTTGGCGTGCCGGCGGAGCTCCGCGACGACCGCGCGGGCCTCCTCCCGGCTGATGTCCGGGCCCGGCCGTACGAGTCGGGTCGCGGTCGCCACCGCGAGCTTCCAGTCGACCATCCCTGATGAGGCTGCACCACCGAGGCTCGTCATACGTCAACCGTACGTTGTCGAGTGGGGCAGGGGGAGTTGATCGGCGGCCCCATCGAAGTGGAGGCAGAGCGTCCGGGCGAGGGCGCCCGGTGTTCGCCGATCAGCCCCCGGAGATCAGGGCGGAGGCCAGGCCGTCCAGGGCCTTCTGCGCCGGGTCCCGATCAGGAGTGTTCCCCGCCAGGAAGGCGAAGGCGACGAGCCGGCCGCCCCGGGTGACCGCCGTCCCGGCCAGCGTGTTCACCCCGGACAGGGTGCCGGTCTTGGCGCGCACCAGCCCCGGCCCCGCCGAGTCTCCCCCGTACCGCGTGCTCAGCGTCCCGCTGAAGCCCGCCACCGGCAGCCCCGTGAGTACGGAGCGCAGCTCCGGGTGTGCCGGGTCCGCCGCCCGCGCGAGCAGCCCCGTCAGGAGTGCCGCGGACACCTTGTCCGAGCGGTCGAGACCGCTGCCGTCCGCGAAGTGGGCGCCGTTCAGCAGGCCCTCCGCCGGAAGGTCCAGCTTGGCGAGCCGGTCGTACACCGCCTTGCCCGCCCCCGCGAAGCTGACCTCCTCGCCCGCCGCGAGCGCCGTCTGCCGGGCGAGGGCCTCGGCGATGTCGTTGTCGCTGTTGGTGAGGGTCCGCTCGACCAGGGCGGACAGCGGGGCCGAGAGCGCCTTGGCGACGGGTTCGGCGCCGCCGGGGGCCTGGGCCGACGCGGGCTCGCCCGTCACCTCGACGCCCACCGCGCGCAGCTCCGCCGCGAAGGTGCGCGCCGCGTCCCCCGCCGGGTCGGGGGTCCGGTCCCCCGTGCCGCTGTGCGAACCGTCCGTACGCCCCTCGTTCACCATCAGGGAGGTGACCCGGGCGACGTTCTCGTTGCCCTTGCCGATGGGGTGGATGTCGGGTCCCGCGTACAGGCTCGTGTCGTACGCGAGCGCCACGGGCCCCGCCCCCTTGTCGCGCAGGAAGCGGGCAGTGTCGGCCGCGAGGGTGCGCAGTCCGTCCTTCTCCAGGGTGGGGTCGCCGCCGCCCTTGAGGACGATCCGCCTGCCGTCGGGGGTGGCGAGGACGGTGGTGGCGATGCGGTGGTCGGGGCCCAGCGCCGCCAGGGCCGCGACCGCCGTGGCGATCTTGACCGTGGAGGCGGGCGTCAGCACCTCGCGCTCCCCACTCCCGTACAGCTGCTTGCCGGTGACGGCGTCCACGACGGAGGCGGACTGCACGGACCCGAGGGCGGCACTGTCGAGGAGCGGCGCGAGCACCTCTTTGAGGTGCTCGGAACCGTCACCTGTCGTGGCGGGTGCGCCGAGTGCGCTGAGGACGCCGCGGGCGCTCGGCGCGGGGGACGGTTCGGCCGGGTCCCGGCGCCCGGATGCGTGATGTGCGCCACCCGTACGGTCCCGGGCGACCGCCAGGTCCCGCTCGGCCTTACGCTGACCGGAGTCCCAGGGTCCCGCCACGGCCACGGCACCGGCCGCAAGTGCCAGTCCGGCGACGGCGGAGCCCGCCGTGAGCTGCCAGGTCTTGAGCTTGGGCACTGCGGACCAGCCCCTTTCGCGATCACACGTCTGCGTGAGGGACACTTAATCACTGCGTCTTGCGCGAGCACGGCACCCCGCGGGGCACATCCGACCCATTCGGCCGGGGCTCCGGGGGTCGGTTTCCTCCGGGGGGACGCAGATTTCCCAGAAACTGTGTTGATCATGGAGGAGCCACCCGTGGAGTTCGACGTCACCATCGAGATTCCGAAGGGTTCGCGGAACAAGTACGAGGTGGACCACGAGACCGGCCGGATCCGCCTGGACCGTCGACTCTTCACCTCGACCAGCTACCCCGCGGACTACGGCTTCGTCGAGAACACCCTCGGCGAGGACGGTGACCCGCTGGACGCGCTGGTCATCCTGGACGAGCCCACGTTCCCGGGCTGCGTCATCAAGTGCCGCGCCATCGGCATGTTCCGCATGACGGACGAGGCCGGCGGCGACGACAAGCTGCTGTGCGTCCCGGCTTCGGACCCGCGCGTGGAGCACCTGCGCGACATCCACCACGTGTCGGAGTTCGACCGCCTGGAGATCCAGCACTTCTTCGAGGTCTACAAGGACCTGGAGCCGGGCAAGTCGGTCGAGGGCGCCGACTGGGTCGGTCGCACCGAGGCGGAGGCCGAGATCGAGGCTTCGTACAAGCGCCTTGAGGCGCAGGGCGGCGCGCACTGAACTGCGCGCATGCGTTAAGCAGGTCCCGTGCGGCGGGCGGTTCCCTCCTCTTCGAGGTGGGGAGCCGCCCGTTTGCTTGTACGGGGCCGGAGGGGTGCGGCGGTACGGATGTGGGGGTAGGGGCCCCTGTGAACGTACGACGGTGGTGGGGCGGGCGGGGCGGCGGTAATGCCGTAGTCGTGGACATACTGGGCGGGCGGGAATGTCGGAGCCTGGAGCAGCGGGAGCGAGGCGAGTGGTGGCGGAGGCGCAGGGCGGCGGCAAGGGCCGACCCCGGAAGGGCCCCGAGAAGGGGCCCCGGGAGGAGGCGGCGACCGCGGAGGCCGAGGACCGCAAGCCGCAGTCGGACGAGGCACGCAGCGCCTTCCCGCCTCCGTCCGGGGTGAAGACCGCCGACTCCGCGAAGATCACCGACGCCACGAAAACCAGTGACGGCTCCACGAAGACCGTTAGCTCCACGAAGATCGCCGAAGCTCACCAGGCGGCCTCTCCTCTGGCCGCCCGCAACCCGTCCAGCGCCACGGCCGGGATCGGGGCCACGCAGGCCATTCCCGTGGTGTCCGTGGACGAGGACCAGTCGGTGACCTCGGAGTTCCAGCTCCCACAGGGCCTGAAGGCCGCTCCGCAGGTCGAGGAGGACCAGCCGACCTCGGAGTTCCAGCTCCCGCAGGGGCTGACGCCCGAAGCACCGCCCGTGCCGGAAGGTTCCGCCTTCGACGTCCCGAGGACGGCGGCGCAGAAACGTAACGGCAGCGGATTCGACGCCCCCAAGACCTACAGCGCCCGCCATTCTCCGCCCGCGTTCACGCCCGCGCACGGCATACCCATGATCAAGCTGACCAAGGAGGCCCCTTGGCAGGACCGGATGCGCACGCTGCTGCGCATGCCGGTCGGCGACCGCCCCGTGCCGGACAGCGTGCAGCGGCACGGCGAGGACGAGGATTCCGGGCCCGCCGTCCCCCGTGTGCTCGACCTGACCCTCCGCATCGGCGAGCTGCTGCTCGCGGGCGGCGAGGGCGCCGAGGACGTCGAGGCGGCCATGTTCGCGGTGTGCCGGGCCTACGGGCTCGACCGCTGCGAGCCGAACGTCACCTTCACCCTCCTCTCCATCTCGTACCAGCCCTCCCTGATCGACGACCCGGTCACGGCGAGCCGCACGGTCCGCCGTCGCGGCACCGACTACACCCGGCTGGCGGGCGTCTACCGGCTGATCGCGGACATCACCGCCGAGGACACCGACGTCACGCTGGAGGAGGCGTACCGCCGCCTCGCGGAGATCCGGCGAAACCGCCACCCGTACCCGGGCTGGGCGCTGACCGCCGCGAGCGGGCTGCTCGCGGGGTCCGCTTCCGTCCTCGTCGGCGGCGGGGTGCTCGTCTTCATCGCGGCGGCGCTCGGGGCGATCCTGGGCGACCGGCTGGCGTGGCTGTGCGCGGGGCGCGGGCTGCCGGAGTTCTACCAGTTCGTGGCGGCGGCGATGCCTCCGGCCGCGATGGGGGTGGCCCTGGCCTTCGTCCCCGAGAACGTGGTGAGCGGAATCCTGCCGTCCGCCGTGATCACCGGTGGGCTCTTCGCCCTGCTCCCCGGGCGGGCACTCGTCGCGGGCGTGCAGGACGGCCTGACCGGCTACTACATCACCGCGTCGGCGCGTCTGCTCGAAGTCATGTACTTCTTCATCGCGATCGTGCTGGGCGTGCTGATCGTGCTGTACGCGGGGGCGGGCCTGAACCCCAACCTCCACCCGGACGCGACGATGCACGTCCAGCCACGGCCGGTGGTCCAGATCCTGGCCTCGATCGTCCTGTGCTTCGCCTTCGCGATCCTGCTCCAGCAGGAGCGGAACACGGTGATCATGGTGGCTCTGAACGGCGGGGTCGCGTGGGTCGTCTTCGGCGCGATGAACACGACGGGCAAGATCTCCGCGGTCGCGGCGACGGCGGTGGCCGCGGGCCTCGTCGGCCTCTTCGGACAGCTCTTCTCGCGCTACCAGTACGCGTCGGCGCTGCCGTACGTGACGGCGGCGATCGGGCCGCTGCTGCCGGGTTCCGCGACGTACTACGGACTGCTGGGCATCGCCCAGAACGAGGTCAACACGGGGCTCGCCTCCCTGTCCAAGGCGGCTGCCATCGCGCTGGCGATCGCGATCGGGGTGAATCTGGGCGGGGAGATCTCCCGGCTGTTCCTGCGGATGCCCGGGGCTGGGCGGGAGGGGGGGACGCGGCGGGCGGCGAAGCGGACGAGGGGCTTCTAGGGGTACGGGGCTGCGTCGCGTGAGCGCTCCCTTTAGGGGCGCGGGGATGTGTCACTGTGCGGCTCCGCCGCGCGGGGCGCTCCCGGCTCCGCTGGGGCTTGCTCGGACGTGCCCCGTTAGGGGCGCGGGGCTGTGTCACTGTGCGGCTCCGCCGCGCGTGCGCTCCCGGCTCCGCTGGGGCTTGCGTGGACGTGCCCCGTTAGGGGCGCGGGGAACTGCGCGCCCAGCCCTCACGCACCCGCACGTGTGCGGGACAGCCGCGCGGCGAGCGCTTTAGGTGAAGGGGCGGGGAGGGGCAGCCCGCCGCAGGCGCACCCGGGTGCGGCGCACCCATGAGGCGAGGTAACAGCGGGCGGCACCGGGGTGGGCCCGGAGCGAGGGGGCCGCCCCCTTGCCCGCCCGTCCCGCCCCCGGGGGGCGGCCCCGCCGCCCAAGGAGGCTAGGCAAAGGCACCGGCGCCCAAGGGGGCTAGGCGGAGGATCCGCCGTCCAAGGGGGCTGGGCAAAGGCCCCGCCGCCCGAGGGGGCGAGGTGGAGGGGAGACCGAGGCGGGTGGGGGGAGGGGTCAGCGTTTGGCGTGGCGGCCGCGTTGGGGCGGATTGTTCGGGGGGTTCTGGGGCCGGAGGATCTGGGTGGCCTGGTCCTGCTCGGGCGCGCCGTACGGAGCACCGGGAGCCGGAGGGACGCTCGGGTACCCCGGAGCCGACGGAGCGTTCTCAGGAGCAGGAACAGGAGCGGGAGCAGGAGCGGGAGCAGAAGCGGGAGCGACCTCAGCCGGAGGGTTCTTCTTGGACTGGCTGCGCGCCTTCAGCACCTCGATCACGATCGGCACGACCGACAGCAGCACGATGCCGACCAGGATGAACTCGATGTGCTTGTGCACGAACGGAATGTTGCCGAGCGCCGCACCCAGCAGCGTCACACCGGCACCCCACAGCACACCACCGATGATGTTGTACGTGATGAACACGCGGTAGTTCATCTTGCTGACGCCGACGATGATCGGCGTGAACGTCCGTACGATCGGCACGAAGCGGGCCAGGATCAGCGCCTTCGGTCCGTGCTTCTCGAAGAACTCGTGCGCCTTCTGGACGTTCTCCTGTTTGAAGATCTTGGAGTCCGGTCGCCTGAACAGCGCCGGACCCACCTTCCGCCCGAACAGATACCCGACCTGGTCACCGAGGATCGCCGCCAGCACGATCAGCGTGCAGAGCAGCCACAACGGCATGTCCAATGAGCCGTGGGTGACCAGCAGGCCCGCCGTGAAGAGCAGCGAGTCGCCGGGCAGGAAGAAGCCGATCAGCAGCCCCGACTCGGCGAAGACGATGGCCAACAGGCCCCACGGCCCGAACGTATTGAGCAAATAGTCCGGGTCCAGCCAGCTCGGTCCGAGCGCAAGCGTATTCACGGGTTCCGGACTCCTGGGGGGATTGGCTGCGGGGGCTGGGCAAAAGTATCAACGCACGCGGGTACTTCCGGGTTCCCCCGGCCCTCCCAGGGTGCACTCTGCTCAGACCGGCGCAAAGCTCTCCGGTAGGAACCGGAGAGATCCGCAGGCAAGTCGGCTGGAAGAGGTGGGTGCGGTGGGCATGGAGGAGTTCGGCGGCGGACAGAGCGACAAGTCGGACATTCTTGTCGTGACGACGAATGACGTCCCCGGATACCGGGTGCAGCAGGTGATCGGCGAGGTCTTCGGCCTCACGGTCAGGTCCCGCCACCTGGGCAGCCAGATCGGCGCGGGCCTGAAATCGCTGGTGGGCGGCGAGCTGAAGGGCCTCACCAAGACGCTCGTGGAGACCCGCAACCAGGCCATGGAACGCCTCGTCGAACAGGCGCGGGTCCGCGGTGCGAACGCCGTCCTCATGATGCGGTTCGACGTCACGGAGGCCGCCGACGTGGGGACCGAGGTGTGTGCGTACGGCACCGCGGTCGTCATCAGCAAGGAGTAAGCAAGGAGTAACGGAAGTACGCAGGGGGCGGGCCCGGCACCGGACCCGCCCCCTGCGCCCCGTACGTCCCGCCTCCGACGCCTCAGACGCCTCAGACGTGCCGCAGCGCGTTCGCCAGCATCGCGTCCCGCATGTAGACGGCGAGACCGGGCCGGATGGCCTCGTACGTCGCGGTGAAGCGGGGGTCGGCGACGTACATCTCGCCCAAGGACGTGTGCATCTCGTAGCCGCACTCGTACTGGCTGCCGGAGATGAATCCGCGGTGCTCCTCGGCGACGTCCATGGCCCGGTCGTCGGTCGCCGGGACCCCTTCCGCGAGCAGAGCGGCCATCCTGCGGTGGATGGCGTCGAACTCCTCGGTGAACCGCTTCCAGTCCTCCTTGGTGAACGACGCCGTGCGGCGCTGCGACTCGCGCCAGGCGTCCGTGTTCCCCCAGCGCTGCTCGGCCTCCTCCGCGTACGCGTCGGGGTCGAAGTCCCCGAAGACCTCGAACTTCTCCTCGGGCGTGAGGTTGATGCCCATCTTCTGTGCCTCCATGGCGGTTTCGACGGCGGCGGCCATCTCCTGGAGTCGTTCGATCCGGTCGGTCAGCAGGGAGTGCTGACGCCGCAGGTGCTCCCGCGGATCCGTCGCCGGATCGTCCAGGAGGGACGCCACCTGGTCGAGAGGGAAGCCGAGCTCCCGGTAGAACAGGATCTGCTGCAACCGGTCGAGGTCCCCGTCGCTGTAGCGGCGGTGCCCCGCGTGGTTGCGCCCGCTCGGGGAGAGCAGGCCGATCGCGTCGTAGTGGTGCAGGGTGCGCACGGTCACTCCGGCGACTTCGGCGACCTTCCCCACGGGATGACTCATGCCTGCCCGCCGCCCTCTCTCTGAGGTGTCTTCCTCGGTACGCCCTCAGCCTGTGCCCTCACGCCACGTGAGGTGCAAGCCTGACACCGCATCCCGCGGGACGCCCGGAGGTTCCCCGGTCACTCGCCCAGTTCGTACGAGTTCTTGCCGTCCAGGGACTCGCGGATGATGTCGGCGTGGCCCGCGTGGCGGCCCATCTCGGTGATCAGGCGCAGCAGGACCCAGCGCAGCGAGACGTCCTCCTTGGGGAACCACGGGGCCTCGGGCAGCGAGAAGGTGGAGTTCAGGTCCGCGCTGCGGCTGAACTCGGCTCCCTTGGCGGCGACCTCGGCCCACTGCGCGAGCTTGGACTCGACCGTCTCGCCCTTCTCGGGGATCAGGCGGAAGCTCTCGTTCCAGTCGGCCTCGGTGCGCTCGACGGGCGGGATGTCGCAGCCCGCCAGGGCGAGCCAGTTCTGCTCGACCTCGGTGACGTGCTTGAGGAGCCCGGAGAGGGACAGCTCGCTGGCACTGGGGGTGGTGGCCGCCTGCTCGTCCGTGAGGCCGCCCAGGGCGTTGCGGATGCCCTTGCGCTGCTCCTCCAGGAAGGCGAGGAGGGTGGTGACCTCGTCGGTGCAGTTGTCGGCGCTGACATGCAGGACCATGGCGGGCCATCCTTCGGTGGGAGTCGCTGTGCGGTACGTGGACCACATTAGGAAGGCTTGCGGACAACTACTGTCCGCAAGTCACAGCGCCTGACACGTCGAAGCATCAGACACGTCGAAGCATCAGACACGTCGCAGCGTCAGAAGGGGAACTCCGAACGGCCGTGCTGCACGGAGATCCACTTCTGGGTGGTGAAGACGTCTACCGTCGACTCGCCGTTCATGCGCCCGAGCCCGGACGCCTTCTCGCCGCCGAAGGCGACCAGGGGGTCGTCCTGGATGGTGGAGTCGTTGATGTGCATCATGCCGGTCTCGATGCGCTGGGCGAAGCGCACACCGCGTTCCACGTTGCGGGTCATCACCGCGCCGCTCAGGCCGTACGGGCTGTCGTTGGCCATCCGTACGGCCTCCTCCTCGCCGTCGAAGGCCAGCAGCAGGGCGACGGGCCCGAAGATCTCCTGTTCCAGGATGGGCGAGCCCTCCGGGAGCCCCGCGAGGACCGTGGGTTCGACCAGGTTGCCGCGCGTAGCGCCCCGTACGAGAGCGGTGGCGCCCGCCGCGAGGGCCTGGTCGACCAGGCCGGTGAGGGCGTCGGCGTGGAAGGTGTTGATGACGGGGCCGAGCTGGGTGGCGGGGTCGGCCGGGTCGCCAGTGCGCAGACTCCGCACCCGGGCGACGAACTTCTCCGTGAACTCGGCCTCCACGGACCGGTCGACGAGGATCCGGTTGGCCGCCATGCAGACCTGGCCCTGGGAGACGAAACGGCTGAAGACGGCCGCGTCGACGGCGTAGTCGAGGTCCGCGTCGTCAAGGACGACCAGGGCGCTGTTGCCGCTGAGGGAGAGCACGGTGCGCTTGAAGCGGGCGGCGGCGACGGCGGCCACGTGGCGGCCGGTGCGGTCGGAGCCGGTGAAGGAGATCACCTTGGGGACGGGGTGCTCCAGGAGCGCGTCGCCTATCTCGGCTATGTCGGTGATCAGGACGTTCAGCAGTCCGGCGGGGAGCCCCGCCTCCTCGAAGAGGTGCGCGACGAGTCCGCCGCCGACGACGGGGGTGTTCTGGTTGGGCTTGATGACGACGGCGTTGCCGAGCGCCAGCGCAGGTGCTGCGGCCTTGATGCCGGTGAGGAAGGGGAAGTTGAAGGGGCTGATGACGCCGACGACACCGACGGGGAGCCGGTGGACGCGGTTCTCCTTGCCGGGGATCGGGGAGGCGAGGATGCGCCCCTCGGGAAGGGTCGCCAGCTGGGTGGCCTCGCGCAGGAACTCCTTCGCCAGGCCCACCTCGAACCGGGCCTTCACCAGGGTGCCGCCGACCTCCTCGGTGATCGCGGCGACGATCTCGTCCTCGCGCTCCTCCACCAGGCGCAGCACCCGTTCGACGACGTCTCTGCGCGCGTAGGCGTTCACGCCCGCCCACGCGCGCTGGGCGCGTTCGGCGGCACGGTAGGCGTCGTCCACCTCGGCGACGGACGCGACAGTGATCGCGGCGAGCTTCTCCCCGTTGTACGGGTTGAAGTCGATGATGTCCCACGAGCCGCTGCCGGTCCGCCACTCGCCGTCGATGTACTGGTGGGCCAGGTCGGTGAAGTAGGACATGTGATCCCTTAGCTCTGCTTCCGCTCCGTCGCGTCGCCGTGTGGTGCTCGGCTCCGTGGCGCCCCGGTGGCTCCGGTGCTCCTGGTGCTGTCGGTGTTCGCGCTGTTCTCCGTTCCCTCTGATGCTCAATGCGAGCCCGAGGTTGCGTCAACGGACATTCGGATCACAGCAGTTGAAGGAGTCCACGCAGGACGTCCCGGGTCTCGGAAGGGCTCGGGCAGTCGCCCTGGAGGCGGTCCATCACGCGTTCGTACTGGGCCACCTCCTCGCGCTTGTCCAGGTAGAGCGCGCTGGTCAGCTGCTCCAGGTAGACGAGGTCGGAGAGGTCGGACTCGGGGAAGCTCAGCAGGGTGAAGGCGCCGCTCTCGCCCGCGTGCCCGCCGAAGTTGAAGGGCATCACCTGGAGCGTGACGTTCTCCCGCTCGGAGATGTCGATGAGGTGCTGCAACTGCCCCCGCATGACGCTCCGGTCGCCGTACGGGCGGCGCAGCGCCGCCTCGTCGAGTACGGCGTGGAAGTGCGGGGAACGCTCGGCGACCAGGACCTTCTGCCGGTCGAGGCGGAGGGAGACCCTGCGGTCGACCTCGGCGGCCGTGGCGTTCGGGATGCCGCGCGAGACGACGGCGTGCGCGTACGCCTCGGTCTGGAGCAGGCCGTGCACGAACTGGACCTCGTAGATCCGGATCAGGGAGGCCGCGCCCTCCAGTCCGACGTACGTCTGGAACCAGCCCGGCAGGACGTCGCCGTAACTGTGCCACCAGCCCGCGAGGTTGGCCTCTCGCGCCAGCGCGAGCAACGACTCGCGCTCCGCCCCGTCCGTCACGCCGTAGAGCGTGAGGAGGTCCTCCACGTCCCTGGCCTTGAAGCTCACCCGTCCCAACTCCATGCGGCTGATCTTCGATTCGGATGCACGGATCGAGTAGCCGGCCGCCTCGCGGGTGATGCCGCGCGACTCGCGCAGGCGCCTGAGCTGTGAGCCCAGCAGGATGCGTCGGACCACCGATCCGCTCGACTCGCCTGCGGTCACCTCTCCGGCCCTCCCTCTCGTTCATCTCTGTGCGCGAGGCCCTCCCCCAAGGTCCCGAGAGCCGAAGTCTGCCACCAAAACGCTTCAGCCCGTACGCATTCGGTTACAGAAATGGCAATGCTATGAAAGTGGTCCGGGGAAGAAATGAGCAAGAAACGGCACGCTGTTGTCCAAGTCAGGCGCGTGCACGTGCATCTGCCCTTGCATCTGCCGTACGCATTCGGAACCATGGTCCGCGCGCACGTATGACCACCAGCGTTCGCCCCTCGCTTCCGTTCCCCCGTGGACGCCAGCGTTCGGCCGCCGCTGTTCGCCGCGACCGTGACAGTCGGGAGTGCCCGCATGGGGACGAATGGATCGACCATGCTTGTGCCGTTACGGCAGGGCCTTCCCCCCGTCGGACCCGACGACGCCTCCTCCTCGGCCTCGTGCGCGCTGCCCGCACGGTACGAAGCGGTGCGCGGAGCACGGAAGTTCACCCGCAGCACGCTGTGCCAGTGGAACCTGGAGAACCGCTTCGACGACGTCGCCCTGGTCGTCTCCGAACTCGTCACCAACGCGCTGCGGCACGCCCTCCCCGCGGACCCCCCGCGCGAGAACGAACCTCCGGTGCGGCTGCACCTGATGCACTGGAACGCGGGGCTGGTGTGTGCCGTGCGGGATCCCAGCCACGAAGGCCCCTCCGCGCGTGCGAGCGAGGACTTCTCGGCGGAGTCGGGGCGGGGGCTGTTCCTGGTGGACTCGTTCAGCGACAGCTGGGGCTGGCACCCTCTGGCGGGCACGCTGCACGGCAAGGTCGTGTGGGCGCTGTTCCAGCTGCGGGACGAGCGGGCCTAGGGACTCGGGGCCGTACGGCCCCCACAGCGCCGGGTCCGGCCCTCAGTTCCCGATGAGGTGGTCGAACTCGCCGTCCTTGATGCCGAGCAGCATCGCCTCTATCTCCGCCGGCGTGTAGACGAGCGCGGGCCCCTCGGGGTGCCGCGAATTGCGCACGGCAACGTTGCCACCGGGCAGTTTCGCGAACTCCACGCAGGTGCCCTGCGAGTTGCTGTGCCTGCTCTTCTGCCAGACCACCCCGTGAAGCTCTGTGGCCGCCATGCCGTTGTACGCGTGGTGCACAGGTCGCTCCCGGATGCGCTGGTGTCAACTACTGCCGAACTGTCAACTGACCCGGATCATAGCTTCGTTCATCTGCAGATGCATGGGCAGATGCACGTGCACGCGGGGTTGCCTCTTGACTACAGAAGCAGACGGCCGTAATAGCGATCTCCCTGTATGCACTTCCTCTGTAGACGCCCTGATAGCTTGACCCGTTCCTTCCGGCGGCCAATTGACCGCCGTACGAGCGCACATGGGGAGAACCGGAGTGCACAGTTACGTACGCACCGCCGCCGGAACGGCCGCTCTCGCAGCGGTGCTCCTGCTGACCGGTTGCAGCAGCGACAGTGGCAAGGGCGACGGCGCGACAGACAAGGGGAAGCCGACGGGCAGCGCGCCGAGCGCCGGCGCAAGCGCCACGGGAGGCGCCAGCACCCCGCCCGCGGGGGACGCCGGGGCCGGGTCCGTCGACGGCGAGTGGGCCGCCACCACCGACGGCAAGCTGGTCGCGCTGTCCGTGCACGACGGCATGGCGGGGATCGCGGGCGAGAACATCTGCTCGGGCACGGTGTCCCGCCAGGGGACCGTCACGCTGAGCCTCAAGTGCGCGAACGGCGACACCGCCCGCAGCAAGGGGACGGCGACCCCCGGTCCGGACGGCAAGACCCTCACGGTGAAGTGGGAGGGCAGCGGCATCGAGGACACGTTCACCAAGGCGCCCGCGAACGGGCTCCCCTCGGGCATCCCGACGGATCTGCCGAGCATGCCGAAGCTGCCGGGCTCCTGAGGTGTCCGGTGCTGAGGTGTCCGGTGCTGAGGTGTCCGGTGCTGAGGTGTCCGGTGCTGAGGTGTCCGGTGCTGAGGTGTCCGGTGCTGAGGTGTCCGGTGCACCTTCTTTGAGGTGCTCTCCGCCGTGCTCCACACGGAGGTGCTCCACGCGATGCCTCTACGCAGCAGTGCGGGCCGCGCTCCCCTGGGGGCGCGGCCCTTCGGCGTCCAGGGCGTGGGCGAGTTCGTCCAGCGCCTCAAGAAGGAGGCCCGCTCCCTTCCGTACGACCTTGTCGTCACCTGCGGCGTCCTGGGCGTCCCACGCGTCCAGGGCCGCCCGGAAGGCGTCCCAGCGCGGGGTGCGCCTCTCGCGCACCGCGCGGGCGGCGGCCTCGACGTCCGTACGGAGTGCCTCCGCGAGGGCGGCCGCCGCGGGTACCGGGGTGGTGTCGCGGGCCGGGAGGTGGGCCTCCATCAGCATGGCCACCCGGGCGAGCTGGGCCAGCGCGTGCGGGGCGTCGTCGGCGGCGGTGCGGGACAGGCCCCGGTGGCGTACGGGCTCGTTGGCGGCCCGCTCCAGGGCGTCCTGCCAGGCGACCCTGGCCTCCCGGGTGGCCAGCAGCGCTTCCCGTACGGCGTCACGAGGAGCGCCCGCCGGGTCGGCGTACCGCTGGAGGACGGCCGTCGCGTACCGCCCGTCGGCGATCAGCCAGTCGGCGAGGCGGGTGCGCAGGCGCGGGGTCTCCCAGGCCGGGTAGACGGCGTACGCGAGCATCGCCAGGAGTCCGCCAGCGAGGGTGAGCACCACGCGTTCGGGGACGGTCTGCGTCCACTGGAGGCCGCCCATGCCGAGGAGGAAGACGACGTACCCGGAGACGCACACCTGGGTGACGGCGTACCCGGTGCGCAGCAGCAGGAACATCAGGAACGCGCACCCCACGGCGAGCGCTGCGGACAGCCGGGTGTCCGGGTGTGTGAGTTGCACCAGCCCTGTCGCGAGGGCGACGCCCAGCAGGGTGCCGCCGAAGCGGGCCACCGCACGGGAGTACGTCTGGGAGAAGTCGGGCCGCATCACCATCACGGAGGCCATGGGCGCCCAGTAGCCGTGGCCGAGCGGCAGGGAGGCGCCGACGGCGTACCCGGTGGCGGCGACGACGGCGACCCGTACGGCGTGCCGGAACACCGGGGAGTCACGGCGCAGTTCCGCGCGCATGGCACGCAGGGCGACGGGGATCAGTCCGGGAACGGTGGGCCGGTGCAGGTGGTCGTGCGGGTCGGCACGGTGCTCGGGGCGGCGGGCGACCCGGCGGGCGGCACCGAGCGCGAGGCGGCGGGCGGTGCGGTAGGCGGTGTCCTCGGTGGGGCTGCGGTCGGGGGTGGTGCGCCCTGCGTCGGTGGTGCCGGTGCCCTGGGCGGTCTCGATGACGTCGCGCAGCAGGCTGATGAGGCGGGACTCGGCGCGCCTGGCGGGGCCGGTGAGCACCGCACCCTCCTTGGGCACGGCGAGCACCGCCCTGGCCGCGGGCGACATGGTGACGGGCTCGCCGTGCCGCACGGCGCGGGCGGCGGCGTCGAGGGTGGACCCGGCGGCGGCGAGCAGTTCCCTCACCCGGGCGCGCTGCTCGCCCTCGGCGGGGACGCCGAGGGCCGGGTCGGCGAGGGAGGCGAGGACGGGGCGGATACGTTCCGCCAGGCCGCGCGCACCGTGCAGTTCGGCGGGGCGGCGGCGGGCCTGCCGGGGGGTGATCGCGGCGGCGCTGCGGGCGTTCATGAGGGGCTCGGGGTCGAACGGCGCGACGGGGTCGTGCCGCAGCCTGCGTGCGTAGTCGGCCTCGGCGGCCAGGGCGTCGGCGAGGGCGTCCCGCTGGGCGCCCCACCTCCGTACCGGGAAGAGCACGATGAGCACCGCCTGGACGATCCCGCCGACCATGATCATTCCGGCGTGCTGGGCGGCGGCCCCGACCGACGTCGGCAGGGTGACCGTGACCAGCATGATGGCGACGTTGGAACTGGCGATCATGCCCGCCGTCGGGCCGACGGCCCAGGTCAGCCCCGCCAGAAAGGTCCATACGGCCAGGAGGCTGACGAACAGGGCCGGGTGAGCGCCGGTCAGGTACCCCACGAAGGTCGTGACGGCGAGGCTGGCGCCCGAGGCGAGGGCGAGGACGGGCCGGGTGCGCCAGGACCGCTGGAAGGTCGCGAGGGCCGCCTGGAAGGCTCCGAAGGCGGAGCTGGCGGCGACGGCAGGGCCGAACAGGTACAGGGCGGCACCGACGACGAGGGCCAGCCCGACGGCGGCCCGGACGGCGACGAGGGGGTCGAGGCGCTGTCGTTCGACTTTGAGTCCGGAGCGGGCGGTGTGCTTCAGGGCGTGGAGCCAGCTCATAGTCTCCGACAGTAGCTGGTCAGGGGGTTTCGCCGAGGTGTGCGGGGCTCCCCTGGAGGGGGAGGCGGGAGCCCCGCAGGGGCTCGGGCGTCACGTGGCGTTGAGCGCGACCGTCGGGTGGAGGCGGGAGGCGCGGACGGCTGGGTAGAGGCCCGCGAGCACTCCGATGAGGAGGGTCGCGGCCAGGCCGCCCGCGAGGGACCAGGGCGGGACCACCGCCATCCACCCCTGCACCCGCGCGAAGCCGTACGTCGCCAGCGCCCCGAGCACCGCCCCCGTCGCACCCCCCAGCGCGGACAGCAGCAGCGACTCCGTCAGGAACTGAATCCGGATGTCGCCCCTCGTCGCCCCCAGTGACCTCCGCAGCCCGATCTCCTGCCGCCTCTCCAGTACCGAGATCACCATGGTGTTGGCGACCCCCACCCCGCCGACCAGCAGCGCCACCGCACCGAGCCCCAGCATCAGCGTCGTCAGCCCCTTGTCCGTGGCGGCCTTGGCCGCCAACGCGTCGGAGGGCCGGGAGACCCTGACGCCCGTTCCGTCGCCGGGGCTGATGGTGCGGGCCAGGATCGCCCGTACGTCTTCGACCGACGCGTCCGTGGACCGCTCGAAGACCGTGGTGGGGTGGCCGTCGAAGCCGAAGTGGCGTTCGGCGGCGGGGAAGCCGACCAGGGCGACGCGGTCCAGGTTGGGGACGAGCTCGATCGGTTCGAGGATGCCGACGACGACCACGCGCAGGTCGCCCATCATGATCGTCTCGCCGGGGCGGGTGACTCCGATCCGCTCGGCGGCCACCGAACCGAGGACCGTCACCGGCAGGCGCTCGTTGGCCGTGTTCAGCCACACCCCCCGGGCGACCCTGCCCCCGAGGGTGCTCAGGAGGTCCGTACGGGCCGCCTGAGTGGTGACACCGGCGGTGCGCTCCTTCGGCACCACGTCACTGCGCCGGATACGGGTGTCGACCTCGCCCGTGGCGGTGGCGTGCTGCACCGGGCCGATGCGCTCGACCATGGCGACGGCGGTCTTGGGCAGCTTGACGGGCTTGCCTCCGAGGTCCTCCCCCGCGCTGGCGGTCAGCAGATTCGTGCCGAGGCGGTCGAGCTGGGCCATCAGATCGGCGCGGCTCGACTCGGAGAGCCCGACGACCGCGACCATCGTCGCGATGCCGATGGCGATGCCGAGCGCGGAGAGCACCACGCGCGTGCGACGCGCGCGCAGGCCGACCGCGCCGACGCGCAGGACGTCACGGGGCGACAGCCGGGACGGCTTCAGATCGCGCTTCGGGTCGCGCTTGGGGGCGCTCTTCTGGCCGTGCTTCGGATCGCGCTGCGAGTCGCTCTTCGGGTCGCGCTTCACGAGGCGTCCCCTCCGTCCGAGACGATCTCCCCGTCCCTGAACCGCACCCTGCGCGGCAGCGAGTCCGCGATCTCGTCGTCGTGGGTGATGACGCACACCGTCGTGCCGCCCGCGTTCAGCTCGTGCAGCAGCTCCATGACGACCTCCCCGGACGCACTGTCCAGTGCTCCGGTCGGCTCGTCCGCGAGCAGCAGCCGAGGTTCGCCCACCAGGGCGCGGGCGATGGCCACCCGCTGCTTCTCCCCGCCGGACAGCTCGTTCGGGGTGTGCGAGAAGCGGTGGTCCAGGCGCACTCGGCGGAGCGCCTCCCTGGCGCGCGCTCTGCGCTCCTTCGCGGAGGTGCCCGCGTACAGCAGCCCGTCGGCGACGTTGTCGACCGCGTCGCGGCCCGCCGCGAGGTGGAAGTGCTGGAAGACGAAGCCGATGTGGCGGGCGCGCAGTGCGGACAACTGGGCGTCGGTCAGCTCGTCCACGTCGTATCCGGCGACCCTGACGGTGCCCGTGGTCGGCTTGTCGAGGGTGCCCATGATCTGGAGCATCGTGGACTTGCCGGAGCCGGAAGGACCGACGACGGCCAGCAGTTCGCCCTCGCGGACGGTCAGGTCCACACCGCGCAGGGCGTGGACGCCGCCGGGGTACGACTTGGTGGCACCGCGCAGCTCGACCACCGGAGCGGCTGGAGCGACTGGAGCGGCCGGAACGGCCGGGTACGGCACGGCGGACAGCGAGGGCACGGACGGCGTTGTCATGACTTCGCCACTCCGACCCTCATGCCCTCACGCACGCCCGCCCCCGAGACCTCGATCTGTCCGTCCGCCGTCATGCCCGTCTCGACGCGCACCATCTTTGAGGTGCTTCCCGCGATCACCTGAAGTCCGTAGCCGCCCCTCTCACCCCGCAGGGCGAGCACCGCCTCCACGGGCACCGCGAGGACGCCCCTGCGGCTCTCGCTGACGAACTTCACGCTCGCGGTCGCCCGGACGTCCTCCCCGGAGGCCGCCGAGCCGCCACCGGTCAGCTCGACCTCGACGGTGATGCCGTCCTGCTTGCCCGCGCCGCCACCTGATGCGGCCGCACCGTCCTCCTCCGGCCGTACCGTCCCCAGCACCCTGCCCTGCGCCCCCCTCCCGCTCGGCAGGGTGATCTCGACCCGGGTGCCCTTGGCGGCGAGCGCCCCGTCGCTCTGCTCCAGTTCGGCCCGTACGACGGGCTTGGTGGAGGCGACGGTGAGCACCACCTTGTCGGGGGCGACCCGGTCGGCGAGCGCCGCGTCGGCGGAGACGACCTTGACCTCGCCGCGCTGGAAGACGACATCGCCCATGCCGACCCTGCCGGTGGGCTCCCGGTTGAGGGACTTCTGCCACCGTTTGACGGCGGCCTCGGTGTCCTTGTCGTACCGGGGGTCGACGTACAGCTTCTCCCCGTACCCCAAGTCGCGCAGATTGCGCTCCAGCTGGAGTACGTCGCTGCCCCTGTCGCCCGCCTTCATCTCGCGGAACACCGGCACCGGCCCGTACAGGAGCGTCACCGGCTTGTCGTTCAGCTCGTAGAGGGTGTCGCCGAGGCCGAGGGTGCGTCCCTCCCTGGCGGCCACCGTGACGGTGCCCTCGACGACCGCCTTGACCGGGCGGCGCTGTGCGAAGTCCAGCTTGCCGTCGACGGTCTTGGACTGCACCAGGTCGGTGCGCACGACCGTCGCGGTTCCGCCCGGCAGCGAGAGTCCTGCCTTGGCGTCCGCACCGCCACCGCCACCGAGGACGAGGACACCTGCGGTGACGACGGCAGCGGTGGTCACCGCGCCGAGGGCGAGGAAGACGGCGCGTCGCTTCATCCCTGCATACCGTCCAGACCGGGCAGCAGCTTCGGCTTGCAGGTCTTCGCCGCCTTCTTGTACGCCGGGGACTCGGAGTCGAGCACCGGGCCGGCGGGGTTCGGATCGCCGCCGGGGATGGCGTTGCCGCCGGACATCTGCGGGTTGGTGAACCGGGAGACGCCGTTGTCGCGCATGCACTTGGAGTGCGCGAGCATCGACTCGTAGTCCTTCTGCTGGTCGCGCTTGGGCTCCGCGTCCATGGCGGCCCGCATCTCCTTGACGCAGGCACCCTTCTTGCCGCCCTTGATGCCCTCGTTGCGGCCGGGCTGGGAGCCGATCGCGTTGACCTTGTCCCAGTCCATGTAGCCGTCGAGGTGGGGGTCGGGGAAGTCCGGGTAGCCGCCCTTGGCACGCATGCACTGGATGTAGGTCATCTGCGCGTCGTAGAAGGCGCTCTTGGCGGGGGCCTTCGCACTCGGTGTGCTGTCGCTCGTGGTGTCGCTCGTGGTCTCGCTCGCACCAGGCGCGGACGGCACGTCGGCGATCGCGTCGTCCTTCTCCGGGGCCTGAGCACCACCGCAGGCGACGGAGAAGGCCAGGACGGGGACGGCCACGAGGGACGCCAGGCGCAGCCGGGCGACGGCGCGGGGGTTCGCCCTGCGCGAGGTCATGGGGAAGGTCATGCCCACCACGTTCGGGCCCCCGGATGATGACCTCTCCATGGCCACATGATGGGAACGTAACAATGCCCCCGACCTGCGCCCACGCCTGGTGCGAGGCCCTGTGACCAGCCCTGGTGTGCGGCATGATCGCCCTCATGCCGCATGTGCTTCTGATCGAGGACGACGCGTCCGTACGGGACGGTATGGAGCTGGTGCTGCGCCGCCACGGCTACGACGTGGACACGGCCGCCACCGGCGAGGAGGCCCTCGCCCTGCTGGACGGGGAGCGGGGCACGAAGGTCGAACTGGCCGTGCTGGACCTGATGCTGCCCGGCATGGACGGCTTCGAGGTGTGCCGCCGCATCCGCACCCGTACGACGACGCTGCCGGTCATCATGTTGACGGCACGCGGCGACGACCAGGACATCGTGAACGGTCTGGAGGCGGGTGCCGACGACTACGTGGTCAAGCCGGTCACCGCACCCGTGCTGGAAGCCCGCATCCGGGCCGCCCTGCGGCGTGCGGAGCCCTCCCCGCAGACAGCCGGAGCGCCCCTCGACCAGGGGGGCGGTCTGCGCATCGACCGGGCGGGGCTGACCGTCACCAAGAACGGCACGCCCGTCCCGCTGCCGCCCACCGAGCTGCGGCTGCTCCTGGAGCTGTCGGCGTCCCCGGGGCGGGTGTTCAACCGCGAGCAGCTCCTCGCATCGGTGTGGGACCACACCTTCCTGGGCGACTCCCGGCTGGTGGACGCGGCGGTCGGCAGACTGCGCGCCAAGCTGGAGGACGTACCGGCGAAGCCCCGGTACGTCCAGACGGTGCGCGGCTTCGGCTACCGGTTCGGGCCACTGTGACGCGCGCGAACGGCACTCCCTCGCGCACGTCCCCCAGCACCTCAAAGAGCGGCACCCCGAAGAGCAGCACCCCGAAGAGGCGCGGGAGGCGGCTGCATCTCCTCGGCGGGCTGCGCACCCGTCTGGTGGTGGCCTTCGTGCTGGTCGCCCTGGTGAGCGCGGTCACCTCCACCGCGCTCGCCTACCGGGAGTCGCGCACCGCCGTCCTCCAGCGCGCCCAGGACTCCTTCCAGCGGGACTTCCTGGAACGGGTGAACACCGTCGCCCCGAACGTCGACATGCCGCCCGACGTGCAGTCCCTCGCCGCCTTCGCCACCCGCGTCTCCGACGGCCTGGGCGGCGCCCCGCTCGTCGTCGCCCGCTACCAGGACCTGAAGGCGACCTCCGACTCGCTGGCCGACGACTCCCGCATCACCCCGGCGCTGCGGACCGCCGTCGCGACGAAGGACCGCACCAGCTTCCAGCGCGTGCTGCACGGGGACGAGCCGTACCTCGTGGTGGGCACTCCGGTGACGTACGAGAACAAGCAGACGTCCGGCCTGGAGGTCTACGCCACCACCTCGCTGCGCCCCGAGCAGGACGACACGACGGGCGTGCTGGACGCCGTGCGCGGCGGCATCGCCCCTGTGGTGCTGCTGGCGGCTCTGCTGGCGCTGCTGGCGGCGCGTACGGTGCTGCGTCCGGTACGGGAGCTGGGGCGGGCCACCCGCAGGCTCGCCGAGGGCGACCTGGACAGCCGCGTCACGGTCCGGGGCGGCGACGAGCTCGCCGACCTCGCACGGGACTTCAACCACACCGCCGACGAACTGCGCACCTCCGTAAGTGAACTGCGCGAGCAGGACGCCCGCTCCCGCCGCTTCGTCGCGGACGTCAGCCACGAACTGCGCACCCCGCTCGCCGCGATGACGATGGTCGCCACCGTCCTCGACGAGGACGCCGACCAGCTCCCGCCGGACGCCGCACAGGCGGCCCGCACGGTGAGCGCCGAGACGGCCCGGCTGTCCCGGCTGGTGGACGACCTGATGGAGATGTCACGCTTCGACTCGGGCGCGGCCGCGCTGAACGCCTCCGAGATCGACCTGGGCGAGACCGTACGGGCGTCCCTGGCGCTGCGCGGGTGGACGGACGCGGTGCGCCTCGAACTGCCCGAGGGCGTACGGACGGCGGCCGACCGGCGGCGCGTCGACGTGATCGTCGCCAACCTGGTGGGCAACGCGCTGCGGCACGGCGCTCCCCCGGTGAGCGTCACCGTGGGGGCGGAGTGGGACGGGGTGACGGTGACCGTCACGGACGCGGGCCCCGGCCTGCCGCCCGAGGTGCTGCCGCACGTCTTCGAGCGCTTCTACAAGGCGGACGCGTCCCGTACGCGCTCCTCGAAGACGGACACGGGCGGCAGCGGTCTCGGTACCGCCATCGCCCTGGAGAACGCACGCCTGCACGGCGGCACCGTCGAGGTGTCCAACCGCACGGACGGTGTCACCGGGGCGGTGTTCACGCTGCGCCTGCCGCACCGCCACCACGAAGAGCACCACGAAGAGCACCACGAAGAGGAGCCCGCCGGATGATCCGTACGCGTGCCGCCGTCACCGGCACCCTGTGCGCCCTTCTGCTGTCCGCCTGTGGGGTGCAGCCGACCGGTGTCATAGGGGCGGGCGAACCGGCGACCGGACTGACGAAGGGGCTGCGCCTGTACTACGTGTCGAAGTCGGGGCGGCTGGAAGGGGTGTCCCGGCCGGACCTCACACCGGTCAGGAACCTCGCGGACGCCCTGAAGTACCTCGCCGGGGGCCCCAACAGCGCGGAGCAGAAGCGCGGACTCACCTCACCGCTGGGTCCCCCGCCCTCCTACGAGGTGACCGGGAACGGCGACAGGGTCGTCCTGCGCAGCCCGGAGACCATCCTTCCGGGAGGCATCGACGACCTGCCGACCGGGCAGCTCGTCTGCACCCTGGCGCGCGCCCAGTCGCTGCTGACGAAGGGCGTGCGCCCGGACGACGTACAGGTGACGTTCGAAGGGAAGGGCACGGCGGGGCCATACCGCTGCGGCACCTACCTGGCGCGCTGAGCGCACCGGCTCCCTCACCGCCGGATGTGTCCCCGCCGGGGCGTCTGCCGCCCCGGCACCGACGCCCGGTCGGCGGCGGCCGTCCCGTGCTCCCAGCCCGCCAGATCGGTCACCCCGCGCACGCGCGTGGAGGTGGTGCGCGGGAACATCTGCTCCGCGCGGTCCGTCACCGCGACGTCCCTGGCCGCCAGCACAGGCAGCAGGGACCCCGCCGCCTCCTCCACCACGTGCTCGGTGGCCTCCGCAAGGCGGGTGCCGAGCCTGCTGGCGTACGCCGTCAGGAAGGACTGCCGGAACGACTTGGTGCGCTTCCTGCCGCCCGCCCGCTGCTCGGCCTCCGCACGGGTCATCGCGGACGTCCCCTGCACCAGCAGGGAGGTGTACAGCAGCTCAACGGCGTCCAGGTCCGCCTCGAAGCCGACCACCGTGGAGAAGCCGAACTCGCTGTTCCACACCGCCCTGCACCGGTTGGCCGTCGCGACCGCGTCCAGCAGGATCGCCTTCGCCGTCTCGTACGGTGCGTCCACGCCGATACGGCACGCCCCGGGCCCGCCCGTGCTCTGCCCCTGTGCGGCGAGCACGGCCTCGTCGATGCTGTGCCGCGCCATCAGCTCCTGCGCCTTCCCGGTGAGCGCCTCCGCCTCCTCCGGGTAGTCGGTGGCCTCCGCCTTGGCGAGGAGCGCGCGGATACGGGTGAGCATGCGCGGCTCGTCGGGGGACGCCTGCACCTGCCGCACGCCTGCGGAGGCACCGGGCGCGGGCCCCACGGGCTCGATCGAGGGCAGCCTGATCAGCAGCCGCAGCAGTTCCAGGGCGGCGGTGGCGAGGGAGAACCGGTCGGTCCTCTCGCGCCGGGCCAGCGCCTCGCCGTACTCCTCGTCGCGCTTCCACCAGACGCCGTCCTCGCCGACGCCCAGCTCGCGCAGTTGCGCGCGCCAGCGCGGCGGGACCTCCTGGCTCCCGTGCCGGCGCCGCTCGGCGGCCACCAGGTCGGCCAGCAACCGTACGTGGGGCTCGTCGAGGTCGCGGCGGACCAGGCGGGCGACGTCGGCGGGCTGCCAGCCCCGGTCCCAGGCACGCCGTACGAACTCCTCGCCCCGGCGCAGCAGTTCGCGCCCGGCGTCCTGCCAGGGGGCGGCGGCCAGCAGCGACGCGCCCAGGTCGAGGTCGTCGTCGCCGGTGCCGTACAGGGCGGAAAACGCCTGGTCCGCCCCCGGAAAGGCATCTTCGGTCAACGTCGTCTCTCCTCGGTCGGGCTCACCCCTCTGGTATACCCCGACCGGCGTGCGGGCCGGGGCCGGGACCTCAGCCTCAGCCTCGGCCTCAGCCCGCGTCCCCGTCGTCGGACCTCGTTGTCAGACCCCCCTGCCACACTCGGCATCATGAACGACCGGTGGGCCGTCGCCTCGGCAGAGGGGGGCGGGGCACTGCTCGTCCCGCTCGACCGGGACGGCCGCCCCGCCGCCGAGCCGTGCCACGAACCCGACCTCGCCGAGGCGGTCCGCTCCCGCCCCGAGGTCGGCCGCTGGGTGTGGCGCAACACCGCCGAGATCTACCCGGGCCTGCTCGCCGCCGGGGTCCGGGTGGACCGTTGTTACGACATCGAGGACGCCGAGCTCCTCCTCCTGGGGCACGCGGGCCGCTGGGGCGAGCCCCGTTCCGCCGCCGCCGCGCACGCCCGGCTGCACCACCGCCCCGTGCCGCCCGATCCGCCGCAGCGCGCCGCCGAGCCGGGATCGCAGTCCTCGCTCTTCGAGCCGCAGCCCGTGCACCTCCCCTTCGACGCCCTCCTGGAGGTGTACGCCGACCAGCAGCGAAGACACGACGCGGCCGAGCACCCGGACAGGATGCGCCTGTTGACGGCGTCCGAATCCGCCGGGATGCTCGTCGCCGCCGAGATGAACGGGTCGGGCCTCCCCTGGCGGGCCGACGTCCACCGGGCCGTACTCGACGAACTCCTCGGCGAGCGGTACACGGGCGGCGGCGACCCGCGCCGGATGGCGGAGCTGGCCGACGAGGTGTCGCGGGCGTTCGGCCGCCGGGTGCGCCCCGAGCTGCCCGCCGACGTGATCAAGGCGTTCGGGCAGGCCGGGATCAAGGTGAAGTCGACGCGGCGCTGGGAGCTGGAGGGCATCGACCACCCGGCGGTGGAGCCCCTGATCGCGTACAAGAAGCTGTACCGCGTCATGACGGCGCACGGCTGGGGCTGGCTCCAGGACTGGGTGCGCGACGGCCGTTTCCACCCGGAGTACCTGCCGGGCGGCACGGTCACCGGGCGCTGGGTGACCAACGGCGGCGGCGCCCTCCAGATCCCCAAGGTGATCCGCCGTGCGGTGGTCGCCGACCCGGGCTGGCGTCTCGTCGTGGCCGACGCCGACCAGATGGAGCCGCGCGTACTCGCCGCGATCTCCCGCGACCCCGGCCTGATGGACGTGGCCGGACAGCCCGGCGACCTCTACAAATCGGTCTCCGACCGGGCCTTCTCCGGCGACCGCGAGGCGGCGAAACTGGCGGTGCTGGGCGCGGTGTACGGGCAGACATCGGGCGACGGCCTGAAGAACCTGGCCGCGATGCGCCGAAGATTCCCGCTCGCCGTCGCGTACGTGGACGACGCGGCGCGCGCGGGCGAGGAGGGCCGTCTCGTACGGACCTGGCTCGGCCGGACCTGCCCTCCGGCGGCGGGGGCGGACGACGATTTCGGCGAGGCGGGCCTTCCCCAGGAGGCCGACCGGGAGCCACCGCCGGGCGAGGGCGAGTTCGCCCCGGGATACGCCTCCCGGAACAGCCGGGCGCGGGGCCGTTTCACCCGTAACTTCGTCGTCCAGGGCAGCGCGGCGGACTGGATGCTGCTGGTCCTCGCGGCACTCCGGCAGTCGCTGCACCAAGCCGGGATGAAGGCGCAGTTGGTCTTCTTCCAGCACGACGAGGTGATCGTGCACTGTCCCGCCGAGGAGGCGGGGGCGGTCGCGGAGGCGATCCGCGCGGCCGCTGAGCTGGCCGGGCGGATCGCCTTCGGGGAGACCCCGGTGCGCTTCCCGTTCACGGTGGCGGAGGTGGAGTGCTATGCCGACGCCAAGTGAGCCCGCACGGGAGTCGCTGCGGCCGAGCGAGCCCGTACGGGCGTCACTTCCACCAGGTGGGGCTGAGCACGATCGCCTTCAGCTGCTCGACCGTGAGGGCGGGCTGCCTGCGGGTGGGGGCGGAGTGCTGGGTGTCGGAGTTGAAGGCGGAGATCACGACGCGCCGCCCGTCGGGGCCGACGGCGTCGACGGTGAGCATCACGATGCCCGAAACACCCTTCTCCCCGCCGCCCCGGGTCACGGAGACCACGCGGCCGTCGGGCTCCGTCGGCTTCTTGCCGCCGAGCAGGTCGCTCATGTCCACCTGGGCGTTGACCTGGACGAGGCTGCCGCCCTTGCCGTCGTTGACGACCGCGCTGGTGAAGCCGGACTGGCTGAACTTGTCGCTGGTCTTCAACCCCTTCGGCAGCAGGGCCGCGAGGGTGCCGGTCATCTTCTCGGCACTCGGCTCACCCGGAATGCCGGCGTCGCCTACGGGCTCCGCTGCCGGAAGGGCGTCCGTGACGTCGCGCCACGCCCCGGCGGTCACCAGCTTCTTCAACTGGGCCGGGTCCAGAGGGGGGTTGGGGCGGCTGACCGGCTTGCCCTTCTCGGCGGGCGCGTTGTACTCGCTCGCGTCGACGACCAGGCCGTCCGGCGTGACCAGCGTCGCCCGCCAGTTCTTGGTCTTCTCCTGGCCGTTGCTGTACTCATACCCCTGGAGCAGCATGAAGTCCGAGCCGTCCGAGAGCTTCTCGCTCCTGCACGAGTCGAAGCGCACGTAGGTCCTGGCCGGGCAGGTGACCATCTCGCGGGCCGTCTCGCTCTTCGCGTCGGTCCGCGTGATGCCGAGGGTGACGGCCGCCCTGCCCTTGCCGTCGTCGAAGACCGCGTAGACCATCGGGCTGTTCTTGACGTCCTCCTTCGGCTCCGTCCCCTTGGCCGACACCTCAGTCAGTTCGCCGCGCGGCAGCAGCCCCTTGAAGGTGTCGGTCATCCAGGCGCGGGTGATGTGGTGCGTGCTGCCGGTCGCCGTACCGGCCTTGTCGGTGCCACTGCCCCTGCCCGTGGTGTCGCCGCTCTTCGCGCTGGTCCGTTCCACCGACGGCAGGGGGGCCGCCACGTCGCCCCGGCCGCCGCCGGAACTGCCGGAGCCGCCGAGCAGGCCGCCCGCCCACGCCCCGCCCACGCCGACCAGGGCGAGTGCGGCCACGCTGCCGGTGACCGCGCCGACCCGGCGGCGGCGCAGGGCGCGCCGGCCCCTGGCCTGCCCGGTGTCGGCGAGCCGCTGCTGGTCGGTGGAGAAGCTGTCGCCGGTGCGCCGCAGCGCCTGGCCGAGTTCGTCCTCGAAATCTGGCATGGCAAACCCCCGTCATGGGTGTCGTGTCTGTCGTGTCGTCAGGAGAAGGTCGTCAGCGGGAGGCGAACTCGACCAGACTTCCGCCCAGTTGCTCGCGCAGCTTCGCCAGCGCTCGTACGGACCGGGTGCGTACGGCCGCCGAGCTCACGTTCATCGCGTCGGCGGTCTCCTCGATGCTGCGGTCCTCCCAGTAGCGCAGCACGATCACCGCCCGGTCCTTCGGCGCGAGCCGCCCCAGCGCCTGGAGGAGGGTCACGCGCAGTTCCGGGTCGGCGCCCGAGCCACCCGAGCCGCCCGCGCCGCCCGCGACGTCCGCTCCGTCGGGGACCTCTCCGAACGGCCGCTCGGTGGAGGAGCGCCGTCTCTGCTGAGTGAGGAAGGTCCGTACGAGAACGGTCTGGGCGTAGGCGGCGGGGTTGTCTATCCGCGAGACCCGCCCCCACAGGGCGTACATCCGCCCCAGCGTCTCCTGGGTCAGATCCTCGGCGAAATATGTATCGCCGCTGGTCAGCAGGCATGCGGACCGGTAGAGGTGACCGCCCCTGACGGTCGCGAACTCCAGGTACTCCGCGTCGCGCCGCGTCCCCCGCATCCAGTCCAGCCCCTTCTTCGCTCCCCGCCTACACCTCATTGACGCGCTGTCCCCGGCGGAATGTTTCATCCGCATTCGAGGCCAGGTGTGGGGTACGCGGGACGCATGTACGCACTCAGCGCCGAAAGCATTCGATCAGAACTCGCCGCCACGGGACTCACCTCCCCCGGGTCCGTCTCCCCTGGGCACGTCTCCCCCGGCCTCTCCTCCCAGGAGCTCGCCGTCTCCCGCGACCTGCTGGTGGGCATCGCGCCGTTCCTGATCGGGCTGGTGATCGTGGCCATGCTCATAGGCGCCGTCGTGCTGGGTATCCGCGTCAAGAAGCGCGAGCCCCCGGCACCGCGCCCCGAGGAGCAGCCGCGCGCCCCGGAGCGGGACCACCCGCCCGGCGTGGTGCACGAGCACCCGGAGTCGCACGAGCTCCCGCAGGACGGCGTCCGCCGCACCCCGCACCACCTGGGCGGGCAGGGCCCGGACACGTAACGGCCCACCGGCCGAGCGATCCACACCACAGGAATCACAAGAACCACAGGAGGACCACCACCATGGCCACCCCCACCCACACCCCCACCACGCCCACCTCCCTCACGCCCCCCACCATCAAGAGCACGCTGCCCGAGACCTCCCGCCAGATCACCGGCATCGCACTCCAGGGCGCCCTGGTCGACCTGCTGGACCTCTCCCTGCTCGCCAAGCAGGCGCACTGGACGATCATCGGCCCGCGGTTCCGCTCGCTGCACCTCCAGCTCGACGAGATCGTCGACACGGCCCGCGCCTACGCCGACACCGTCGCCGAACGCGCCTCCGCGATCGGCATCGCCCCCGACGGCCGGGCGGCCACCATCGCCAAATCCACCAAGCTGCCGCAGCCCGCGTCCGGTTGGATCGCCGACGACGACGTGGTGGCCCTCCTGGTCCAGGCGCTGGGCGGCACGATCGAGCGGATGCGCGAGCGCATCGCCGCGACCGACCGGCCGGACCCGGTGACCCAGGACATCTTCATCTCCCTCACCGCTGAGCTGGAGAAGCAGCACTGGATGTTCCAGGCCGAGAACCACTGACACGACAGGGGTCACAGGCACCGTAGGGGCCGTAGGGGCCGTAGGGGCCGTAGGGGCCGTAGGGGCCGTAGGGGCGGGCGCCACCAACGCCCCCGCCCCCGCCCCGCTCCCTGCCTGCCTCCCTGCCTGCCTCCCTGCCTGCCTGAGATGCGGCCCCCGCCCCCCTGTGCGTACCTGGGAGGGACGGAAAAGGAGCCCGCCCCATGTCGCAGCAGCCCACGTCGCCGCAGCCCCTGGCCCCCGCGCACACCACCGGCGGATCCGGCCTGGTGATCCCGTACGGAGAAGCCAGTGACCTGCCGGTTCTCTCCTTGTACGAGGATTTCCGCTGCCCGTACTGCGCGGCCCTCGAACAGACCTCGGGCGCGGCGATCCGGAGCTTCGCGGACGCCGGGCGGCTGCGCCTGGAGTACCACTTCGCGGCGTTCCTGGACGGAATGCTCGGCGGCAAGGGCTCCGCCACGGCGCTGAACGCGGCGGGCGCGGCGATCAACGAAAGCCAGTCGGCCTTCAAGACCCTGCACGAGGCCCTCTACGCCCAGCAGCCCGACGAGAGCGTCGACTCCTACGGCGACCCGGCCGTCCTCCTGCGCGTCGCGGAATCGGCGGGCCTGACCGCGCCCGCCTTCCGCGAGGCCGTCACCTCAGGAACGTACGCGTCCTGGGCCACGGCCGTCGCGGAGGCGTTCGGCACCAGCGGCGTGCGCGGCACGCCGACGCTGCGCCTGGGCGAGGTCTCGGTGCACGGCTTCGACCGCACGGGCCGACCGCTCCCCGCCGCCGAGATCACCTCCCAGATCGAAGCGGCGCTGACGCGGTAGACGGGACCGGCGGGAGGACCGGCGGAAGCACGGCCCGGAGGACCGGCAGGAGGACCGGAACTCGGCCCCCGGGACCGGCCCCGCACAGGAAACAAGCGACCTGTTCCGCTCCCCGCCGCCCCCTGACACTCTGTGTGCATGGCAGCAGTGGCAGAGGTCTTCATCCGTCGGCTGAGCAGGTGGCAGGCCGACCAACAACGGGAATCCGTCGCCGACTTGTACGAGGCGACGTACCGCGACGGCGGGGCCGTCGCACCGGCCCGCCCGTACACCACGGACGGGCGCATCTCGTACCAGAAGGGCGACAAGGGGGCCCCCGCGAGCGCCCCCGCCCCCGTCTTCCACGACCGGGCCGCCTTCCTCGACCGCTTCGCCGCGGACGTCCAGCGCCCCGGTTTCGACATGCTGATCGCCAGCTCCGCGACCGTACTGGTCGGCTGCATCTACGGCTTCCTCCCCGACCGCCAGGGCTCCTGGTGGTACGGACGCCACGACATCGCCCCGTCCAGCATGGGCCAACTGGCCGACTCCGGCCGGGTCTTCAACGTGGCGGAGCTGATGGTCGCACCGTCCCACCGCCGCCGCGGAGTCGCCGAGGAACTCCAGGAGCGGCTGCTCGTACGGGTCGACGCCGAGCACGTCACCACCCTCATCGAGTCCTCCAACACGGTGGCCAAGGCGGCGTACGAGTCCTGGCACTGGCACCGCACCGACGACCTCCCGGCCGCCAACGGCCGCCCCGCACTGGAGGTCTGGTCCCGGGCCCCCCGCACCCCGACCCGGCCCTGACCGGCGACCACTCCGGCGACGTACTGAAAGAAGCGGCGGGCCCGCCCCGCTCCGAAACGTCGCCCCGCAATTCTTCCGCAACAGTGTGACTGGCATCTCACGCCCCGCCTTGATGCCGATGTCCTGCATGCATACGGAGAATGCATAAGAGATGCAGGCCATCGGCTTGCGGCCGGGATGCCGCCTGTATGTACTTCCCTCGATTACAAGTTGCGTGCGATCGGTGAGCGATCAGTGAACGACCACCGACACACGCTCGTTGCAAGGCGGGGAAATGCACGGGGAAATGTACGACGGTTATCTGGCCGAGAAACTCGAAAAGCTGAGACGAGACGGACAGTACCGGTCCTTCGTCGAAATCAATCGGCACGCGAGCGCCTACCCGAAGGCGACGCACCGCGCCGCCGACGGGCGCACTCAGCAGGTGACCGTGTGGTGCAGCAACGACTACCTGGGAATGTCGCAGCACCCCCGGGTCGTCGAGGCCATGCACCGGGCGATCGACGCGTACGGGGCGGGCTCCGGCGGTTCCCGGAACATCGGCGGCACCCACGCCCACTACGCCGCACTGGAGACGTCGCTCGCCGAGTGGCACCGTAAGGAGGCCGCCCTGGTCTTCCCCACGGGTTACGGCTCGAACGACGCCACCCTCCAGTGCCTGCTGCGCCTGATGCCCGACACCCTCGTGCTGTCGGACGAACTGAACCACGCTTCGATCATCAACGGCGTTTGCAGCACGAAGGCGGAACGCAAGGTATTCCGCCACAACGACGTGGACCACCTGGAAGAACTCCTCGCCGATCAGCCGCTGGACCGCCCGAAAATCGTCGTATTCGAGTCCATTTACTCGATGGATGGCGACGTCGCTCCCATCGAACGCATGGTCAAGGTCGCCCACGAATACAACGCGCTCACCTACCTCGACGAAGTGCACGCCATCGGAATGTACGGGCCGCGCGGCGCGGGAATGGCCGCCGAACTGAATGTCGACCATTTCGTCGACATCATCCAGGGCACGATGGCCAAGGGAATCGGCGTCATCGGCGGCTACATCACCGGCTCGCACACCCTGATCGACACGATCCGCAGCTTCGCCTCGGGCTTCATCTTCACCACCTCGCTGCCGCCCGCGATCGTCGCGGCCTGCCACGCCAGCGTGGAACACCTGAAGTCCTCCACCGTCGAACGGGACGCGCTGCGGCGCAAGACCGCCGACCTGCGCGCGGCCCTGGCGGGCGTGGGCATCGAGGTCATGCCGCAGAGCACGACCCACGTACTGCCGGTCCTGATCGGTGACTCCGACCTGTGCAAGCGGTCGGCCGCCCGGCTCCTGGACGTACACGGCGTGTACCTCCAGCCGATCAACTCGCCCACCGTTCCGGTCGGCACCGAGCGCTTCCGCGTCAACGTGACGCCCAACCACACCGCCGAGGACATCGCGCACCTGGTGCACGCCCTGGACGAGGTCTTCCGCCACTTCGGCATCCACGGCAGGACGCCCGAGTCGCACGAGACGTACGGGACGCAGGAGACGTACGGGAGGACGGCGTGACGACGACCACCGCCCCGCCCGCGGTCCGGCACGCGGAACCGGCCGACATCGACGAACTCATCCGCCTGCGCGCGTACTTGCTGGACGGCAAGGGCGCGGAGGACGCGAAGGGCACGGAGGGCGCGAAGGGCGCGGAGGACACAGAGGGCACGGAGGGCGCGACGAACACGGTGGACGCGAAGGGCACAGCCGCACCTGCCGCCGCCCTCCCCTACACCGCGTCGACCCCCGAAGCCCGCGCCGCCTGGCGCGACGGCTACCGCACCTGGCTGACCGAGACGCTGGCCCACGCCCACCGCCGTAACGACGTCTGCGTCGCCGTGGCCCCCGGCCCCGACGGGCGGCTCAGCGCCTGCGCCATCGCCGTCATCGACCTGCGCCCGCCCTCCCCCGCGTACCCCAGCGGTCGCGTGGCCTGGATGCAGACCCTCGTCACCGACCCGCGCGACCGAGGCAAGGGCCTCGGCACCGCCGTGGTCGATCACCTCTTCGTCTGGGCGCACACCCGAGGTGCGGACGTCGCCGTGATGCAGAGCGCCAGCGGGGCCGTGGACTTCCACCGCCGCGCGGGCTGGTTGCCCACCGGCGAAAACCTCTACCACCAGCCGGTCACCGCGCAGCGAAAGGGCTGATCCCCGATGAACACCGTCAAAGTACTGATCGCAGGCATGGGCTACGCCGGTACGCGGTTCCTGACCGCCCTGCGCACCCTCTCCGGCCCTGGCGAACCGGGCCCGGGCCCCACCGGACCGGGCCCCTCCGGACCGAGCTCCGGCCCCCTCGACCTGAACATCGAGGTCGCGTACCACGCCCGCCACCGCACCATCGAGGACATCCCGTACTTCGCCTCCCTCACCGAGGCCCTCGACACCTTCTCGCCCGACCTCGTCATCGTCGCCGTGACGGACTCCGCGCACGCCGAAATCCTCACGCGCCTGAAGGGCTACCGGGGCTTCGTCCTCGCCGAGAAGCCCCTCACCTCCCTCCACGACGACCTGGAGGCGGTCACCTCCGCCCTCACCGAGGTCTCGGGCTTCGCCATGGACCTGGTCGGCCGCTACTCGGAGGCGAGCGTCGCCCTCCACAGGTACGTGCACCACAACCGCCTCGCCCTGGTCCGCGCCCACGCCACCTGGGGCAAGAACCGCATCAACGACCACCGCCCCACGGTCGGCGTCACCAGCGAGGTGATCCACTCCCTCGACCTCGTGCAGCGCCTCTCCCTCGACGGCTCGCGCCTCCAGCTCCGCCACGCGGTCGGTGTCAGCTCCGACTACTCGATCTCCGGCCGCGACGTCCTGGACAGCGTGGCCCTGACGGCACAGCTGGGCGACGCCGTGGTCAGCGCGTACAGCAGCTTCGTCAACGTCACCCGCCAGCGCACCATCGACTGCGTCTTCCGCGACCCGGACGGCGGTCTCGTCTACGCCGCCGCCGAGTACTCCAACCCCACTTGGGACGCCGACCAGTTGCGGATCTGGCGGACGGCCGACGGCCGGGAGGAGACCCTGCTCACGGTCGACACCCGCCACGACCCCGTCCCCGAGGGCTTCGACACCATCGTCGGCCTGCGCCGGATCACCGCCGACGCCGTCCGTTACGCGTACGACCGTCAGCGCCCCGCCGTGGAGTTCGCGGACCTCGCCGAGTCCGTACGCCTCCAGCGCCTCCTCAACGAGATCGAACTGGAGGCCCGGCTGACCGGCCCCGCCGCCTACTTCCCCGACGGCCGCCAGATCACCCCCGAAACGAACCTGGAACGCCTCGGATGACCACCACGCCACCCACGACAGCTGCCGCCTCCCAAAAGTCCCCCCAGAAGCCCCAGAAGGGGGACGGCCGCGCCAAGTTCATCCCCCTCCTCGCCCTGGGCACCTTCGCCCTCGGCGTGGACGCCTACGTGATGGCGGGCCTGCTCCCCCACGTCTCCGCCGACCTGAACATCTCCGCCTCCTCGGCCGGACAGATGGTCACCGTCTTCACGCTCTGCTACGCGCTGGGCGGCCCGGTCTTCGCCACTCTCCTCGCCAAGCGCCCGGCCAAGACGGTCCTCGCCGTCGCGCTCCTCGTCTTCACGATCGGCAACGCCCTCACCGCCCTCGCCCCCTCCCTCTGGGTGCTCCTGCTCTCCCGCGCGGTGGCCGGAATCGGCGCGGGCGTCTACTCCCCCATCGCCGCCGCCACGGCCGCGGGCCTCACCACCCCCGAACGCCGAGGGCGTGCCCTCGCCACCGTCATGGGCGGCCTGAGCATCGGCACCGTCATCGGCGTACCCGCCGGAATGCTCCTCGCCGACCACATCGGCTGGCGCGGCACGCTCTGGCTGATCACGGGCCTCGGCCTGATCGCCCTGATCGGCCTGACCCGCCTGCCCCACCTCGACGTGAGTCCGCCCCCGCCGCTGGCCAAGCGCGTCCGCGCCCTCGCCAACGGCCGGGTGGCCGGGATCGTCACCGTCTCGCTCCTCGGCGGCATCGCCAGCCTCGGCCTGTACACGTACCTCGCCGAGTTCCTCGTCGACGCCGCGCACACCGACCAGACCGTCTGGGCGATGTGGGCCTGGGGCGCGGGCGGCATCATCGGCAGCCTCCTCATCGGCCCGATCGTCGACCGCACCCGCCGCCCGTTCGCGGCGGTCACCTGCATCCTGGCCCTCATCGTGGTCGCTCAGTTCACCCTCCCCGCCGCGGCCCACGCCGCCGCCTGGGCGGCGATCCTCCCCCTGGTCGTCTGGGGCGCCGCGGGCTGGGCCGTCCAGGTCCCCCAGCAGCACCAGCTCATCGCCGCCCAGCCCGACCAGCCCACGGTCGCCGTCTCCCTCAACAGTTCCGCCGTCTACCTCGGCAGCGGCATCGGCTCCGCCCTCGGCGGCCTGGTCCTGGGCCTCGGCGCCTCGCCCTCCTCCCTCCCGTACTTCACGGGAGCCCTCACCCTCCTCGCCCTCCTCCTCCACCTCACGCTGGTCCGGGCAAAGACCACCTCTGCCCCCGCCCCAACCCCCTGACCTGCGGAAACACACCCCCACCCCACCCAGGTGCACCCCGCCCCTGGCTAGCATGACCCCATGGATATCGGGCTGCGCCACCTGCGATGCTTCCTCACCCTGGCCGAGGAACAGCACTTCACCTGGGCCGCCGACCGCCTCGGCATCTCCCAACCGACCCTGAGCCGGCAGATTCAGCGTCTGGAGGAGGTGCTGGGGCGGCAGCTCGTCGACCGCAGCACCCGCCACCCCAACCTCACCGCCGAAGGCCGCCGCCTCCAGGCGGACCTCCACCTGCTCCTCCCCCAACTGGAATCGGCCCTCCGCCCCGCCGAACCCCAGCGCTCCCTCCGCCTCGGTTACGCCTGGGGCTACCCGCTGCACCGAGGCCGCCAGGCCCAGTCCACCCTCGAAGAACGCGACCTGGTCCTCGTCCAGACCATCCGCCGCGACGACAGCACCGCGGGCCTGCGCGAAGGCTCCGTCGACGCCGCCCTCCTCTGGGGCCCGGTCCCCGACCCCCGCTTCACCACCACCGAGATCCTGCGCGAGCCCTACATCGCCGCGGTCTCCCGCCGCTCCACCCTGGCCGTACGCGACCGCGTCACCTGGCGCGACCTCGGCCGCCGCTGCCTCATCGTCAACACGGTCAGCGGCACCCTCACCCCCCAGGACTGGCCCGCCGACTCGACCCCCGAGATCGGCGCGGAGACCACCAACATCGAGGAGTACCTCCACGCCGTCGCCGGCCGCCGAGGCGTCGGCGTCCTCCCCGTCTCGGTCGCCGCCCAGCACCCCGACCCCGACATCCTCTACCTCCCCCTCACGGACGCCCCCTCCGCCGTCCTCACCTACGCCTACCCCCGCACCAACCCCCACCCCCACGCCGCCACCTTCGGCCAAGCCCTCCGCCACCCCCGCCCCTCAGAAACCCCCACCCCCCACCGCATCCCGGCCCACACCTGACATGGCGCGCCTGTGCCTGGCGACGTCATCAGGGGTTCCGATACGGCCACTGGGCAGCCGCCCTACCTCTCGTACGAAGTGATCGACGGCCTCCTCGACCGGCAGCCCGAACCACTCCGCGAGCTGCTCGGCGAAGCCGCCCGGGGAGTCAAAGAGAACGGTACGGGCCGGGCCGGAAAAGACGACGTTGGACCGGAGCCCTGCGACCCGAACTCTGCGGCCAGGGATGGGGAGACCGAGAGCAGCGCCGTCTTGGCAGCGGCGTCGACGATCGGCGAACCCAGGAAGCAGGCGGCCTCACTGGCGACATGAACGACGCTCCCGGTACCGGTATCCGCACCGTTGGTGAGCAGCGCGGGCAGCACGGCCCGGGTCATGCGGACGGCGGCATGGAAGTTCAACGCGCAGCCGCGCTCCCACTTTTCGTCCGACCCCACGAGGGACCCGGTAAGCAAGTGCAGACCGCCCGGCGTTGTTGATTAGGCCGTCGAGCCGCCCGTGACGCTCCAGAACCGCGTCGACGACGCGCGCGGGTGCGTCTGGTTCGGAGGTGTCCGCCGCGATGCCGTCGACGCGGTCGCCGAGAGCCGCGATGGAGTTTGCCTTCCTGGCAACCCGCACCACGGTGGCGCCCTCGGCGGCGAGCAGTCGTACGGTGGCCGCCCGATCCCTGCGGAGACCCACTCCCTGCGGACGTTCCGCTGCGGCTGCGATCGGTCAGATCAGCAGCGTGCGTTCCCCAGCACGGGCCATCTCGCCGTATCCGGCATCGTTGGGGTGCTTGTGGTCGCCGCTGTCGTAGGCGGGGTCGAGCCACTCGAGGCCCGCGGGATCGGCGAAGGCAAGCAGAATGGCCCGCTTGGAGACCCCCAGATCCACCCTCCGCGCCTGTCGAGCGCCGCTACCTGGTCCGAACTCCAAGCAGTGTCTCGATGCTTTCCGTCGCGAGGGAGTCCACCAGTGCGGCCGCTGCCTCATCCAGGTCTACGCCCGTGGAAGCGAGGTAGGCCAGAAGCGCTCCACGAACAACTGACCTGACGTCGCCTGCCCCAACCTCGACTTGGGAATCCAGAAGGTCTGTCAGCTCCCTCGCGGCAGTCGCTAGCGCTTCCTCTACCGAAGAATTCGGATTCGTCGCTCCGTCCACGACCCGGCGACACACCACAACGCTGTCGAGATTGGAAGGTTCACGGGCTCCAGCCTTGACGACGCTGGTCGTCATCTCGCCCTTCACCGGTTGAACGGCCGTCACGACCCAACCGGAACGGCGTAGCGACTCAACGACTTGCACCCATCCGCTCATCCGAGATTGGTGGAATGTGAAAGCCAGCAGACCGCCCGGCTTCAAGACTCGCGCCGACTCGGCCCACACGGACTCGAGTGCTTTCCCAAACTCCACCGGGTCAGCATTCTGAACCTCGCCAAATCGACGAGTTGTTGCCGCATCGGAGTACCCGGTGTACGGCCGCATGCACTGGAGCCACGCATGGAAGAAGTCCGCGAGCTCAGCGTAATGAACGTTATCCATATAGGGCGGATCGGTAACGATGAGGTCAACCGCCTCATCCGGAATATCTGTCTCTGCCGAGTTCCTGGTAGCAACATATGCCGCCTGCCCTTCGGACGAGGCGAAAGAATCCCACGAGCCCGCAATACTCGCACCCACTGGCTTTGAAACTCCGAAGATACGCTCGACCCCAGCGCCTCGGTCTACGAGGTCGGCAGGTTTCGTTTTGTACTCCTGAGCACGGAGCAGGCGACTCTTATAAAGGGTGGAGAATGCGCCGGAGGACTGGGAAGTGCCCCATGGATGCGCCTCCAGTGGAGTCCTCTCCGGCTTGAGGATGTGATGACTGAACATATGCCGGACAGCCCCTGTCCCCTCACCTTTGAACGATGTAAACAGGTTGTTAAATTCGAGCGTTCCTGAGAAAAGAGCACAGAGCGCTTCGCGTTCCGACGCTGGCCCGGGAAGGTCACGAATGGTTGTCGACATCAGCGAGAGGGAAATCAACTGGCGCGCGTTGAAAAAATCACGCCACTCCCGGAAGTTCCACTTCAGGGCCTGATTGGTGTTGTTACCGGGAGCCAGCCGACCGCGTGGAAGAACAGCAGACTGAGGTAGAGCTGCGAGCGCTTCGACGCACTCTTCGTAGAGTTCCCGATCCCAGTCGGTAATAGCTTCGTAGCTTTTCAACCCGTCCGAGTTGGCCACCATCTTTGCGTACATCTCGTATCGCGGTCGCGACCCGTTGAGAGCACTGAGAACCTTGAAGCTATGGCCGTTCCCACATGTCGCCACCTGGCCCCGCACTGCGCCACGCTGCATAATCGCATGCCCGTTTGGACATGTCTCAGCAACGAAATCATACCTCCCCTCCTGAATGGAGAGGCAATCAGGACAGACGATTTGCGCTTTGGGTACTCGTTTCGGATACGCGTTCTTGGAGAATACTGGCGAGTCAAACAAACGAACTACTTTGGAGCAATCGGGACAGTCGACGGTCGCGACCCAAAAATAGTAAAGAACGGTCCTTCCGTCCTCTGTGCGATGGAGTCGATCAACCTCCGGCCGACAGGCCGACTCAACCTCCTTGTAAGCAGCTTCAAGAGCCCCGAGGTCCCACGGCTGAACAGCCTGACGCTGCACGAGCGTGGCCACAGGATTGATGTCGAAGCAAACGGCCCTGGCACCAAGTTTGAGGGCTTCCACGCCGGTCACACCTGAGCCTGAAAACGGATCGAGAACAATTGCGCCCATCAGGTCGAGCGACGATCCGTAGACCCCTGCGGCATCAGCTCCATCAGGCGTCGTTGCCGACGCAATAATCCCCCGGAATACGGTACCTAGGCGCTTCGCCCACCATTTGTGGGTGCTGGTGGCTGGGCGGTGGACTTCTTTGCGCCAAGATTCCTTCGTACCGACTTCGCTAAGCATCGCTGCCGGAAAGTTTGACTCCAGGCTGGTTCGCGACGGAACTACGACTGTCACCCACGGCCCCCCGAGAGGGAAACCAACTTGGAATCGCCCGCACCACGCGAACGATATGCACGAAAGCTGTGGACCTTGCCGAAATTAGGATTCGGCGCCTTGCGCGTCACCATCTCATTGCTCTGAAGGTTAAACTCATACGAAACGAGGACCTCGTCAACCTCAGTCCGATCAAGCTCACCCACCTGAACCAAAGCGTCCGACTGCGGCTTGAATTCAGAAGGAACGATCAGGGTCGAGAGCCCTGCAGTTCCGGAAGCTAGAGCGAAGGGAGTTGGCACGACATACATCTTACGGTCGCGCACCAGAATGTCACCGTATGAACCAAAGCCGCGAAATGACTTGTTTTTGTGGACGTACTCGCTTTCGGCATTGAGGAAGCTGCCGTGGCACACCACCAGATCCACAACCGGGTACTCATCGACACCGCGCTCTGACTTCGGGTAGCGACCGAAGACGTAAAAGACCTCACGCCCGCCATGATTGCCGGTGGGCACCTGTGAGTTTGAGTCGTAGTCCGCTTCGCGGCCGGGAAATTCAAGACCCTTGACTTCGTACCCCTCCGGATGATGAACGAGTCGGAAGTCCGGGTAGGTGTTTCGGCCGGGCTCGTCGTACGAAAGCCCGCATGCTTCTATACGAGTCTGCACCCAATTCTGAAAGTGGTACTCCTTGTCACTGGCGGAGACGCGCCGAATCAAGTCACCGTCTGCCCGAGCGCGCTCGCACTCCAGAAATACCTGCTCAACCGCGCTCACTGCCACCCTCTGTCATTCTCTGTAGCTCGGAGTCCACCCGGGCCGCCGCTCAAGGCGTCGACGACCCGAGGTTACAGAACAACCACGCGCACAAAGAGCCATGCAGGCAGAAACCACTCTTCGCGCTGATGGAGGTTGCGGGAGGTTCTGGCAGTCCCGAGCAAGTGTCCGTAATGCGCGAGCTGCGCTCCCGACTGGCCCGGGGCCGGGCTGCCGGAGCAAGCCGTCCACACGTGCGCCAGAGGCAGGAACTGCCCGAGCCACCAGCTCCGCTGAAGGTGGAGAACGCGGCCGACGCCACCGACGAGTAGGTACCGCTCCAGCGCAAGCACTTCCACGGCATCCTCGTCGTGCGGCTCGGCATGCCCCACACATGAAAAAGCCCCAGGTCACGGCGAGTGAGTCCTGGGGCTGATCCGAGCCGCCTTCGGGATTCGAACCCGAGACCTACGCATTACGAGTGCGTTGCTCTGGCCAACTGAGCTAAGGCGGCGCCGCTGCGTTCACACCATAGTGCGATCAGCAGCGGAGCCAAGTCTACACAGTTTCCGGGGGTGCTCCGCACACCCCCGGAACCGGGGACTCCGCGCAGGTCAGTGACGGGTCGGTGACGGGTCGGTGACGGGTCGGTGACGGGTCAGCGAGGGGTCAGGAGCACTGCTTGCCGTCCTTCGGAGGGGTGCCCTCCAGGAGGTAGGTGTTGATCGCCGTGTCGATGCAGTCGCTGCCTCGGCCGTACGCGGTGTGGCCGTCGCCGTCGTACGTGAGGAGGGTGCCGGTGGCGAGCTGGTCGGCGAGGGACTTGGCCCACTTGTAAGGGGTCGCGGGGTCGCGGGTGGTGCCGACCACGACCAGCGGGGCGGCGCCCTTGGCCTCGATGCGGTGGCCGGAGCCGGTGGGCTTCACGGGCCAGGAGGCGCAGTTCAGGGAGGCCCAGGCGAGGCCCTCACCGAAGACCGGGGACGCCTTGTCGAAGGCAGGGAGGGCGGACTGGACGTCGGCGGGGGAGGTGAAGGCCGGGGGGAGGTCCAGGCAGTTGACGGCGGTGTTGGCGTACATGAGGTTGGCGTACGTGCCGCTGCCGTCGCGCTCGTAGTAGGTGTCGGCGAGGGCGAGGAGGCCGTTGCCGTCGCCCTGCTGGGCGGCCTTGATGCCGTCGCGGAGCTGGGGCCAGGCACCCTCGTCGTACATCGCGGCGATCGCACCCGTGGTGGCGAGGGCCTCGCCGAGCGGGCGGTTCTTGTCCTTGGTGGGGACGGGCTTGGTGTCGAGCGAGGTGAAGAGGGCCTTGAGGCGGGTACCGGCCTCGGCGGGGGTGCCGGTGCCGAGCGGGCAGTCCTTCTGTTTGACGCAGTCGGCGGCGAAGGACTGGAAGGCGGTCTCGAACCCGGCGGTCTGGTCGCGGTTCATGTCCCGCGCGGCCAGAGAGGGGTCCATCGCGCCGTCGAGGACGAGGCGGCCGGTGCGGTCGGGGAAGAGTTCGGCGTACGTGGCTCCGAGGAAGGTGCCGTAGGAGGCGCCCACGTACTGGAGCTTCTCGTCGCCGAGGATCTCGCGCAGGACGTCCATGTCGCGGGCCGCCTCGACGGTGGAGACGTGCGGGAGGATCTTCTTGGAGCGCCGCTCGCAGCCCTTCGAGAACTTCTCGTACGCCGCCGTCAGCTTCGCGATCTCGGCCGCGTCGTCCGGGGTCTGGTCGACCTGCGTGTGCGCGTCCATCTCGGGCCCGGTCAGGCACTCGACGGGCTCGCTGCGGGCGACGCCTCGGGGGTCGACAGCGACCATGTCGTAGCGGGCGCGGACCGGCGCGGGGTAGCCGAGGGCGGCGTACGCCTGGAGGTAGCCGATCGCGGAACCGCCCGGCCCGCCCGGGTTGACCAGCAGTGATCCGATGCGCCTACCGGGTCCTGTGGCCTTCTTGCGGGCGACCGCCAGGTTGATGTCGCCGCCCGTGGGCTTCGCGTAGTCCAGCGGTGCCTTCATCGTCGCGCACTCAAAACCGGGAACGCCGCACTCCCGCCAGGTCAGCTTCTGGGAGTAGTACGGGGCGAGGGCGGCCCGGTCGACGGCCTGCGCCGATCCGGTGACCTGCGCGGCGGTGGAGACCGTACGGCTCGGCGGTGACGAGGCCCCCGATCCGGTGGAACAGCCGGTGATCAGCAGACCGGTCGCGACGAACAGGGTGGCGGAGGAGCGGAGCAGACGCCTGGAGTTCATATGTCGGAGCGTAGTGGGATTGTTACGTGGCGTGTGCCCTGGGTGCGAGCAGTTGCCCGTACGAGTGAGGCGGTCAACCAGGGTGCCCGGCCCCGGGTCCCCAGGCCCTGGTCCTGCTCCTCGGTCCCGCTCAGCCCGCCCGCAGGGACACCGCCATGGCTTCGACCGCGAGCAGCGGGGCGACGTTCCGGTCCAGGGCGCGGCGGCAGGCGATGATCGCCTCGATGCGGCGCAGCGTGCGCTCGGGGGTCGAGTCGCGGGCGATGCGGTCCAGGGATTCCCGTACGTCCTCGTTGGCGAGGGCGACCGAGGAGCGGAGCTGGAGGGCGAGGACGTCGCGGTAGAAGCCGGTGAGGTCGGTGAGGGCGAGGTCGAGGCTGTCGCGCTGCGTACGGGTGGAGCGGCGCTTCTGGCGGTCGGCGAGCTCCTTCATCGCGCCCGCCGTGCCGCGCGGCATCCGGCCTCCGGCGGCCGCACCGAGGGCGGCCTTCAGGTCCTCGGTCTCCTTCTCGTCGACGTCCTCCGCGACCTGCTTGGCGTCCTCACCGGCCGCGTCGACCAGCTCCTGTGCGGCCTTGAGGCAGCCGCCGATGTCGTCGACGCGCAGGGGCAGCCGCAGGACGGTGGCCCGGCGGTTGCGGGCCCGTTCGTCGGTGGCGAGGCGGCGGGCGCGGCCGATGTGGCCCTGGGTGGCGCGGGCCGCGGTCATGGCCGCTTCGGGGTCGATGCCGTCGCGGCGGACCAGGACGTCGGCGACCGCGTCGACGGAGGGGGTGCTGAGGGTGAGGTGGCGGCAGCGGGAGCGGATGGTGGGGAGCACGTCTTCGAGGGAAGGCGCGCAGAGCAGCCACACCGTGCGGGGGGCGGGCTCCTCGACGGCCTTGAGGAGGACGTTGCCCGCGCCCTCGGTGAGGCGGTCGGCGTCCTCCAGGACGATGACCTGCCAGCGGCCGACGGCGGGCGAGAGCTGGGCGCGGCGGACCAGGTCGCGGGTCTCCTTGACGCCGATGGAGAGGAGGTCCGTACGGACGACCTCCACGTCGGCGTGCGTACCGACGAGAGCGGTGTGACAACCGTCGCAGAACCCGCAGCCGGGGGCACCGCCGAGGGCCCGGTCGGGGCTGGTGCACTGAAGCGCGGCAGCGAAGGCGCGGGCGGCCGTGGAGCGCCCGGAGCCGGGGGGTCCGGTGAACAGCCAGGCGTGCGTCATCTTCGACGCCTCGGGGCTGGACCCGCCGACGGACTGGGCCGTGACCTGGGCATCGGCGTCCTTGGCGGCACCGGCCAGCTGCTCCTGGACACGCTCCTGGCCGACGAGGTCGTCCCATACGGACATGGCCGCTCCCTGCGCTTGCGGGCCCCGGGGTGGGGCTGGTCTCCCATTGTGGGTGACCCCACTGACAATCGGGGACGGGGTCCTCCGAAGGCCCCCTCCGTGGCATCGGCCTCCGCTGAGACGGACAGGCGGCGCCACCCTCGGCGAGGCTGAGAGGCGGCGCCACCCTCGGCGCCGCCCCCACCACCTACCTGCGTCCGCGCCCCTTACGACCCTTGCCCTCGTCCTCGTCCGGCCCGCCCAGCAGCTCGTCCGCCAGCGACGGCAGGTCGTCCAGCGGAGTCTCCTCCGCCCAGTCCGAGCGCCGCTTCGGCCTGCGTTCGGCCTCGGTGCCCTCGGGATCGTCCGAGTAGTACTGGGGCAGCTCCCGGGTCCGGTCCACCTCGGGCTCGTCCCGGAAGTACCCCGAGGGCACCCGGTCCGTCGGGCCTCCGTCCCGTACGGGCGGCAGCACGGCCGTCTCGTCCGCCGCCGAACCCGTCTCCCGTACGGCCGGAATCACCGCGGTCTCGTCCGCCGCACCCGGAGTCACACCCGCGCCCGGAACCGGCTTCGGCAGCACCGTCGTCTCGGCCACGTCGGGAGTCGCCGGTGCACCCGGCTCCTCCCCCTTCGTCATGTCCAGCCGCACGATCGGCGTCGGCACGGTCGTCTCGTTGTCCGTCTCCGGCACGCGATCCGAAACCGCCGCCTTCGGAGGGACAACCGGACCCCGCGCAGGAGCCGCAGGAGCCACAGGGGCCGAAGCCACCGCCGCAGCCGCGGAAGCCGCCGAGGCCGCAGCCGCCGCCGACCGCGCCGCCTCCGCCTTCAGCAGGGCCTCCTCCGCCTTGCGCTGCTTCTCCCTGCGGCGCTCCTCCGCCTCGGCACGCAGCCGCGCCTCCTCCTCGGCCTGCTTGCGCATCCGCTCCTGCTCGGCGGCCCGCGCCTTGGCCTCGGCCTCGCGCCGTACGCGCTCCTCCTCGGCCAGCCGTCGCGCCTCCTCGGCGCGCTGCCTGGCCTCCTCCGCCTGGCGCTCCGCCTCACGACGCCGCGCCTCCTCGATCTCGCGGCGCTTGCGCTCCTCCTCCTCGGCACGCAGCCGGGCGAGCTGTTCCTGCCGCTCGCGCTCGACGCGCTCCTCCTCGGCCTTGCGCGCGGCCTCCTCCTCGGCGAGGCGTCGCGCCTCCTCCTCGGCCGCCTTGCGCGCCGCCTCGGCAGCCGCGATCTCCTGCTCCGACATGGGCAGCATCTGGTCGAGCCGATGCCGTACGACCGTCGTGACCGCCTCGGGCTCCTGCCCCGCGTCCACCACCAGGTACCGGCTCGCATCCGAGGCCGCCAGCGTCAGGAAACCGGCCCTGACCCGCGCGTGGAACTCCGGAGGCTCCGATTCCAGCCGGTCCGGCGCCTCCGTGAAGCGCTCTCGCGCCGTCTCCGGGGACACGTCCAGCAGAACCGTCAGATGCGGTACGAGACCGTGCGTCGCCCACCGCGACATCCGCGCGATCTCGGTCGGAGCCAGATCCCGCCCCGCCCCCTGGTACGCCACCGACGAGTCGATGTACCGATCCGTGATGACCACCGCGCCCCGCTCCAGCGCGGGCCGCACCACCGAATCCACGTGCTCCGCGCGGTCGGCGGCGTACAGCAGCGCCTCCGCCCGGTTCGACAGACCGGCGCTCGACACGTCCAGCAGAATCGACCGCAGCCGCTTCCCCATCGGCGTCGCACCCGGCTCCCGGGTGACGACGACCTCGTGCCCCTTGGCCCTTATCCAGTCGGCCAGAGCCTTCGCCTGTGTCGACTTTCCGGCCCCGTCGCCGCCCTCCAGGGCGATGAAGAACCCGGTCTTCGACGGTGCCTGCGCGGGCTCGCCGCCCCGGATCGCCTCCCGCAGGTCCCGCCGCAGCGGTACGCCCTGCCGGTCATCCGTTTTCGCGAGTACGAGCGCGGCCACGGGCAGCAACAACGCCCCGACCAGCATCAACGTGTACGCGGCCCCGCCGCCCTGGACGAAGACGAAGCTTCCGCTCTGCAACCGGTGCAGCCCGATCGCGGCGGCCAGCAGCGGCCCGGCGAGCATGCCGAGCGACCCGCTGACCCGTACGACGGCCTGGAGGTGCTCGGTGGTCCTGGCCTGCCGGAAGTCCTCGGTCTCCAGGTCCAGCAGGGTGTGCGCAGTGTGCGCGGCGACACCCGCCGCGTACCCCGCGAGCAGCGCGAGGAGCAGCACCGTGGTGGTGTCGGGCACCAGCCCCATGGCCAGCAGCGCGACCCCGGTGACGGCGAGCGCGAGCGCCAGCAGACGCCGCCGCGAGAACGCCGGAAGAACCTTGACCGCCGTACGGATCCCGAGCCCGGTACCTGCGGCGAGCGCGAGCACCAGCAGCGCGAAGACCGCGCCCCCGCCGCCGAGGTCCTGCGCGTGCAGTACGGAAACGGCGGCGGCAACGGCGACGGCACCGGTCACGGCACCCCCGGCCAGCACCAGAAGCGGAATGGCCCCGGTACGCCCCTTGTCGGGTCCGTTGCCGGTACTGGGCCTGCGCAGGCCCTCCAGCGGGGAGCGCGGACGCGGGGTGTGGGCGTCGGGCAGTTCCAGGAAGACCAGCGTCGAGAGCGAGGCCGCGAAGAGCCCGGCCGCGACGTACGACCCAAGGGCCGCCTGGTGGCTGGAGAACCACCCGAGCCCGGTTCCGAGCAGCCGCCCGATCAGCGTCGCGACGAGAAGAGCCGCGGCGGCGAGAGGGATCGCCGCGAAGTTCGTACGGAGCGTCAGCCTGCGCAGCGCCCCGAGGTGATCCGGAAGCGGACGCACCGCATCGCCCTCGATGGGCGGGGCGGGCAGCAGCGCCGGGGCGGCACTTTCATGCGCCACCGACCAGAACCGCTCCGCGACCCCGACGATGAAGACGGTGACCAGCAGCATCGGCGTCGCCTTGTCCGGCATCCAGCCGATCCACAGGGGCGCGACGACCAGCAGCGCGAGCCGCAGCCCGTCGGCGGCGAGCATCGCCCAGCGCCGGTCGAGCGGGCCGCCCGGCGCGACGAGCGCCGAAACCGGCCCCAGCAGGACGGCCCCGAACAGCAGCGTCGCGAGGAGCCGCGCCCCGAACACGGCGGCGACCACGAAGGCGGCACCGCGGTATTCGCCGCCGAACACCGCTCGGGGGCCTGATGCCTCCAGCGTCAGCAGAAGAAGTACGAGTAGGGCGAGAGCATCCCCGACACCGCTGACGAGCTGTGCGCTCCACAGCCGTTTCAACGGCTGGTGGCGCAGAAGAGCCCGTACGGCTCGCTCGCGTGAGTCTGCGGCTAGTGCGTCGGAGGTGGGGCTCACGACCGTTGGCTGCTCGGCTCGCGTCATCCCGCCAGCCTATCCGGCCTGCCCGGCACCCATGCGCGGGTCCTCGAACGAACGTGTGAAGGCCGAGCCCCCTTGGGCGGCGGGGCCGCCCAAGGGGGCGGAACGGGCGGGCAAGGGGGCGGAACGGGCGGGCAAGGGGCGGCACCCCTCGCTCCCGCCCCGCCCCGGTGCTGGCCCCGCCCCACCCCAGGGCCTCGCGCCTACTCCGAGGCGGAAGCCACCTTCTTGGCCGGAGCCTTCTTCGCCGGAGCCTTCTTGGCCGGAGAAGCAGCAGTCTTCTTCGCCTCAGCCGAAGAAGAAGCCGTCTTCTTCGCCGCCACCTTCTTCGCAGCGGCCTTCTTCGCCGGAGCCTTCTTCGCCGCCTTCTTGGCGACCTTCTTCGCAGGCCCCTTCGCCCGCTTCTCCGCCAGCAGCTCGTACCCGCGCTCGGGAGTGATCTCCTCCACGCTGTCGCCGGACCTCAGCGTCGCGTTCGTCTCGCCATCGGTCACGTACGGCCCGAAACGACCGTCCTTGACCACGACCGGCCGCTCGCTCACCGGGTCCGTCCCGAGCTCCTTCAGCGGCGGCTTGGCGGCTGCCCGCCCGCGCTGCTTGGGCTGCGCGTAGATCGCCAGTGCCTCCTCCACCGTGATGGAGAACAGCTGGTCCTCGGTCTCCAGCGACCGCGAGTCCGTCCCCTTCTTCAGGTACGGCCCGTACCGCCCGTTCTGCGCGGTGATCTCGACGCCCTCGGCATCGGCACCCACCACACGCGGCAACGACATCAGCTTCAACGCGTCAGCCAGCGTCACCGTGTCCAACGTCATGGACTTGAACAGCGAAGCGGTCCGCGGCTTCACCGCGTTCTTCCCCGTCTTCGGCGTCCCCTCGGGCAGGATCTCCGTCACATACGGCCCGTAACGCCCGTCCTTGGCGACAATCTGCCGCCCGGTCTCTGGGTCGGCCCCGAGCTCGAAGTCACCGCTCGGCTTGGCGAGCAGCTCCTCCGCGTACTCCACGGTCAGCTCGTCCGGAGCCATGTCGTCCGGAACGTCGGCGCGCTGGTGGCCCTCGGAGTCCTTCTCACCGCGCTCGATGTACGGCCCGTACCGGCCGACCCGCAGCACGATCCCGTCGCCGACCGGGAAGGACGAGATCTCCCGCGCGTCGATCGCGCCGAGGTCCGTCACCAGCTCCTTGAGACCACCCAGGTGGTCCCCGTCGCCATTGCCCGCGTCGGACGCGACCCCCGTCGCCTCGCCCTCACCGAAGTAGAACCGCCTCAGCCACGGCACGGACTTCGCCTCGCCCCGTGCGATGCGGTCGAGGTCGTCCTCCATCCGCGCGGTGAAGTCGTAGTCGACGAGCCGCCCGAAGTGCGTCTCCAGCAGATTGACCACGGCGAAGCTCAGGAACGACGGGACGAGAGCCGTCCCCTTCTTGAACACGTACCCGCGGTCCAGGATCGTCCCGATGATCGACGCGTACGTCGAAGGACGCCCGATCTCGCGCTCTTCCAGCTCCTTGACCAGCGAAGCCTCGGTGTAGCGGGCGGGCGGCTTGGTCGCGTGGCCGTCGACCGTGATCTCCTCGGCCGCCAGCGCGTCGCCCTCGGCGACCTGCGGCAGGCGCCGCTCCCGGTCGTCCAGCTCCGCGTTCGGGTCGTCCGCACCTTCGACGTACGCCTTCATGAAGCCGTGGAAGGTGATCGTCTTGCCGGACGCCGAGAACTCGGCGGTACGGCCGTCGGATGCCTGACCCGCGATCTTCACGGTCACGGAATTCCCGACCGCGTCCTTCATCTGCGAGGCGACGGTCCGCTTCCAGATCAGCTCGTACAGCTTGAACTGGTCGCCGGCCAGACCCGTCTCGGCGGGGGTGCGGAAACGATCACCCGACGGGCGGATCGCCTCGTGCGCCTCCTGCGCGTTCTTGACCTTCCCGGCATACGTGCGCGGCTTGTCCGGCAGGTACGCGGCGCCGTACAGCTGGGTCACCTGGGCACGGGCCGCGGTGATCGCCGTGTCGGACAGCGTGGTGGAGTCCGTACGCATGTAGGTGATGAAGCCGTTCTCGTACAGCTTCTGGGCCACCTGCATCGTGGACTTCGCGCCGAACCCGAGCTTGCGGGACGCCTCCTGCTGGAGGGTCGTCGTACGGAACGGGGCGTACGGCGAGCGTCGGTACGGCTTGGACTCGACCGAGCGCACCGCGAAGGAGGAGTCGGCGAGGGCGGCGGCCAGGGCACGGGCGTTCGCCTCGTCCAGGTGCAGGACGTCGCTCTTCAGTTGTCCGGCCGCGTTGAAGTCACGGCCCTGGGCGACGCGCCTGCCGTCGACCGTCGCCAGGCGGGCGACCAGCGAGGACGGATCGGAGGCGTCCCCGGTGCGTCCGGTGGAGAACGTACCGGTGAGGTCCCAGTACTCAGCAGAACGAAAAGCGATGCGCTCGCGTTCCCGGGCGACGACGAGACGTGTCGCGACGGACTGCACCCGGCCCGCCGAAAGCTTCGGCATGACCTTCTTCCACAGGACCGGCGAGACCTCGTAGCCGTACAGCCGGTCGAGGATGCGCCGGGTCTCCTGCGCGTCGACCATCGGCTTGTTCAGCTCGCGCGGGTTCGACACCGCCTCGCGGATCGCGTCCTTGGTGATCTCGTGGAAGACCATCCGGTGCACCGGAACCTTGGGCTTCAGCACTTCCTGCAGATGCCACGCGATGGCTTCGCCCTCGCGGTCCTCATCGGTGGCGAGGAAGAGTTCGTCCGACTCGGCCAGCAGGTCCTTGAGCTTCTTGACCTGCGCCTTCTTGTCGGAGTTCACGACGTAGATGGGCTGGAAGTCGTTGTCGACGTCGACCCCGAGGCGGCGTACCTCACCGGTGTACTTGTCGGGCACCTCGGCTGCGCCGCTCGGGAGGTCGCGAATGTGCCCGACGCTCGCCTCGACTACGTATCCGGGGCCGAGGTAGCCCTTGATCGTCTTCGCCTTGGCAGGCGACTCGACGATGACGAGTCGGCGGCCGCCCTGTGCGGTCTCGCTGGTCGGGGACAACTTGGCTCTTCTCTCCGGTCGACACTCAGTGATCACAGTCGTGGTCGTACGCGTCCGCCGGACGGGCCGGGCCTGACGCGCAACGCTGCGGAGTGTGACGGTACATCCCGTCCTCGTGTCAGACGGCAAAAGCCCGAAAGCCCGCAACGGCCACCTGAGAGACGGTAACCCGACAATCGCCATTCCTGCCGCCCGGACCACCCCACCGCCCCCGTACGGGCCCCTCCCGGGCAGCCCCAGCAAGCCCTCCCCCACCCCACCACCCCCTCCCCCCTGACCAGCAACACCTCCCCCTCCCACCCCCACCCAACCCCCTCGGGCCCCGCCTCCGCCTCGCCCCTCGGGCCCCGCCTCCGCCTCGCCCCTCGGGCCCCGCTCCCGCCCAGTCCCCTTGGGCAGCACCTTGCCTAGCCCCTCAGGCTCCGCCTCCGCCCGGCCCCCTTGGGCTCCGCTTCCGCCTAGCCCCCTTGGGCTCCGCCCTCCGCTTCCCCAGCCCCCTTGGGCGGCGGGGCCGCCCCCCGGGGGCGGAACGGGCGGGCAAGGGGGCGGCACCCCTCGCTCCGGGCCCACCCCGGAGCACCCCCGCCGTCACCCCGCCCCATGGGTGCGCCGCACCCCGGTGCGCCTGCGGCGGGCTGCCCCAGACCCTTCCCCAAGCTCTCAACTTCGTTCGAGCAGGGGAGACCCCACCCTTCACCTAAACTCGCGAGGCTTGGGGTTCGGACGTGCGGGCGCGTGGGGGCTGGCCGCGCAGTTCCCCGCGCCCCTAACGGAGCACGTTCACGCAAGCCCCCTGCAAGGGCAGCAAAAACCCCTCCTCCACCAGCCCCCGGATCGCCTCCGGAGTCCGCTCCCTCAACCCCACCGCGTCCTCCCCCAACAACTGCGCGATCGCATCCAGAATCTGCCCCGCACTGAGCGACCCGTCCGACACCCCCGCAAACCCCGCCCCCACCGTGTCGACCCGCGTCGCCCGCCGCATCCCCCGGTGCTGACGGAGCACCACGTACTCCGGATCCTCGGTCCCCGGCTCCCCGATCTGCTCCTGCACGACCTCATCGGCCAGCACGAAGTGCCCGCTCAACAGCCCCGCGTCGTCCTGCGCCCGCAGATAGTCCCGCAGCTCGAAGTGCTGCCGGATGACATCCCCCAACGGCTGCTCCACCGGATGCGGCCACTCCTCCACCACCACAGAAGGCTCGTCCCACGCCGCCGCCGACTTCCGCAGGGTGATCCACCCGAACCCCACCCCCACGGTCTTCCGCGCCTCGAACTCGTCCAGCCACGCCTCGTACCGCGCCGCGTACTCGGCCGGATCCGTCCGGTGGTCGCCCCCGTCCCGCAGCCACAACTCCGCGTACTGCGCCACGTCCTGGACCTCGCGCTGCACGATCCACGCGTCGCACCCACGCGGCACCCAGGAACGAATCCGGTCCTTCCAGTCCTCGCCCTCGACGTGCTGCCAGTTGGCCAGAAACTGTGCGTACCCGCCCTCGTTCAGCCGCTCCCCCGCCTCCTGGACGAGCGTCCGGCACAGGTCGTCCCCGCCCATGCCGCCGTCGCGGTACGTCAGCCGCGCACCCGGCGAGATCACGAACGGCGGATTCGAGACAACAAGGTCATAAGTGTGCTCCCCCACCGGCTCGAACAGCGACCCCTCCACCAGCTCCGCCTCCGCCGCCCCGGACAGGGCGAGGGTCAGCCGGGTGAAGTCCAGCGCACGGGGGTTGAGGTCGGTGGCGGTGACCCGCACCGCGTGCTGCGCGGCGTGCAATGCCTGGATTCCGGACCCCGTACCGAGGTCGAGGGCCGAGCCGACAGGCGTACGTACGGTGATTCCGGCGAGCGTGGTGGACGCGCCGCCGACGCCGAGCACGACGCCCTCCTGACGGGTCCCGGCACCGCCCGCGCCGCCGACCGCGCGCCCCAGGTCGGACACGATGAACCAGTCCTGGCCGTCCTCCCCGCCGTACGGCCGCACGTCGACGGTCGCCCGCAGCGCTTCACCGTCCCGGACCAGCCACGCGTCGGCCAGGCACACGTCCACGGGGAGCACACCGGCGACCCGGTCGACCGGCACGGACTCCTGGAGCAGGAAGAGCCGCACCAACGCCGCGAGCGACCCCTCCCCCCTGGTCGCACGCAGTGCGGGCACGGTCTCGCCGCGCGCCAGCGCGCTGTAGGCGGGCGCGCCGAGGAGGTCGAGCAGCCCGTCGGCGGTGAAGGCCGCCGCGAGCAGGGCCTCCCGGAGGCGGGCGGCACTCCCGGCGGCGGGCAGGGACTCGGGCAGGGGCGCGGAATGGCTGGTCTGACTCACCCGGCCATTGTCGCCGCTGCCTCTGACAATCGCGGTACGCCCACGGCCCCTGCCCCGGTCACGGGCCCGCAGGACCTACCAGGGATCACAGAAGAGCCCTCCAGTCCCACGAGCCCCACAGGGCTTACACCGGGTTCGTCGTCGCCCCCGCGTTCGAGCTCGGGCAGAAGATCTTCGGCGCGGGCAGCTTGTCCGCCTTGCCGAGGTCCGCGCCGATCTTGTCGAGCGCCTTCGGGAACTCCTTCGACGCCGGGTCCAGGGCCTCCGCCTGCTTCTTCAGCTCGTCGTACGCCTTGGCCTTGGCGTCCAGGTTCTTGATCATTTCCTTGTGGTCGCGCTCACCGTCCTTGACGGGCGGAATCCCGGCCTCCTTCAGGGCCTTGATCCGGTCCCGGGCGGCGTCGCCGTACATCTGGAACGCCTGGACATCGACCTTCTTGAGCTCTTCGGGCTTGCCGTCGGCGGCGACCGAGCTGATCAGCTTCTCGGCCTTGGTGCTCTTCTCGACGGCCGCCTTCTCCTTGGGGCAGTAGGTCTTGGACCATTCCTTGGCCTTGTCCTCGGCGTCGTCACCGCAGCCCGAGAGGGTCGTCATCATCACGAGTACCGCACCGCCGGACAGCACGGCCGCAAGCTTCTTGTTCACCGGATTGGTCCCTTCCAAGGTTCTCGGCCCCGGAACATACACGCCAAGTGGCCTACCGCCGCGTGCCGTGCTTCCCATTCATCCGGCATTGAAGCCATTTGCACCAAGAGTGCGCCGTGCGCGAGCCCCCTCACGCCCCCTTTCCGCGCATACGCCGAAGCGGGCGGCCCGCGCGTCAATCCGCGCCGCCCGCCCGCTCCCTGACCAGCCGTTACGTCTCTTCCCTACGGCACCGCCTTCGTCGTCACGGACGGCTCGGACTGCGCCGGAACGGTAGCCGAGTTGCCTTCGTCACCACCGGCCGATCCGTCACCGACTCCTCCGCCACCGGACTCGCCCCCCGCTTCGTCGCCCATCACGATGCCGCGCCGCTTGGACACGTACACCGCACCGACGATCACGCCGAAGGCGATCACCGCGACGACGGCCCGCACCCACGGACTGGCGTCGACGCCGAAGCTGTACTGGACCACGGCGGGTGCGATCAGCAGCGCCACCAGGTTCATCACCTTCAGCAGCGGGTTGATGGCCGGGCCCGCGGTGTCCTTGAAGGGGTCGCCCACCGTGTCGCCGATCACCGTCGCGGCGTGCGCCTCGCTGCCCTTGCCGCCGTGGTGCCCGTCCTCGACGAGCTTCTTGGCGTTGTCCCAGGCCCCTCCGGAGTTCGCGAGGAAGACCGCCATCAACGTGCCCGCGCCGATCGCCCCGGCGAGATACGCGCCGAGCGCGCCCACGCCGAAGGTGAAGCCGACGGCGATCGGGGCCATGACGGCCAGCAGTCCTGGCGTCGCCAACTCGCGCAGCGCGTCCTTCGTGCAGATGTCGACGACCCGCCCGTACTCGGGCTTCTCCGTGTAGTCCATGATCCCGGGGTGCTCGCGGAACTGCCGCCGCACCTCGTGGACAACGGCCCCCGCCGACCTGGACACCGCGTTGATCGCCAGCCCCGAGAAGAGGAAGACGACCGCGGCGCCGAGCATCAGCCCGACCAGGTTGTTGGGCTGCGAGATGTCCATGGAGAGGTTGACCGGAGTGCCCTCACCGCCGGTCACCAGGCCCGCCTTCCTGGCCGCGCCCAGGATGGCGTCCCGGTACGAGCCGAAGAGCGCGGCGGCGGCGAGCACGGCCGTGGCGATGGCGATGCCCTTGGTGATGGCCTTGGTGGTGTTGCCGACGGCGTCCAGGTCGGTGAGCACCTGCGCGCCGGCGCCCGTCACGTCGCCGGACATCTCGGCGATGCCCTGCGCGTTGTCGGAGACCGGTCCGAAGGTGTCCATGGCGACGATGACGCCGACCGTGGTGAGCAGCCCGGTCCCGGCCAGCGCGACCGCGAACAGGGCCAGGATGATCGACGTACCGCCGAGCAGGAACGCTCCGTACACGCCGAGCCCGATGAGCAGCGCGGTGTACACGGCGGATTCCAGCCCGATCGAGATCCCGGCCAGGACCACGGTCGCGGGTCCGGTCAGCGACGACTTGCCGATGTCGCGGACCGGCCGCCTGGTCGTCTCGGTGAAGTACCCCGTGAGCTGCTGGATCAGCGCGGCCAGCACGATGCCGATGGCGACCGCGACGAGCGCCAGCAGCCGCGGGTCGCCGCCGTGCCCGAGCACGGCCTCGTCCGCGACGCCGTCGAGTTCCCGGTACGAGGACGGCAGGTAGACGAACACTGCCACGGCGACCAGCACCAGCGAGATCACGGCGGAGATGAAGAATCCCCGGTTGATCGCGGTCATGCCGCTGCGGTCGGTGCGCCGGGGTGCGACGGCGAAGATGCCGATCATGGCGGTGATCACGCCGATCGCGGGAACGATCAGCGGGAACGTGAGCCCCGCGTCGCCGAAGGCCGCCATGCCCAGGATCAGCGCGGCGACGAGCGTGACGGCGTACGACTCGAAGAGGTCGGCCGCCATGCCCGCGCAGTCGCCGACGTTGTCGCCCACGTTGTCGGCGATGGTCGCGGCATTGCGCGGATCGTCTTCCGGAATGCCCTTTTCCACCTTGCCGACCAGGTCGGCGCCGACGTCGGCGGCCTTGGTGAAGATGCCGCCGCCGACCCTCATGAACATCGCGATGAGGGCGGCTCCCAGGCCGAAGCCCTCCAGGACCTTGGGCGCGTGATCGGCGTACACGAGGACGACGACGGCCGCACCGAGCAGGCCGAGGCCCACGGTGATCATTCCGACGACGCCACCCGTGCGAAATGCGATCTTCATCGCTTTGTGCGAAACGGTTTTGAGATCCTTTTCCGGCTCACCCTGTGCGGGAGTCGCTTCGCGCGCGGCAGCCGCCACCCGCACATTACTGCGCACCGCGAGGCGCATCCCGATGTATCCGGTGGCTGCGGAAAACACCGCGCCCACGAGGAAGAACAGCGAACGCCCTATCCGCTGCGAGGTGTTGTCCGCCGGTAGCAGCAGCAACAGGAATACCACCACTACCGCGAAGATCCCCAGAGTGCGCAACTGCCGCATCAGATAGGCGTTTGCGCCCTCCTGTACGGCGGCGGCGATCTCCTTCATGGAGTCGGTGCCCTCGTCGGCCGCCAGGACCTGACGCACCAGCAGCCGGGCGACGATCAGTGCGGCGATCGCGACGGCGGCGATGACGATCACGATGAGCCGGTTGTTGTCGGTGAGTGAAACCGCGAGGTTCGAGAAGTGTTCGGACTGTGGGGAGTTGAAAGGTCCCGCCATTCGTCCTCCTTGACGCGCGGAGCTCAAGATGGACGGATTCTAGGGAGCGGAAGCTGATCTCAACAGACCGCCGCAGAATTGATCTCCGAAAATGATTTTGAAGCGGCCCGGAAAAAACGAAAGGCCCTGCTCAGCAGGGCCTCACGAATATCAATGACGACTGCACCCGACAGGGAAATGCTTTCAGGGCATTACCACCGCGGAAGCGGTCGGCCAGCTCATACGGATCGAACCGCCGCTTTCCCCGCCGAGGACTTCCAGGTCGTCGACGAGTCCGCTGATGACGGCGAGACCCATGTCGTCCTCGCCGTCCGCTTCGAGATCCACCGCGCGCGGCCCCGCCTCCGGCGCGCTACGCGCACCGGGGACCGAACCGACGGGCGCCGGCACCTCGTCGCTGACCTCGATGGAGAAGGTCTTCTCCTCCTCGGTCAGCGCCACCTTGACCGGTGCCACGATGTTGTTCGTACGGTGCAGGCCCACGGCCCGGGAGCACGCCTCACCCACCGCGAGCCGGACCTCGTCCAGCACCGCCTCGTCGACCCCGGCCCGACGCGCCACGGCGGCCGCCACGAGGCGGGCCGTCCTGACGTGCTCGGGCTGGGCGCTGAAACGGAGTTCCACGGTGGCCATTGCGCATCCCCCTCGGACGTACGGGCGTGCATCCGCGAGGGACCGGGCGGTGAGGCCCGGCACCCCGCGCTGTACTGCTCTGAGCTTGTTGTTCACTTCCGGCGGACCGGCAGGCGTCAGTCGGCCGCCGCGACGGCCTCGTCGACCGTCGTGTGGATCGGGAACACCTTGGTCAGTCCGGTGATCCGGAAGATCTTGAGAATGCGCTCCTGGTTGCAGACCAGGCGCAGCGAGCCCTCGTGGGCACGCACACGCTTCAGTCCGCCCACAAGCACGCCGAGCCCGGTGGAGTCGAGGAAGTCCACGGCTTCCATGTCGACAACCAGGTGATAGCTGCCGTCGTTCACCAACTCGACCAACTGCTCGCGCAGCTTGGGCGCGGTATACACATCAATCTCGCCACCGACCTCGACGACCGTACGGTCGCCGTTGGGGCCGTTCACGTTGCGAGTCGACAGGGACAGGTCCACGGATCCTCCAGCACCTTGCTATCGAGCGGCCGCCCCCCTGAGGTCTCCCCGGCGGAGCCAGAGGACGGAACGCCAGCCGCGAAACGCATTCAATCACTTACCAGCAGGCGAGCACGACGCCTTGAGACCATTGTCCGTCACGCCAGTGACACACTCGGCGGTGATGGCCAAGAATCCCCGTCCCGGACGACCTCCCCAGAGCAGGGCCGCAGGCCCGTCTCCCGGCGAGGTCCTCGCCCGTCTCTCCGCAGGGGAGAGCCGGGCCGCTCGCGTCACTCATACGGAGCACTTGCCCGCGCGGGAGGGCAGCCATGCGGTATGGCCGGACCGGATCCGCAGCGAAGTGATCGCGGCGATCGAAGCGGCGGGCATCCGGGACCCCTGGACCCACCAGGCGCAGGCCGCCGAGCACGCCCTGGACGGCGAGTCCGTGGTGATCGCCACAGGAACGGCCTCGGGCAAGTCGCTCGCCTACCTCGCCCCGGTCCTCAGCGCCCTCCTGGACGGCTCCGAGGCCCCCAACGGCCGGGGGGCCACCGCCCTCTACCTGGCCCCCACCAAGGCCCTGGCCGCCGACCAGCGCCGTGCGGTGAGGTCCCTGGCGGCCCCGCTGGGCAACGCGGTCCGCCCGGCCGTCTATGACGGCGACACCCCCGTCGAGGAACGCGAGTGGGTCCGCCAGTACGCCAACCTGGTCCTCACCAACCCGGACATGCTGCACCGCGGCATCCTGCCCTCCCACCCCCGCTGGTCCTCCTTCCTCAAGGCCCTGCGCTACGTCGTCATCGACGAGTGCCACACCTACCGGGGCGTCTTCGGCTCGCACGTCGCCCAGGTCGTACGACGGCTGCGCCGCCTGTGCGAGCGGTACGGCGCGAACCCGGTCTTCCTCCTCGCCTCGGCCACCTCAGCCGACCCGGCCGTCGCCGCGGGCCGCCTGACCGGCCTCCCGGTCAAGGAGGTCGCCGACGACGCCTCGCCCCGCGGCGAACTGGTCTTCGCCCTCTGGGAGCCCCCGCTCACCGAGCTCCACGGCGAGAACAACGCCCCTGTCCGGCGCACCGCGACCGCCGAGACCGCCGACCTCCTCACCGATCTGGTTCTCCACAACATCCGCACAGTCGCCTTCGTACGATCCCGTCGCGGGGCCGAGCTGATCTCCCTGATCGCCAAGGAGCGACTCGCCGACCACAGCGACCGCTCACTCCCCCGCCGGGTGGCCGCCTACCGGGGCGGATATCTCCCCGAGGAACGCCGGGCCCTCGAAGCGGCCCTGCACTCCGGCGAGCTCCTCGGCCTGGCCGCCACCACCGCTCTCGAACTCGGCATCGACGTCTCCGGCCTGGACGCCGTCCTGATCGCCGGTTATCCCGGAACCCGCGCCTCCCTCTGGCAGCAGGCGGGCCGCGCGGGCCGCTCCGGCGAGGGTGCCCTCGCGATCCTGATCGCCCGCGACGACCCGCTCGACACCTACCTCGCACACCACCCCGAGGCCCTCTTCGACCAGCCCGTCGAATCCACGGTCCTCGACCCCGACAACCCCTACGTCCTGGCCCCCCACCTCTGCGCGGCCGCCGCCGAACTCCCCCTCACCACATCCGACTTCGCCCTCTTCGGCCCCGCCGCCGAACCGCTCCTCCCCTCCCTCGAAGCGGCGAACCTGCTGCGCCGCCGGGGCACGTCCTGGTACTGGACCCGCCGCGAACGGGCCGCCGACCTGGCCGACATCCGGGGCGGGGGCGGCAACCCGGTCCAGATCGTCGAGGAGTCCACCGGCCGCCTGCTCGGCACGGTCGACGCCGAGGCCGCCCACGCCTCCGTCCACGAGGGTGCGGTCCACCTCCACCAGGGCCGCACCTATCTGGTCCGCCGCCTCGACCTGGAGGACTCCGCCGCCCTCGTCGAGGAGGCCAGTCCGCCCTATTCCACGACCGCCCGCGACACCACCGCCATCTCGATCCTCTCCACCGACGAGACCGTCCCCTGGGGCACGGCCCGCCTCCACTACGGCTCCGTCGAGGTCACCAACCAGGTCGTCTCCTTCCTGCGGCGCAAACTGATCACCGGCGAGGTCCTCGGCGAGACCAAACTCGACCTCCCGCCCCGCAAGCTCCGCACCCGCGCCGTCTGGTGGACCCTCACCGAGGACGACCTCGACACGGCCCGCCTCACCCCGGAGATCCTCCCGGGCGCCCTGCACGCCGCCGAGCACGCCGCCATCGGCCTCCTCCCCCTCTTCGCCACCTGCGACCGCTGGGACATCGGCGGCGTCTCCATCCCACTCCACCCCGACACCCTGCTCCCCACGGTGTTCGTCTACGACGGCCACCCGGGCGGCGCGGGCTTCGCCGAGCGCGGTTTCCACACCGCCCGCGCCTGGCTCGCCGCCACCCGCGAGGCCATCGCCTCCTGCGAGTGCGACGCGGGCTGCCCGTCCTGCATCCAGTCCCCGAAATGCGGCAACGGCAACGACCCCCTCCACAAACGCGGCGCCCTCCGCCTCCTCACCGCCCTCCTCGACGCGGCCCCCGAATCTGCCTGACCCCGCCCCGGGGCCCACCGGGTCCCCCGGTCCTCGCCCCGGCCCCGCCCGCGCCCTCACCACCACCTCGTACGGCCCCACCCCCGCCTCCACCGAGACGTCCGCCACCTCGCCCCGCAGCGCACACCGCACCACCCGCACTCCCTGGGCCCGAGCCACTTCGGCCGCCCGCCCGCAGGCGGCCCGCTCCCCGCGCGCCCACTCCTGGGCCGCCGCCAGTACGGCCAGGTCCGCGCCGCCCCCGGCCCGGTGCCGGGCGACCACCGCCTGGCCCATCGCCAGCACCCCCGCGAACACCACCCCGAGCAGGGCGACCACCCCCAGTGCCGACACCGTCGCCGACCCGCGTTCCCCTCTCCCACCAGTCGTCCTCACGTCCCCACCCCCACCGTCTCCTCCGCCAACGCCACCGCCTCGGCCCGCAGCGTCATGCCCAGCGGACCCGGTCCCGGCGCGGGGGCCTCGACCACCACCCGCACCAGGTCGCCCTCCCGCCGGAACCCGACCTTCGCCCCGTCCGGCGCCGCCTGCCTGGCTGCCGCCTCGGTGGCCGCCGTCGGCTCCTGCCGGGCCGCCGCCCGCGCCCCCACCCGGGCGGCGTCCACGCACTGGATCTGCGCGGAGGCCGCCATCAGCGCCCACACCAGGGCCATCCCGAAGAGCACCAGCACCGGCACCGCCAACGCCGCCTCAGCGGTCACATAGCCCCGGTCCGCACGCCTGCGGTCCCCCGGCTCCCCCTCAGAACTGCACATCGAGAGCCCTCTCCACCGCCGCCTGCAACGCCCCCGAGACCGCGCCACTGGTGACCACCTTGTAGAGCACCGCCGCGAAGGCGCAGGCGGCGATCGTCCCGACCGCGTACTCGGACGTACTCATCCCCGCGTCCCCGGTCCCGCGCAACCTCGTCCGCGCCCTTCCCACCACGCGTACCACCTGCACCCACATCCGCTTTCCCATCTCAACCTCCTGAATATTCACGTCACTTGAGTCACTCACCCACCGGCCAGCAGTCCCTCCGCCAGCCCGATCACCACCGGAACCACACCCACCACCAGAAAGGCGGGCAGGAAGCAGAGCGACAGCGGCACGACGATCAGCACGGCCGCCCGATTCGCCCCGGCCTCGGCCCTGCGGGCCCGCTCCGCGCGGAGGCCGTCCGCGATCCGGGCCACCGGCCCTGCCGCCGGAGCCCCGCTGGCCCCGCTCCGGGCCAGACACCTGGCCAGCCCGGCAGCACCGGGTATCTCCCCCAACCAACCCCACGCCTGGGCCGGTTCACCTCCGAGCCGCAGCTCCGCCGCCGCCCGGGCCAACCGCTCCCCGACCGGCCCGCCGAGCGACTCCCCGACCGCCCGCGCCGCCTCTCCCGGCCCGGCACCCGCAGCCACACAGGCAGCCAAGAGGTCCGCGGCCAGCGGCAGTTGCCGACCTGCGGCCGCCTCCTCCGCCGCCATGGCCCCTTTCGACTTCCGGCCCCGCTGCCACTTCCGCACCCCGACTCCGGCCATCGCCCCGGCGAGGCACCCCCACACCCCTCCGACCAGCACGTACCCGGCCACCACAGCCGCCAGGGGGCCGCCCCAGTCCCGTGCCCACGCCACCCCGGCCCGGAAGTCACCGCGCCGCCGTCCCGCCATCGCCGCCTCGACCGCCAGCAGCGTCACGAGCCGCCGACGGGACTCCTGCTCCCGGCGCCTACCGGCCAACGCGAAAGCCAGACACCCCACCGCCGCGGCGGCCGACACCACTACCCCCAGCCTGTGGACAACGTCCCCGTTCACGCACCCTCCCCCTCTCCGCTCCGTACGATCCGACGGGACCACAGCAGGCCCGCCGCCTCCAGCAACCCGCCCGCCACCAGGCAGCCGAGCCCCAACGGCGTGTGCAGCAGCACCCTCAGCGGGTCCGCGCCCATCGCGCTCCCGATCAGCACGCCCGCCACCGGCAGCAGTGCGAGCAGTCCCACCGTCGACCAGGCCCCGGACAACCGGGCCCGCAGCAGTTCCCTTCGCTCCCGGTCGGCCCGCAGCGCCGCCTCCAGCCGGTCGAGTCCGGCCGCGAGCCCCGCTCCGCTGCCCACGGCCACCTGCCAGCACACGGCGACCCCGACCAGCCCCTCCGCCCCCGGGTCGCGCGCGGCCCTGTGCAGCGCGGTCGGCACGTCGCCCCCGAACCGGGCCGCCGCCAGCACCTCGGCCTCCGCTTCCCCGAGGCCCCCGGTGTCGGCCGCCGCGACGAACAGGGCCTGCCCCGGCTGGCTTCCGGCCCGCAGTTCCCCGCTCACCGCCCCGCACAGCGCGATCACCCGGTCACCTCGCCGCTCCCGCGCCCGCCCCGACTCCCGTGCCCGCAGCCCTCGTCCGACCACGGGCACGGCCACCGCCCCGCACAGCAGCGGAATCACCGACTCCCCCAGTACGGCCACCACGCCCGCCACGGGCAGGCACAGCCACTCCGGCCGCCCCCGTTCCCGTACGAGCGCCCACAGCCGCTCCCAGGGCGCGGGACGCGCGTCCTCTGCCATGCTCCCGGCCACCACCAGCCGCGCCCTGCGCAACCCCCGCTCCCCGCCGACCAGCAGCCGGGCCGCCATTCCGGCGCACACCATCGCCGCGTACGCGGTCGGCCCCCACGGGCTCACCACGCACCCCCGATCAGCTCGCGCAGCCGGGGCCAGCCCCGCTCCCGTACGAACCCGTCGGGATCCCACCGCAGCGCGGGCACGGTCACCACCAGGCCCGCCGCGTCCCGTTCCAGGACGTGCATCTCGGCGAGCCTGCGCCGCCCGTCCCGGTCCCGTACGAGATGCAGTACCACCGACAGCGCGGCCGCCACCTGGCTGTGCAGTGCGGCCCGGTCGAGCCCGGCGGCCGTCCCCAACGCCTCAAGCCGGGCCGGGACATGGGCCGCCGCGTTCGCGTGCAGAGTGCCCGAGCCTCCCTCATGCCCCGTGTTGAGGGCTGCCAGCAGCTCCGTCACCTCGGCCCCGCGCACTTCCCCGACCACCAGCCGGTCGGGACGCATCCGCAGCGCCTGACGCACCAGGTCCCGCAAGGTGACCTGTCCGGCCCCCTCCTGGTTCGCGGGCCGGGACTCCAGCCGCACCACGTGCGGGTGGTCCGGCCGCAGCTCGGCCGAATCCTCTGCGAGAACGATCCGCTCCCGCCGACCCACCAGCCCGAGCAGGGCCGAGAGCAACGTCGTCTTGCCCGCCCCCGTTCCTCCGCTGATCAGGTACGACAGCCGGGCCTCGACCAGCGCCCGCAGCAGCACGTCACCGCCGGGCGGCACCGTCCCCGCCGCCACCAGTTCCTCCGGCCGGAACGCCTTCGGCCGCACCACCCGCAGCGACAGACAGGTCCCTCCGACGGCCACGGGCGGCAGTACGGCGTGCATTCGCGTCCCGTCCGGCAGCCGTGCGTCCACCCAGGGCCGGGCGTCGTCCAGCCGCCGTCCGGCGACGGCCGCGAGCCGCTGGGCCAGCCTGCGTACCGCGGCCGCGTCCTCGAAGGTCACGTCGGCCAGCTCCAGGCCCGCCCCGCGATCCACCCACACCCGGTCCGGCGCCGAGACCAGCACATCGGTCACCGCCGGGTCGGCGAGCAGCGGCTCCAACGGCCCCGCACCCACCAGCTCGTTCCTCAACTCGGCTGCCGCGCCGAGCACTTCGGCGTCGCCCAGCAGCCTTCCCTGGGCCCGCAGCGCGGCAGCCACCCTGGCGGGCGTCGGCTCGGCCCCGGACTCCGCGAGCCGTTGGCGCACGGCGTTCAGCAGTACGGTCGCGCTCATCCGGACGCACCCCCGACCAGTGCCCGCTCCCAGAAGGCCGTGCAGAACCTGGCCAGCGGCCCGCGCGGGCTGCCGCCCGGAGGTTCCCCGTCCGCGAGCGCCTCCCAGAGTCCGGGCTCGGCCGGGAGTTCGCCCACCAGAGGCAGGTCGAGCGCCTTGGCCACCCATTCCTCGTCGAGACCGGACGTGTACGGGCCGCGCACGACGGTCCGCAGGTCGCCCAGCACCATCGAGGCGCTGGCCGCGACGCGGCGCGCGGCGGCGACCGCCCGCAGCTCGCCGGGCACCACCAGCAGTCCCAGGTCCAGCTGCGCGAGCGCCTCGGCGACGCTCTCGTCGACCCGGCGCGGCAGGTCCACGACGACGACTCCGCCGGACCTCCGGGCCGCCGCCAGAACCGCCCGCATCGCCTCGGGCGGGATCACCACCGTGTCGCTGCGGTCCCAGCTGAGCACCCTCAGGTCGTGCAGCCGGGGCAGCGACTCCTCCAGGGCGGCACTCGCGACCCGGCCGCGTGAGGCGGCGAAATCCGGCCAGCGCATGCCCTGGGCACTTTCCCCGCCGAGCAGGACGTCGAGCCCGCCGCCGAGCGGGTCACCGTCCACGAGCATGGTCCGGCGGCCTGTGCGCGCCGCCGTGACGGCCAGGGCGCACGCCAGGGTGGAGGCACCGGCTCCGCCGCGCCCGCCCATCACGCCCACGGTGAGCGCCTGCCCGCCGACGCCCTCCGCCGCGTCGGCGAGCTGATTCACGAGCCAGTTCTCCGCGTCGGGCAGCCGCAGTACGTAGTCCGCGCCGATCTCGACCGCCCGCCGCCATACGAGCGGGTCGTCCTGGTCGTGGCCGACGAGCATGACGCCGCGCCTGCGCACCGCTCCGCGTACCCTCGCCGCCGCGTCGTCGCCGACGAGCACGAGCGGGGCCGCTTCCCAACTCCCCTGCCGTTCCGGGATTCCGTGATGGACTTCCGGTTCCGCGCCGGCCGCGGCGCACAATCTCAGCAGATCGTCGAGGAGTTCCACATCCTCGGTGACGATCAACGGTCCGCCCCGCCCCGCCTCGGCGGCCGACAAGCGGTCGGGTGTGATCGGTCCAGCCACGATCTCCGCCCCCTCTCACTGCGATCTCAAGCGATTCCGACATCCGCGAAGTTCGCGGTGGGGAATCACCGTGCAGCGATCCGGAAAATCATGTGGATCTTGCTCGAAAACTGTGGACAACTCATCGGTTGTGAATATTCCACTCACCCATACCAGTGACTTCCAAGGGGAACGGAACAACTACACAGAGTGACGAGTTGAGTGGGTACGAAGGTGTCACCGACGCACGAACGTGGAGAGAGGAGTCGCACGATGCACAGGGATCAGGAGCCGCCACGGGCCCCGAAAAAGCATCCGGACATGCGACGACCCCCGCCGGGGGGGAGAGCGGGGGTCGTCTGCCACGGTTCGACTCGGGGGGGGAGGAGCCGAACCGGGGTAGCACGGTCGCGAACGATCCGTGACTTCCATGGTGTACCCGAGAGCCTTCCCAGGCAAACCCACGCGCCCCAGCGTACGCCGAATGGTGGGGTTCTATGCTCGGCTCGTGGAAAACCACTCGCTGCCCCGCACCGCTGCCTTCTTCGACCTGGACAAGACCGTCATTGCGAAGTCGAGCACGCTGACCTTCAGCAAGTCCTTCTACCAAGGCGGACTGATCAACCGCCGAGCCGTTCTACGAACGGCCTACGCACAGTTCGTCTTCCTGGCGGGCGGCGCGGACCACGATCAGATGGAAGGGATGCGCGAATACCTCTCCGCCCTCTGCAAAGGCTGGAACGTGCAGCAGGTGCGGGAGATCGTCGCCGAGACCCTGCACGACCTGATCGACCCGATCATCTACGACGAGGCCGCATCCCTCATCGAGGAGCACCACGCGGCCGGGCGGGACGTGGTCATCGTCTCGACGTCCGGCGCGGAGGTGGTCGAGCCGATCGGTGAACTGCTGGGCGCCGACCGGGTGGTGGCCACCCGGATGGTCGTCGGTGACGACGGTTGCTTCACCGGAGAGGTGGAGTACTACGCCTACGGCCCGACCAAGGCGGAGGCCGTCAAGGAACTCGCCGCCTCCGAGGGATACGACCTGGCGCGCTGTTTCGCGTACAGCGACTCGGCGACCGACGTGCCGATGCTGGAGTCCGTCGGCCATCCGTACGCGGTCAACCCGGACCGAGCGCTGCGCCGCGAAGCGACCGCCCGGGAATGGCCGATTCTCGTCTTTAACCGCCCCGTCCGCCTCAAGCAGCGACTGCCCACCCTCTCCATGCCGCCGCGCCCCGCACTGATGGCGGCGGCAGCAGTGGGAGCGGCGGCCGCCACCGCCGGTCTCGTCTGGTACGCGAGCCGCCGCCGGGCGGCCGTCACCGGCTGAGTCCACCTCTGCTCGGCCCCGACTGCTCAGCCCCGACGCCACACGGGATGTTTTGCCCGTATTTGAGAGTAAAAGTAAAGAAGCGTTTCCAGGGGTTCCGCTTCCCCGAGAACGGGAGTACAAAGGATTCAACGGCCCGCGAGACCAAGGACATCCGAGAGGATCACCTGCTACGCATGACGGCCCCACGGACCGCGCATGAAAGTCGAGCACCCACGCGACGTCGACCCGTCGATTACGGGCCAGCCGCACCAGGCCACGGGCTAAGTTCCCGACCTGATGGGCAAAAATCCGAGGACGCTTGGTAACTCGACGGACATGCCAGCGGCGGTACCGATTCCGGTACCGCCGCATCTTTGTTCTCCGGGTTCCGACACGTCAGGCCGCGCCGCGCTGGAGCGCCTCGCAGACCGCCATCGACTCGCGCGCACCGAGTTCCGCGGCGCGCCCGCAGTGCGTGATCCACGCCGCGACGCCCTCCGGCGTACCGGACACGTATCCCTCCAGAGCGGCGACGTACTCCGCGCGCCCCAGTTCCGCGTGGCCGACCTCGGCCGGGCAGACCGACTTCGGGTCGAGTCCGCTGTTGATCAGCACGATGCGTTCGGCGGCACGCGCGACGAGCCCGTTGTGCGAGCCGAACGGCCGCAGCGCGAGCAGCTCGCCGTGCACAACCGCCGACGTCACCAGCGCCGGAGCGGCCGCACCACCGGCGATGATCAGCTGCGACAGCCCTTCCAGCCGCCCCGCGACCTCGCTCGCACTCGGCAGCGGCAGCTCGATCAGCGGTTCGTCGACCGGCTCCCCGGCCAGCCTCGGCCGCCCCACCAGCTCGTCCTCGACCCCCGCGCCACCGGCAGCCACCAGGTGCAGTCGGGCCAGCACCCGTACCGGCGACTGCCGCCAGATGGACAGGAGCTGACCGGCTTCGGCCGTCAGCCGCAGCGCCCCGCCGACCACCCGCGCCTCGTCGTCACCGCTGAAGTCGGTACGCCGCCGCACCTCTTCCAGTGCCCAGTCCGCACCCGAGAGCGCCGCCGAGCCGCGCGAACCGCGCAGCGCCGCCTCCCCGGTGACCGCGTTGCTCCTACGTCGCATGACGCGGTGCCCGTACACCCGGTCCACGGCCTTGCGTACGGAACCCACGGCCTCGGGCACGCCGGGCAGGGCGCCCAGCGCCGCGAGCGGATCAGCGTTCGTACTCATAAGTAAGGAGCGTACGCACCGTTCCGCCGCGCCCCCTCCCGCCCCACCTTGGAGTGGTCTTCTTCACTTCAATTGCACACGCACCGCATTCATTCACCTACTCTTGGTGAACATGAAGATCGCTTTCGTCGGGAAGGGCGGCAGTGGCAAGACCACGCTGTCCTCGCTGTTCATCCGCCACCTCACGGCCAACGAGGCCCCGGTCGTCGCCGTCGACGCCGACATCAACCAGCACCTGGGCGCTGCGCTCGGCCTCAGCGAGGACGAGTCCGCCGCGATGCCCGCCATGGGTGCGCACCTCCCTCTCATCAAGGACTACCTGCGCGGCACCAACCCCCGCATCGCCTCCGCCGAGACGATGATCAAGACGACCCCGCCCGGCGAGGGCTCCCGTCTGTTGCGGGTCCGCGAGGACAACCCGGTGTACGACGCCTGCGCGCGTCCGGTGGCCCTCGACGACGGCGAGGTCCGGCTGATGGCGACGGGCCCGTTCACCGAGTCCGACCTCGGCGTGGCCTGCTACCACTCCAAGGTCGGCGCGGTCGAGATGTGCCTGAACCACCTGCTCGACGGCCCCGACGAGTACGTGGTGGTCGACATGACGGCGGGCTCGGACTCGTTCGCGTCGGGCATGTTCACCCGCTTCGACATGACGTTCCTGGTGGCCGAACCGACCCGCAAGGGCGTCTCCGTCTACCGCCAGTACAAGGAGTACGCGCGGGACTACGGCATCGCGCTGAAGGTCGTCGGCAACAAGGTGCAGGGCCCGGACGACCTGGAGTTCCTGCGCGACGAGGTGGGCGACGACCTGCTCGTCACGATGGGCCACTCGGACTGGGTACGGGCCATGGAGAAGGGCCGCCCCTCCCGCTTCGAGCTCCTGGAGGCGGACAACCGTCTCGCCCTCCAGACCCTCCAGGACGCCGCCGAGGACAGCTACGCGCACCGCGACTGGGAGCGGTACACCCGCCAGATGGTGCACTTCCACCTGAAGAACGCGGAGAGCTGGGGAAACGCGAAGACCGGCGCCGACCTGGCTGCCCAGGTCGACCCGGCTTTCGTCCTCGACGAACGCCTGGCGGTCGGCGCCACCCAACCGGCGTAGCCGCCCCAGCGGCCGACACGCGGTGCGGCCGGACCCGCACCCTGCCCGCGCACACCGACAGCGGACCGACGGACGGAGTCCGGCGCGGCGCCCCGAAGCCCGAGAGGCGCCCCAGGCGCCGAACGGTGCGAGGGGCGCAGACGGCGGCTCTGCCCTGGCTGCCCAGGTCGACCCGGCCTTCGTCCTCGACGAGCGCCTGGCGGTCGGCGCCGTCCAACCGGCGTAGGCCGGAGACCGTCAGTGTCGCTCGGCCCGCGCAGGCCAGACAGGGGATCAGTGCTGTGCGGTCCCCGGGGCGTGTGTCGCGGGTCGGGCGGGGGTGGCCGGGTTCAGGAAGGTGGGCCAGTCCGGCTTCGGGGGCTGGCCGACCTTCAGGGTGCGGAGCTTGGCCAGGACCTGCGGGTCCTGGGTGTCCAGCCAGTCCGCGAGCTGGCGGAAGGAGACGCACTTCACGTCGCGCTGGGTGCAGACCGTCTTGATGGTCTCCTCGATGGCACGCATGTACGTGCCGCCGTTCCAGGACTCGAAGTGGTTGCCGATGATCAGCGGAGCGCGGTTGCCCTTGTACGAACGCTCGAATGCCTGCACCAGGCCGTCGCGCATCTGGTCTCCCCAGTACGCGTGCCTGTCCTCGTCACCACGGGTCGCGCCCGACTGGTTCATGTAGAAGTTGTAGTCCATGGAGAGGGTCTGGAAGGCCCGCCCCGGCACCGGCACCAGCTGCATCGACAGATCCCAGAGCTTGCCCTGCTTCTCGGGCCAGATCTGGTCGTTGACGCCGCTGGTGTCGTAGCGGAAGCCCATCTCGGAAGCGGCGCGCATGAAGTTCTTGCGGCCCTCCAGGCAGGGGGTGCGGGCGCCGACGAGTTCCTTCTCGTAGTCGAAGGGCAGCGGCTTGACGTCCTTGAGGGCCGCGTTGGACTTCCAGTTCTTGACGAAGGACTTGGCCTGGGCGATCTCGCTCTTCCACTCGTCCTTCGACCAGGTGCCGACTCCGCCGTCCTTGCCGCAGAAGTGGCCGTTGAAGTGGGTGCCGATCTCGTTGCCCTCGAACCAGGCGCCGCGGATCTGCTCCACGGTGTCCCTGATTCCCTTGACGTCGTTGAAGCCGATGTCGGAGCGGCCCGCCGAGTGCTGCGGCGGGTTGTACAGGTCCTTCCTGCCCTCGGGCAGGAGGTAGACGCCGCTGAGGAAGTACGTCATCTTCGCGTCGTACTTCTGCCCCACCTTGCGGAAGTGGGAGAAGAGCCGCTGGCTGTCCTCGCCCGCGCCGTCCCAGGAGAAGACCACGAACTGCGGCGGCTTCTCGCCGGGCGCCAGCTTCTTCGGTACGGGCTGGAGCGGCTGGAGTCCCGTGTACGCGGTCGAGCCGTCGCCGATCAGACGGACCGGGCTCTTGGGGGCGGCGGCCGGGGCCTTCTTCGCACCGTGGGAGCCCTCCTTCGCCGGTGACTCCTGGCCCGAGCAACCGGCGAGGGCGGCCAGGGACAGTGCGGCGGCGGTGACGCCGAAGGTGGCTCTCTTCGTGGCGGCCATCATCCGCCCACCCTCTTTCTTGGTCTGATCTGCGAGTCGGCCGAAACGGCGCGGCAAACCTCGCATGCACCCACACGCCGGTAGTTGCGACAAGCCGCCCGAAATGCTTATTCACTAATTCGGGTGAAGGAATAGCCCATTTGCTCGCAAACCACCCCGCATCTCTTTACTCTGGATTACGATTCGTTTACCGAGAGTTTTAAGAGTCCCCCGCTGCACGCCGTGACCCACGGCCGCGACACCTCAGTTCCGCGACCGAGCTGCCCCGGAGGAGACAAGAGCAATGTCTGCTTGCGTACCCACTCGCCCCGAACACACCTCTCGCACCACCCGAGCCTCACGCTTCAACCGCCCGCACAGCCCGCCGTCCGGCGACGGTGACGTCGACAACAGCGGTGACAGCGGCAGCGCGAACGGCGGAAAGCCCCACCGGGCCCGCTTCAAGATCGCCGGTGGTGACCTCGCCGCCTCGATCACCGTGTTCCTGATCGCCGTGCCCATGTCGCTGGGCCTGGCCGTCGCCATCGACGCGCCCCTGGCCGCGGGCCTGATCGGCGCCGCCGTCGGAGGCATCGTCGCCGGGCTGCTCGGCGGCTCCCCCCTCCTGGTCAGCGGCCCATCCGCCGGACTGACCGTCGTGACCGCCGAGTTGATCCACCGCTACGGCTGGCGCACGACCTGCGGCATCGTCATCTGTGCCGGATTCGTACAGATCCTGCTGGGCTCGCTCAGGGCGGCGCGCAGCGCCCTGGCCGTGAGCCCCGCCATCGTGCACGGCACCCTCGCGGGAATCGGCGTCGCCATCGCACTCGCCCAACTGCACATCGTGCTCGGCGGCTCCCCCGAGAGCTCCGCCACGGCCAACGCCCTCGCCCTGCCGGAGCAGTTGGCGAACCTGGGCCCGGCCGCGCCACTGATCGGCGGGCTCACCATCGCCGTACTGATCCTCTGGCCACGCCTTCCCGGACGTACGGGAAGAACCCTGCGCAAGATCCCTGCCGCCCTGGCCTCCGTCGCGATCGCCACCGCGGTCGCCGCTGCGGCGGCCCCTTCGATCGCCCGGGTCGACCTGCCCTCCTGGAGCACGCACGCGTTGCCCCAGATGCCCGAGGGCCCGGTGCTGGGACTGATCGCGGCGGTGCTGACGGTGACGCTGGTGGCGAGCCTGGAGTCACTGCTGTCCGCGGTCGCCGTGGACAAGCTGGCCGCCGAGCGACCGCAGGGACGCGTACCGCGTTCCGACCTGGACCGCGAGCTGCGTGGCCAGGGCATCTCCAACATGCTGTCCGGACTGCTCGGCGGGCTGCCGATCTCCGGCGGTGCCGTCCGCAGCACCGCCAACGTCCGGACGGGCGCGGTCAGCCGGGCGTCCACCGTGCTGCACGGAGTGTGGGTGCTGGGCGCCTGCGCGCTGCTGGTCGGCGTACTGGAGTGGATTCCGTTGGCGGCACTGGCCGCCCTGGTGATGATGGTCGGCATCCAGATGGTGAGTTTCGCGCACATCCGCAACGTCCACAGGCACCGCGAATTCCTGGTGTACGTCACCACGGTCGCCGGTGTCGTCGTGCTCGGCGTCCTGGAGGGCGTGGCCCTCGGGATCGCGGTCGCGGTCGCGGTCGCCATGCACCGGCTGGCCAAGACCCGCATCGTCACCGAGACGACCCCCGACGGCGTCCATCACGTCCGGGCCCGCGGCCAGTTGACGTTCCTGGCCGTACCCCGGCTGACCCGGACGCTCGGCCAGATTCCGCAGGGGACGCACACGGTGGTCGAGCTGGACGGCTCCTTCATGGACCACGCGGCGTACGAGACCTTGCAGACCTGGCAGGACGGCCATGTCGCGCAGGGCGGAAAAGTCGAGGTCACCGGTCGTTCGGGCATCCGGCTCGCCGGTCCCGTGACCAGCGCCGCACACACTTGCTGCCGCCCCTGGACGCCCTGGCGCAACCACCACTGCGACGAACACGCCCCCCGCGTCGAGCAGTCGGCGGCGAGCCCGAGCGAGGCAGCCGTCCGGCCGACCGGCACGCGTCAACTGGCCAGCGGGCTGAGCGCGTTCCAGCGCAACACCGCGCCGCTGGTCCGCGACGAGCTGGCCCGTCTCGCCCGCGAAGGCCAGAGCCCCTCGCAGCTCTTCCTCACCTGCGCGGACTCCCGCCTGGTCACCAGCATGATCACGTCCAGTGGTCCGGGCGACCTCTTCACCGTGCGGAACGTGGGGAACCTGGTTCCGCCCGCGGGTTCGGAGAGCGGGGACGACTCCGTCGCCGCGGCCATCGAGTACGCCGTGGACGTACTGAAGGTCGAGTCGATCACCATCTGCGGGCACTCGGGATGCGGGGCGATGCAGGCCCTGCTGAACGGGCCCGCCGAGGACGTGGCGAGCACCCCGCTGCGACGCTGGCTGCGGCACGGCGCGCCGAGCCTGAAGCGGATGAGGAGCAGGCACCACTCCTGGGCACGGATCTCCGGGAGGCTGCCCACCGACGTGGTGGAGCAGTTGTGCCTGACCAATGTGGTGCAGCAACTGGAACACCTGCGGCAGCACGAATCGGTGAAGCGCAGGCTCGCCGAGGGGACGCTGGAGCTGCACGGGATGTACTTCCACGTGGCTGAGGCGCAGGCATATCTGCTGGTCGACGGGGCACGCGTCGGAGAGACCATCGAGGTCTTCGACCGCGTGACGCCGTCGGCACACTCCGAGTTGGAGGACCTCAGCGCCTGAACCGGAATGCCTCGGCGGCGGAGTCGGCAGACCTCGGCGCCTGACAGGTGCAGCCTGAACCTTTCGGGGTTCGCGTACGTGAGACCGTACGGCCCCCTCCGCACGCCCGCGGAGGGGGCCGTACCGGCGCCACACCAGTCCACAGGTCTAAACCAATTCTCGGATGGCTCTTGTCACCTGGGCTTCGGACTGATGAGCTAGGCCCCGGGACACATCGGACGCCCTGGGAATGGGAGATGTCGTGAGCAACGAGAGCTTGGCCAATCTGCTGAAGGAAGAGCGCCGATTCGCTCCTCCTGCCGAGCTGGCCGCCAACGCCAACGTCACGGCGGAGGCGTACGAACAGGCCAAGGCCGACCGACTCGGCTTCTGGGCCGAGCAGGCACGCCGCCTCAGCTGGGCCACCGAGCCCACCGAGACGCTCGACTGGTCGAACCCGCCCTTCGCGAAGTGGTTCGCGGACGGCGAACTCAACGTCGCGTACAACTGCGTGGACCGCCACGTCGAGGCGGGCAACGGCGACCGCGTCGCCATCCACTTCGAGGGCGAGCCGGGCGACAGCCGCGCCATTACGTATGCGGAGCTCAAGGACGAGGTGTCGCGTGCCGCGAACGCCCTCGCCGAGCTGGGCGTACGCAAGGGCGATCGCGTCGCCGTCTACCTCCCGATGATCCCCGAGGCCGCCATCGCGATGCTGGCCTGCGCCCGCGTCGGCGCCGCGCACTCGGTGGTCTTCGGCGGCTTCTCCGCCGACGCCGTCGCCTCCCGCATCCAGGACGCCGACGCGAAGCTCGTCATCACCTCCGACGGCGGCTACCGGCGCGGCAAGCCGTCCGCGCTGAAGCCCGCGATCGACGAGGCCGTCGCCAAGTGCCCCACGGTCGAGCACGTACTGGTCGTCCGGCGCACGAAGCAGGAAACGGCGTGGGACGAGACCCGCGACGTGTGGTGGCACGACATCGTCGGCCGTCAGTCGGCCGAGCACACCCCCGAGGCGTTCGAGGCCGAGCACCCGCTCTTCATCCTCTACACCTCGGGCACGACGGGTAAGCCCAAGGGCATCCTGCACACCTCCGGCGGCTACCTCACCCAGGCGGCGTACACCCACCAGGCGGTCTTCGACCTCAAGCCGGAGACCGACGTCTACTGGTGCACGGCCGACATCGGCTGGGTGACCGGGCACTCGTACATCGTGTACGGGCCGCTGGCGAACGGCGCGACGCAGGTCATGTACGAGGGCACGCCGGACAGCCCGCACCAGGGGCGCTTCTGGGAGATCGTGCAGAAGTACGGCGTGACGATCCTCTACACCGCGCCGACCGCGATCCGCACGTTCATGAAGTGGGGCGACGACATCCCCGCGAAGTTCGACCTTTCGTCGCTGCGCGTCCTCGGATCGGTCGGCGAGCCGATCAACCCCGAGGCGTGGATCTGGTACCGCAAGCACATCGGCGGCGACCGGTGCCCGATCGTCGACACCTGGTGGCAGACCGAGACCGGCGCGATGATGATCTCGCCGCTGCCGGGCGTCACCGAGACGAAGCCGGGTTCGGCGCAGCGCGCGCTGCCGGGCATCTCCGCGACCGTCGTCGACGACGAGGCCCACGAGGTGCCGAACGGCGGGGGCGGCTACCTCGTCCTCACCGAGCCGTGGCCGTCGATGCTCCGCACGATCTGGGGCGACGACCAGCGCTTCATCGACACGTACTGGTCGCGCTTCGAGGGCAAGTACTTCGCCGGTGACGGCGCGAAGAAGGACGACGACGGCGACATCTGGCTGCTCGGCCGCGTCGACGACGTGATGCTGGTGTCCGGTCACAACATCTCCACCACCGAGGTCGAGTCCGCGCTCGTCTCGCACCCGTCGGTCGCCGAGGCGGCCGTGGTCGGCGCCGCGGACGAGACGACCGGTCAGGCGATCGTGGCGTTCGTGATCCTGCGCGGTACGGCGTCCGAGACGGACTCGCTCGTCGCGGACCTGCGCAACCACGTCGGTTCGACGCTCGGCCCGATCGCCAAGCCCAAGCGCATCCTGCCGGTGGCGGAGCTGCCGAAGACGCGCTCCGGCAAGATCATGCGCCGGCTGCTGCGCGACATCGCCGAGGGCCGGGAGCTGGGCGACGTCTCGACGCTCACCGACGCCTCCGTGATGGGCCTGATCCAGACGAAGCTGCCGGACTCGGCGGGCAGCGAGGACTGAATCCCCCTCCCCCTCCCCCTCCCCCTCCGCTGATCCCCTGAACGGCCCACGGGCACCCCGCGCTCCCCGCGCCGGGTGCCCGTTTCGCTCGTAAGGTGAAGATCGCCGGATACGCCCTTGCGCACCACGGGTAGAGTTGACCGTCGCGTCAGGAACGCGTCAAAACTCAACAGGTGCGCCGGGAAGTCTGGTCGGCAATGTGCTTCATGCTGCCCACCGACCGGAGGTATTCACCCGTGGCCGCGCCCACTGACCCCACGCCCACCAGGAGCAAGTTCCTCGGACGGCTCCCGCTCCCCGAGCGGCGTTACGTCGCCAACGCGCTCCGCACCGAGACGGTCGGCGGCGTCCTGCTCCTCATAGCCGCCGTCGCGGCGCTGATCTGGGCGAACACCTTCGGTTCCGGTTACGAGGCGTTCCGCGGGCTGCACTTCGGACCCGGCTTCCTCGGCCTCGACCTGTCCGTCCAGCACTGGGCGGCCGACGGCCTGCTGGCCATCTTCTTCTTCGTCGCGGGCATCGAGCTCAAGCGCGAACTCGTCGCGGGCGAACTGCGCGACCCCAAGGCCGCCGCCCTCCCCGTGATCGCGGCCCTCTGCGGCATGGCGGTCCCGGCCCTCGTCTACGTACTCGTCAACGTCATCGGCGACGGCGACACCGGCGGCTGGGCCGTCCCGACCGCCACCGACATCGCGTTCGCGCTCGCGGTCCTCGCGGTGATCGGCACCTCGCTGCCGTCCGCGCTGCGGGCCTTCCTGCTGACCCTGGCCGTCGTCGACGACCTCTTCGCGATCCTGATCATCGCGGTCTTCTTCACCAGCGACATCAACTTCGCGGCGCTCGGCGGAGCCGTCGTCGGCCTGGTCGTCTTCTGGCTGCTGCTGCGCGCCGACGTGCGCGGCTGGTACGTGTACGTGCCGCTCGCCCTGGTCATCTGGGGCCTGATGTACAACAGCGGTGTCCACGCCACCATCGCCGGTGTCGCCATGGGCCTGATGCTGCGCTGCTCCCGGCGCGAGGGCGAGGAGCACTCGCCGGGCGAGCACATCGAGCATCTGGTGCGGCCGATCTCGGCGGGGCTCGCGGTGCCGCTGTTCGCCCTGTTCTCGGCGGGTGTCTCGGTGTCCGGCGGCGCGCTCGCCGACGTCTTCACCCAGCCGGAGACGCTCGGTGTGGTGCTCGGTCTGGTGGTCGGCAAGGCCCTCGGCATCTTCGGCGGCACCTGGCTGGCGGCCCGCTTCACCAAGGCGGAACTCAACGAGGACCTGGCCTGGCCGGACGTCTTCGCGGTCGCCTCGCTGGCCGGGATCGGCTTCACCGTCTCGCTGCTGATCGGTGAACTCGCCTTCAGCGACGACCCGGAACTGGCCGACGAGGTCAAGGCGGCGGTCCTCATCGGCTCGCTGATCGCGGCAATCCTGTCCGGCGTACTGCTGAAACTGCGCGTCCGTAAGTACCGTGCGCTCTACGACGAGGAAGAGCGCGACGAGGACATGGACGGGATCCCGGACGTCTACGAGGTGGGCAAGCCCGACTACCACCTGCGGATGGCCGACATCTTCGAGGCGAAGGCGGCGGAACACCGACGGCTGGCCGAGCAGTGTGCGGGTAGCGGCAACAACGGCACCGGGAAATCCGCTGCCGACAACAACGCGGAAGTGCCGGGGGCGGCGCGCGACGACAGCAGCGGTCCGGCATGATCTGACTTCAGATCCGACGAGTGATCCGACGATTGACGGAAACTCGCAGAGCTTGAACAAAAGAGGGAGTAAGCGATGAGCGACCCCGCGCGCAACGTCCACGGCGTCGAGAGCGCCGAGCGCAGCCTCGGCCAGTTGGTCGCCACGGCGACCACCGAGATGTCGGCGCTCATGCACGACGAGATCGCGCTGGCGAAGATCCAGCTCAAGCAGGACGTGAAGCGCGGGGCGGTCGGCGGCGGTGCGTTCGGCGCGGCCGGTGCGGTGCTGATCTTCTCCCTGCCGATGCTGAGCTTCGCGCTGGCGTACGGCATCCACACCTGGAGCGACTGGAACCTCGCCTGGTGCTTCCTCCTGTCCTTCGCGGCGAACGTACTGGTCGCGGGCCTGCTCGCCCTGATCGGCGTGGTCTTCGCGAAGAAGGCCAAGAAGGGCCGGGGGCCGCAGAAGGCCGCAGCGTCCGCCAAGGAGACCGCCGCCGTCCTCGGAAACGCGAAGCCGCACCCCCGTCAGGTGCAGGACAACACGTCCGCTGTGGCACGCTCGTCCGTATGACAGCCCTTGATACCAACGGCTCCTCCGGTACGCCCGCCTCGCCCGCCGCAGCACCGGCCTCCGCCGCGTCCGTCGTACGCCTCGACGGTCCGTGGACGCACCGGGACGTGGCGGCCAACGGCGCGCGCTTCCACATCGCGGAGCTGGGGGAAGGGCCGCTGGTCCTGCTGCTGCACGGGTTCCCGCAGTTCTGGTGGACCTGGCGGCATCAGCTGACGGCGCTCGCCGACGCCGGGTACCGGGCGGTGGCGATGGACCTGCGCGGGGTGGGCGGCAGCGACCGTACGCCCCGTGGTTACGACCCGGCCAACCTCGCGCTCGACATCACGGGCGTCGTACGGTCCCTGGGCGAGCCGGACGCGGCCCTCGTCGGGCACGACCTGGGCGGGTACCTGGCGTGGACGGCTGCGGCGATGCGGCCCAAGCTGGTGCGCCGACTGGTCGTCTCGTCGATGCCGCACCCGAGACGCTGGCGCTCCGCGATGCTGTCGGACTTCGCGCAGTCGAAGGCGGGATCGTACGTCTGGGGCTTCCAGCGGCCGTGGGTTCCTGAGCGTCAGCTCGTCGCGGACGACGCGGCGCTGACGGGCCGCCTGATCCGGGACTGGTCGGGGCCCCGGCAGCCGGACGACGAGGCTGTCGACACCTACCGGCGGGCGATCCAGATCCCCTCCACGGCGCACTGCTCCATCGAGCCCTACCGGTGGATGGTGCGGTCGATGGCCCGGCCCGACGGCCTCCAGTTCAACCGGCGGATGAAGGCTCCCGTACAGGTGCCGACGCTGCATCTGCACGGCTCGCTCGACCCGGTGATGCGCACCCGCAGCGCCGCGGGCTCCGGCGAGTACGTCGACGCGCCCTACCGGTGGCGGCTGTTCGACGGCCTGGGCCACTTCCCGCACGAGGAGGACCCGGCCGCCTTCTCGACGGAACTGGTCAACTGGCTGAAGGACCCCGAGCCCGACCGGTAGGACCACCGGCGGCAGCGAAAACGCCCTTCCGCCCCTCCGGCGGAACACTTGTCCTACGAACTGCCAAATGCCCCCCGCATACGCCAATTGGCGGACCGTCAGGCGATTATCGACCTTGGGTGCCGGGCAGACGTCGAGGTATGGGCTGGACGCACGACTACGGTGACGCAGCACGCAACCGCCGCTCGGCGACGACGCCGATCGCCTACGAGAGGGGACGCCCCCACCATGAGGGCCTTCAACACCCCGGCACGGCGATCGGCATCCCCCGTATCCTCCGGCGTCGCGCCCGGTGGGTGTCGGCGCGGCTGAGGCACCAACGGAGCTGACGCCCCGGCCGGACCAGTGCCTTGGCGTCTGACGCCCCGGAAGGACCGACGCCTTCGCGTCAGTCCTTGCCTTCGCGTCAGTCCTTCCTGAGGTAGTCGAGTCCCGGGTGTGCGCCCCGGTAGCCCTCCAGCAGCCTGCGCGCCACCTGGACCGAGTCGACGAGCGGGTGCAGGGCGAACGCCTTGACCGCCTCCCGCCGCGACCCGCTCTCCCCTGCGGCCAGCACACACCTCTCCACGGCCTTCACGGCGGCCACCAGGCCCGCCTCGTGCCCGGTGAGCTGCGAGACCGCCAGGGGGTGGGCACCGGTCGCGTCGACCAGGCACGGGGCTTCGACCACGGCTGCCTCGTCGAGGACGTCGAGGACGCTGCTGCCGTCGGGGCTGTCGGGGCTGTCGGGGCTGTCGGGGCTGGCCGCAGGATGGGTGCCCTTGCCGTTGCGGACGTTGAGGATCAGCGTGGTGCGTTCGTCGCGCGCGATGGCCCGCATCAGGGCCAGCGCCACGTACTCGTACCCGCCGGACTCCAGGTCGTCGGCGGCGCGCTCGCCCGCACCCGCCGCCTCCCGGTTCTCGGCCATGTACGTGGCCTCGCGCTCGACCCTCGTACGGTCCCAGGCGTCCCAGGCGGCACCCTGCTCCCACTGCTGGCCCGCTCCGCCCGCCAGAGCCTCGTAGAAGCGCGCCTGCTGGTCGCGGAGGAAGGCGCCGCGGGTCTGCTTCGCCTGCTGGTAGGCGGTGACCGCCTCGCGGTTGAAGTAGTAGTAGTGCAGGTACTCGTTGGGGACGGAGCCCAGCGAGCGCAGCCAGTCCGCGCCGAAGAGCCTGCCCTCCTCGAAGGACGTCAGCCGCTCGTCGTCGGCGAAGAGCTCCGGCAGTACGTCACGGTCGTCGACGTACAGACCGCGCAGCCAGCCCAGGTGGTTGAGCCCGACGTAGTCGATGCGCGCCGAGGCGGGGTCGGCGACGCCGAGGGTCCGCGCGACGCGGCGGGCGAGGCCCACCGGGGAGTCGCAGATGCCGATGACGCGGTCGCCGAGGTGGCGGGACATGGCCTCGGTGACCAGGCCCGCCGGGTTGGTGAAGTTGATGACCCAGGCGTCGGGGGCCAGCCGGGCCACCCGCTGGGCGATGTCGACGGCCACGGGGACGGTCCGCAGTCCGTACGCGATGCCGCCCGCGCCGACGGTCTCCTGGCCGAGCACGCCCTCGGCCAGGGCGACCCGTTCGTCGGCGGCCCGGCCTTCGAGTCCGCCGACCCGGATCGCGGAGAAGACGAAGTCGGCACCGCGCAGCGCCTCGTCGAGGTCGGTGGTGACCGAGACCTCGGGGGCGGCGGGGGCGACGGGGACGCCCTCGGCGCGGGCGCGGGCCGCCTGGTCGCTCAGCACCCGGGCGATGGCGGCCAGCCGGTCAGGGGCCGGGTCGTACAGGGTGACGTGGGTGACGCGGCCCTCGGCGCGGTCGCGCAGCAGCGCTCCGTACACCAGCGGGACGCGGAAGCCGCCGCCGCCCAGGATCGTCAGACGCATGCTCGTGCCTTTCGGGTGGTGCCTTTCGGATCGTGCCTTCGGGTCGTGCCTTCGGGTCGTGCCTTCGGGGCGTGCCTTTCGGGGCGTACGCCGCACGCACGGGCCGAGCCCGCTCAGAGCGCGCAGCCCTGGCTGTCCACCTGCTGGTTGGCCGTGCGGCCCTGCTTGATGTCGTCGCGGATCTCGTCGGCGGTCAGCGCGTACCCCGTCTCCGGGTCGTCCAGGGACTTGGCGAAGACGACGCCGTACACCTTGCCCTCGGGGGTCAGCAGCGGGCCGCCGGAGTTGCCCTGGCGGACGGTCGCGTACAGCGAGTAGACGTCGCGGCGGACCGTGTCGCGGTGGTAGATGTCGGGGCCCTTGGCGTTGATGCGGCCGCGGACGCGGGCCGAGCGGACGTCGTAGGCGCCGTTCTCCGGGAAGCCCGCGACGATCGCGCTGTCGCCGCTGCGGGCGTCCTTGCCGATGAATTCGAGGGGCTTGGCACGCAGGGCGGGGACGTCGAGGACGGCGATGTCGCGCTTCCAGTCGTAGAGGACGACCTTCGCGTCGTACAGCTTGCCCTCGCCGCCGATCTGTACGGTCGGCTCGCTGACGCCCCCCACCACGTGGGCGTTCGTCATGACGCGGCGCTCGGAGTACACGAAACCGGTGCCCTCCAGGACCTTGCCGCAGCTGGGAGCCGTACCGACGACCTTGACGATGGACTTCTTGGCGCGGGCCGCGACCGGGCTGTTCGCGAGCTTCGGGTCGGGGGGCAGGACCTCGGTGATCGGCTCGTTCGAGAACGGGCTGAAGACCTGCGGGAAACCATTCTGCGCAAGGACGGAACTGAAGTCCTCGAACCAGGTGCTGGCCTCGCCCGGCACCACCCGGTCCACCCCGAGCAGCACCTTCGAGCTGCGCACCTCCTTGCCGAGCGTGGGCAGCGAGGAGCCCGCGAGGGCGGAGCCGATCAGCCAGGCCACCAGCAGCATCGCCACGACGTTGACCAGCGCGCCGCCGGTCGCGTCCAGGGCGCGGGCGGGCGACCAGGTGATGTGTCTGCGGAGCTTGTTGCCCAGGTGCGTGGTGAATGCCTGCCCCACGGAGGCGCAGACGATCACGATCACGACCGCCACCAGGATTCCGGTGGTGGAGTCGCCGAGGGAGGAGCCCTCGTCGAACCACCCCCAGATGACCGGCAGCAGATAGACCGCGACAAGACCGCCGCCGAGGAACCCGATCACCGACAGCACGCCGACGACGAATCCCTGGCGGTACCCGATGACCGCGAACCACACGGCCGCGACCAGCAACACAATGTCCAGGACGTTCACGCCCGCCACCCTGTCATGTCCGTCATGCGTGCCAGTCGAGCGGGACCTCGCGAGAGCGGTCCCAGGGCCGCTCCCAGCCCGCGTAGTGCAGGACCTTGTCGACCACCCCGGCAGTGAACCCCCACAGCAGCCCGGCGTCCAGCAGGAAGGCCGGACCTCGGTGGCCGCGCGGGTGCACGCTGGTGGCCCGGGTCGCCGGGTCGGTGAGATGGGCCACCGGGACGGTGAAGACCCGCGCGGTCTCGCCCTGGTCGACGGCGCCGACCGGGCTCGGCTCGCGCCACCAGCCCAGCACCGGGGTCACCACGAAGCTGCTGACGGGGATGTAGAGACGCGGCAGCACTCCGAAGACCTGGACACCGGACGGGTCGAGTCCGGTCTCCTCCTCGGCCTCCCTGAGGGCGGCCCGGAGCGGTCCCGTGGTCTCCGGGTCGCCGTCCTCGGGGTCGAGGGCGCCCCCGGGGAAGGAGATCTGCCCGGCATGCGAGCGGAGGCTGCTCGCCCGCTCCATCAGGAGCAGCTCGGGCCCCCTCGGTCCCTCGCCGAAGAGCACCAGGACGGCGGACTGGCGGCCGCTGCCGCTCTCCGGCGGCAGGAACCGGCTCAGCTGCTCGGGCCGGACGCTGCGGGCCACGCCCGCCACCGGATCGAGCCAGTCGGGCAGCCCCCGGTCGCTGACGACGACCCCGTCGGCCGCCGTCGGCACCCCGTCCTCGTCCGCCTCGTCCGCCTCACTGGCGGCTCCCGCAGCACTCGTCCTTGTCATCGCCACACCCCCGTGCTCTCCCAACGTCCGCCCCCGTCACGATCGTTCCGCATTCAGCTGTCGTTCCCTCAATCCGGGGACCGGCGAAGGTCACTTTCCGGCCGTGGCCTTGGCCGTGACCTTCGCCGCGCCTCGCCTCGCCTAGCCCACCGTGGCCGCACCCATCGGCGGGGCGGGCTTCCCGCCCGCGTCCAGGTAGGACTGCGGGGGCTTCAGCCGCTGTCCCGGATAGCCGCCCTTCTCGTACTTGAGCAGCTTCTCGGCCTTCTCCGGGTCCGTCTCGCCCTCGCCGTACGACGGACAGAGCGAGGCGATCGGGCAGGCGCCGCAGGCGGGCTTGCGGGAGTGGCAGATCCGGCGGCCGTGGAAGACGACGCGGTGCGAGAGCATCGTCCACTCGCTCTTCGGGAAGATCTCGGCGACCACCGCCTCTACCTTCACCGGGTCCTCCTCGTCGGTCCACTTCCAGCGTCGCACCAGGCGTCCGAAGTGGGTGTCGACGGTGATTCCGGGCACGCCGAAGTAGTTGCCGAGGACGACGTTGGCGGTCTTGCGGCCGACGCCGGGCAGGGTGACCAGGTCCTCGATACGGCCGGGCACCTCGCCGCCGAAGTTGTCCCGCAGCGCCGTGGAGAGGCCCATCAGGGACCGCGCCTTGGCCCGGAAGAAGCCCGTGGGCCGGATGATCTCCTCCAGCTCCTCGGGCACCGCCGCGGCCATGTCCTCGGGCGTCGGGTAGGCGTCGAAGAGGGCGGGGGTGGTCTGGTTGACGCGCAGGTCAGTGGTCTGGGCGGAGAGGACCGTGGCGACCAGCAGCTGGAAGGGGTTCTCGAAGTCGAGCTCGGGGTGGGCGTACGGGTATACCTCGGCCAGCTCTCGGTTGATCTTGCGGGCGCGGCGGACCATCGCCAGGTGCGACTCCGGCTTGGCCTGCTTCGTGGGTGTGGGCTTCGTGGGCGCGCTCGTCGTGGGCGCGCTCTTCTTGGCCACGGTCTTCGTCGTTGCCTTCTTGGCCGTCGGCTTCTTGGCGACTGCCTTCTTCGCCGCGCTCTTGACCGGCGGCTTCTCGGCCGCAGCCGTCCCGGCCGGGGTCGCCCGTACCGATTTGGCGGCTGTTCGCGACCTCGCCGCAGCCTGTTCGCCCACGGCGGAATTTTGCCCTGCTGTCACCTGTCCGGCCCCCTTGACCTGCGCTCTCACCGGCTTGTTGGACACCCGGCCAGCCTAGGCGCAGCCACTGACATCCGCCTTGGCCACAGCCCAATGCGTACCCAATCAGCCCCCTGAAGCACGACCCGGCCCGGTTGTAAGTCATCCTTGGTGATTGAAGTGATTGATCGCACTGTTTTACCGTCCGGCATCATGGGGACCCAGGTCCCCTGAGCAGGTCGACAAGGAGAGAACACGTGGACGACGTTCTGCGGCGCGCCCCGCTCTTCGCGGCGCTCGATGACGAGCAGGCCGCGGAGCTGCGCGCCTCCATGAGCGAGGTGACCCTCGCACGCGGTGACGCCCTGTTCCACGAGGGCGACCCCGGTGACCGCCTCTATGTGGTGACCGAGGGCAAGGTGAAGCTTCACCGCACCTCCCCCGACGGCCGGGAGAACATGCTGGCCGTCCTCGGCCCCGGTGAGTTGATCGGCGAACTCTCGCTGTTCGACCCGGGCCCGCGCACCGCCACCTCGACGGCGCTGACCGAGGTCAAGCTGCTGGGCCTCGGCCACGGCGACCTCCAGCCCTGGCTGAACGTACGCCCGGAGGTCGCGACCGCGCTGCTGCGCGCCGTGGCCCGACGGCTGCGCAAGACCAACGACCAGATGTCCGACCTGGTCTTCTCCGACGTGCCCGGCCGCGTGGCCCGTGCGCTCCTGGACCTGTCGCGCCGCTTCGGCGTGCAGTCCGAGGAGGGCATCCACGTCGTGCACGACCTGACGCAGGAGGAGCTGGCCCAGCTGGTCGGCGCGTCCCGCGAGACGGTCAACAAGGCACTCGCGGACTTCGCGGGCCGGGGCTGGCTGCGCCTGGAGGCGCGGGCCGTGATCCTGCTGGACGTGGAGCGGCTGGCGAAGCGCTCGCGCTGACGCTGTCGCTCGGCGTCGGTCGGCGTCGGTCGCCACTGTCGTACGGCTTCGGCTGACGCCTCTGTACGGCTTCGGGCCGCACCCTCCTGGAGGGTGCGGCCCGAAGCCGTGTCCGGGCGTCTCAGCCCTCGCTCACGACGGGTACCTCAGGCGTGCCCCGGTCGTACCTCAGTCCTTGCCCACGATCACCGGCGTCTTGCTGCCGGAACCGCACGGGACCGCGTACACCGGGTGCTTCTGCGCCGCCTCCTTGTACGCCTCGATGCACTGGTTCGCGAGCACCTTGTCGCTGAGCGAGTCGTTCAGGATGCGGTTGGCCTGGGCGATGCCCTCGGCCTCGATCTTGCGGCGCTTGGCCTCGGCGGTGGCCGTCTTGGTCGCCTCCTCGGCCCGCTCGGTGGACTGCTGCTGCTGGATCTTGCGGTCGATCTGCCCCTGGAGCTGCGCCGAGGGCTTCACGTTGCGCAGGTTGACGGCGGCGACGGCGATCCCGCGCGGGGCGAGCCGCTCCTTGATGAGACCGCCGATCTCGGCGTTGATCTTCTCGCGGGCCGAGGAATAGCCCTGTTCGCTCGTGTGCCGGGCGAACACGTTGCGGATGATCTCCCGGCTGTCCGGCTGCACCAGACGCGTCTGTACGGACTCCTCACTGCCCGCGAGGCGGTAGAGCTCCACGACCTTGTCCGGGGTCACCGCCCACTTCACGGTCAGCTCGACCTCCATGACGCCGCCCTGCGAGGAACGGACCTCCACGACGTCCTTGTCGGACAGGTTGAGGTCGACGGGGCGGGTGGAGAAGGACGTGACGGTCGTGAAGGGCGAGCGCAGGTGCATCCCGGACAGCATCGGCCCGCCGACCTTGCCGAAGGTGACCGGCACTCCGACCTCGTAGGCGCTCATCACGTACAGACAGCTGGAAGCTCCCGCGATCAGTCCGGCCAGCAGTGCGCCGACCGCACCGAGTTTCAGCCCGCGAGTGTCCTGCGAACGGCCCACGAGGTAGAGCACCACGGCGGCGAGTACGAGCAGGATGGACAGCACAAACACAGTGGTTCCCCCCAGGAACAGCGGTCATCATGCCTCGGTCGGCCCGATGTAGGCGGAGCGTAAGGCATGGACATGACTGGCGCGGCGGAATTGACCGCGCCCCGCCAGGCGGGCCCGCCCGGAGCGAGGGATACGGGCCGGCGCTGAGCGTGGCGACGGCACGCGAAAAGTCGCGGGACCGACCGGGAACCCTGTGGTCGTCCCGGCCGTTCAGCCTGTACAGACCGAGGTCGTCGAGCCTTCGCAGCTTGTGAACTGCACAGGGAAGAAGCGGTAGTTCCGGTCAGATGAGCCCGTGCTCGCGCAGATACGCCAGCTGCGCCCGCACCGAGAGCTCGGCCGCGGGCCACAGGGACCGGTCCACGTCCGCGTAGACATGCGCCACCACGTCGGACGCACTCACGTGCCCGTTCTCCACGGCCGTCTCCACCTGCGCCAGCCGACTCGCCCGGTGCGCCAGGTAGAACTCGATCGCGCCCTGGGCGTCGTCGAGCACGGGCCCGTGCCCCGGCAGGACGAGCCGCACCCCGTCGTCCACCGTCAGCGACCGCAGCCGCCGCAGCGAGTCGAGGTAGTCCCCGAGCCGCCCGTCCGGGTGCGCCACCATCGTCGTGCCGCGCCCCAGGACCGTGTCCCCCGTCAACACGGCCTGATCGGCGGGCAGATGGAAGCAGAGAGAGTCGGCGGTGTGCCCCGGCGTGGGCACCACCCGCAGCTCGACTCCGCCGGTGGTGATCACATCACCGGCGCCCAGCCCCTCGTCCCCGAGCCGCAGCGCGGGGTCCAGCGCCCGTACGGAGGTCCGGGTCAGCTCCGCGAACCGCGCGGCGCCCTCCGCGTGGTCCGGGTGCCCGTGCGTCAGCAGGGTCAGCGCCACCCGCTTGCCCGCCTTCTCCGCCGTGCCGATCACCGCCTGCAGGTGTACGTCGTCCAAGGGACCCGGGTCCACGACGACGGCCAGGTCGGAGTCGGGCTCGGACACGATCCACGTGTTCGTGCCGTCCAGCGTCATCGCGGAGGGGTTCGGTGCCAGGACGTTGACCGCGCGTGCGGTGGCGGGCCCGGAGAGGACTCCGCCCCTCGGCTGCCCCGGCAGGGCCGCTGCGTCCGTCACCGGGTGCCTCCCTCGGCGTCGGCCCGCCCGGCCCCGGCCGGGATGCGCTTGGTGAACTCATCGTGGCCCGGCCAGCTCAGCACCAGCTCGCCGTCGGCGAGGCGGGCCTGGGCGAGTACGGGGGCCATGTCCTGGTCGGGTGCGCCCGCCAGGACCTCTGCCGCCGTCCGGTACGGCTGGAGCTGCCGCAGCGTGGAGATGGTGGGCGGCATCATCAGCAACTCCCCCCGGTCGTAACCGGCGGCCGCCTGAGCCGGGGCGATCCACACGGTGCGGTCCGCCTCCGTGGAGGCGTTGCGGGTCCGCTGCCCGTCGGGCAGCGCGGCCACGAAGAACCAGGTGTCGTACCGCCTGGGTTCGAACTCCGGGGTGATCCAGCGCGCCCACGCACCCAGCAGGTCGGAGCGCAGTACGAGTTCGCGTCGGTCGAGGAACTCGGCGAAGCCCAGCTCCCGGGCCACCAGGGCCTGCCGGTCGGCCTCCCAGTCCTCGCCGGTGGTGTCGCCCACCACGGTGTCCTCGGTGGGCCCTGCGAGGAGGACGCCCGCCTCCTCGAAGGTCTCCCGGACCGCCGCGCAGACCACCGCCTGCGCCCCGCCCAGGTCGTCGGCCAGGCCCAGCCGCTCGGCCCACTCCGGCAGGGCCGGGCCCGCCCAGCGCACCTGCGAGTCGTCGTCCCGGGGGTCGACGCCGCCGCCCGGATACGCGTACGCGCCTCCGGCGAATGCCATGGAGGCGCGTCTGCGCAGCATGTGGACGGAGAGTCCGTCCCGGTCGGCGGCGGTGCCGTCGCTCAGGAGCAGCACGGTCGCGGCCCGCTTCGGGGCCGCGACGGTGAGCTCACCGTTCGCCAATGCGCGAATCCGGTCGGGCCATTCGGGCGGGTACCACTGACCATGGGACATGGCCGGATGCTACGGCCAACCGCCTCGATGTTCGAGAGGCAGTTGTAGCCAGCACCCACCTGTGACCGGGAGTTCACACGAACCGGCACCGGGCGCCCGGGGCGGCTCACGCCTCGGTGAGCTCCACCTGGATCTCGACCTCGACCGGGGCGTCCAACGGCAGGACGGTCACGCCGACGGCACTGCGGGCGTGCACGCCCTTGTCGCCGAGGACCTCGCCGAGCAGCTCGCTCGCGCCGTTGATGACACCGGGCTGGCCGGTGAAGTCGGTGGCCGAGGCCACGAAACCGACGACCTTCACGACGCGCGCGATGCGGTCCAGGTCACCGGCGACGGACTTGACCGCGGCCAGGGCGTTCAGCGCGCAGATCCGCGCCAGGTCCTTGGCCTCCTCGGCGGTGACCTCCGCGCCGACCTTGCCGGTGACCGGCAGGGCGCCGTCCACCATCGGGAGCTGGCCCGCGGTGAACACGTACACGCCGGACTGCACGGCCGGCTGGTACGCGGCGATCGGCGGGACGACCTCGGGCAGGGTCAGGCCGAGCGAGACGATCTTCTCCTCGACCGCGCTCATGCGGACTTCTCCCGCTTGAGGTAGGCCACCAGCTGCTCGGGGTTGTTCGGACCCGGCACGACCTGGACGAGCTCCCAGCCGTCCTCGCCCCAGGTGTCCAGGATCTGCTTCGTCGCGTGGACGAGGAGGGGGACAGTCGCGTACTCCCACTTTGTACTCATGCGGCCGACTCTAGCCGGTGGAAAGTCGGTGCGAACGCACGGGAAGGCGCACAGGAAGACACGGAGGAAGGCACGGGAAGGACGGCCTCCTGATTGGGCTGCGGGACGACTGGTTAGGCTCGAAGGCGTGAGCAGGCTCCAGGTCGTCAGCGGCAAGGGCGGTACCGGCAAGACCACGGTCGCCGCAGCACTCGCGCTCGCCCTCGCCACCGAGGGCAAACGCACCCTCCTGGTGGAGGTCGAGGGTAGACAGGGCATCGCGCAGCTCTTCGAGACGGAAGCCCTTCCGTACGAGGAGCGCAAGATCGCTGTCGCGTCGGGCGGCGGGGAGGTGTACGCCCTCGCGATCGACGCCGAACGCGCGCTTCTGGACTACCTCCAGATGTTCTACAAGCTGGGAAGCGCCGGGAAGGCCCTGAAGAAGCTCGGCGCGATCGACTTCGCGACGACCATCGCGCCGGGACTGCGGGACGTCCTGCTGACCGGCAAGGCATGCGAGGCGGTCCGGCGCCGGGACAAGAAGAACGCGTACGTCTACGACTACGTGGTGATGGACGCGCCGCCCACCGGCCGCATCACCAAGTTCCTCAACGTGAACGACGAGGTCGCGGGACTCGCGAAGTTCGGGCCGATATACAACCAGGCGCAGGCCGTGATGCGGGTCCTCAAGTCGCCTGAGACGGCAGTCCACTTCGTCACGCTCCTTGAGGAGATGCCGGTCCAGGAGACCGCGGACGGCGTGGCCGAGCTGCGGGCCGCGGAGCTGCCCGTGGGCAAGGTGCTCGTCAACATGGTCCGGCCGCAGCTGGTGGACGAGGAGTCCCTGCGTTCGGCGGCGGGCGAGCAGCGGGCGGCGGTGGCACAGGCGCTGTCCCGGGCGGGCTTGGGCGGCGCGCGGCACGGCGGGGACGCCGAGCGGCTGGTGGGCCCGCTCCTGGAACAGGCGGCGGAGCACGCGCAGCGGGTGGAGCTGGAGCGGGAGCAGCGGGCGGCACTGGCCGGGATCGGCCTTCGGACGTACGAACTCCCCCTGCTGGGCGAGGGGTTGGACCTGGCCGGGCTGTACCGGCTGGCGGCGGCACTCCGTACCCACCTCGGGACGGACCGGGCAGGGGGAGCGGCATGAGCGCACAGGAGCACCGGGCACGGGGTACGGGGCTGGACGCGGCGCCCGCGCTGGACGTCGATCCGCTGCTGGACGATCCGGCGACCCGCATCATCGTGTGCTGCGGGTCGGGCGGCGTCGGGAAGACGACCACCGCGGCGGCGCTGGGGGTGCGGGCGGCGGAGCGCGGGCGGCGGGCGGTGGTGCTGACCATCGACCCCGCGCGCAGGCTCGCCCAGTCGATGGGCATCGACTCGCTCGACAACGTGCCGCGCCGGGTGAAGGGCATCGACGAGAGCGCCGGCGGTGAACTGCACGCCATGATGCTCGACATGAAGCGGACCTTCGACGAGATCGTCGAGGCGCACACGGACGCGGACCGGGCCCGCGCCATCCTGGACAACCCCTTCTACCAGTCCCTGTCGGCCGGGTTCGCCGGTACGCAGGAGTACATGGCGATGGAGAAGCTCGGGCAGCTCCGCTCGCGGGACGAGTGGGACCTGATCGTCGTGGACACGCCGCCGAGCCGGTCCGCGCTGGACTTCCTGGACGCGCCGAAGCGGCTGGGGTCGTTCCTGGACGGGAAGTTCATCCGGGTGCTGATGGCTCCCGCGAAGGTGGGCGGCCGGGCCGGGATGAAGTTCCTCAACGTCGGCATGTCGATGATGACGGGCACGCTCAGCAAACTGATGGGCGGTCAACTGCTGCGCGACGTGCAGACGTTCGTGGCGGCGATGGACACGATGTTCGGCGGGTTCCGGACGCGCGCGGACGCCACGTACCGGCTGCTCCAGGCACCCGGGACGGCGTTCCTGGTGGTCGCCGCCCCGGAGCGGGACGCGCTGCGCGAGGCGGCGTACTTCGTGGAGCGGCTGGCGGCGGAGGACATGCCGCTGGCCGGTCTCGTACTCAACCGGGTGCACGGCAGCGGAGCCCCCCAGCTGTCCGCCGAGCGGGCGCTCGCCGCCGCGGAAAATCTTGGGCGGGACGGCATTGTGGATCAGAGGGACGGGAATGCTGGTCCTCGTGGCTCCACGGCCGCCTCTCCCGAGACATCCGAGACATCCCGCACTGCCGAAGGCCCCGGCGACGAAGACGCCCACGCCGAAGACGCTCGCGCCCAAGACAGCCGTGCCGAAGACGACCACGACCCGGGGGCCGAAGTCGAGGACGGCGTCGCGCAGTTGACTGCGGGCCTGCTGCGTCTGCATGCCGAACGCATGCAGGTGCTCGCGCGTGAACAGCGAACGCGCGACCGCTTCACCGCACTCCACCCCGAGGTGGCAGTGACCGAAGTCGCCGCCCTGCCCGGGGACGTGCACGATCTGGCCGGCCTGCGGACCATCGGTGAGCGCCTGAGCCACCAGTGACGCGACGGTCAGGACGAGTACTGGCCATCGATGACGGGCCCATCGGCGCCAGTGCCGTCGGCGACGGGGCCGTTGACGAACCGAGCCGTCGGTGAACGACCGGCGGCCGTTCCGGACATCCCCGTCCGGTCCGTCGCCCTGTGCGCCGCCACCTTCGGTGCAGCCACCATCGACTTCGCCACCATCGACTTCGCCACGATCGGCGACACCACCATCGGTGTCACCCCGATGGACGTCACCCCGATTGGCCTAGCCCACCACGTCCGGCCTAGCCCACCGCGGCGTACGCCTCCTCGTAGACCTCGTCCTCTTCGAGCACCGCGGGCAGGATTCCCGCACTGCGCTCGTACTCCGTGCGCGCGGTCTCCAAGAGCCTGCGCCACGAGGTGACCGTCGGACGCCTGCGCAGCAGCGCACGGCGTTCCCGCTCCGTCATCCCACCCCACACGCCGAACTCGACGCGATTGTCCAGCGCGTCCGCCAGGCACTCGGTACGCACCGGACATCCGGTGCACACCGCCTTCGCCCGGTTCTGCGCCGCTCCTTGTACGAACAGTTCATCCGGATCGGTAGTGCGGCAGGCTGCCTGCGCACTCCAGTCGGTTACCCAGCCCATCCCGGCGCCGTCCTCTCCCGAATCGAGGCTCCCCCACGGCGGCAGCGGCATATTCACCGCTGCCAGTTGAGGACGTTACGGAAGGTGGGCACAGCGCAACACCCCCTTCGGGCCCAATCTTGGATGGCCCGAACGGACTATGCGTATGCGGCAGATCACCCAGGGGAGTGACCTGGGGACATACGTCATCTACCCGGAGAAACGGGACAGTTCAGCGGGGTCGAGGGGGTCTCGGGGCCGACCTCGCGGACTACTCGGTCCGGCCCCGCCGACGTGATACGGAACCGCACTGGTGTGACAGCTGAGAGCAGCTTAGGCCAGAGCCTTTACGTATGTCCGGCGATTGAGAACGTAGGCTGCTCCTCATGGCAAAAACGCGCTCGGGCGGGGGTCTCACGCGGACCCAGCAGGCCGCCAAGTTCCTCGGTGTCAGCGTGCTCTCCGGAGCCGTGCTGGCCGGCATCGCCCTGCCCGCGGCCGGCGCGCTCGGTCTCGCGGCCAAGGGGACGGTCGAGGGATTCGACACCATCCCGGCGAACCTCAAGCGCCCCCCGCTCAGCCAGCGCACCACGATCCTCGACAGCCAGGGCGGCAAGATCGCTACGGTGTTCTCGCGCGACCGCACGGTGGTCGAGCTCAAGGACATCTCGCCGTACATGCAGAAGGCGATCGTCGCGATCGAGGACAACCGCTACTACGAGCACGGCGCGGTCGACATGAAGGGCATCCTGCGTGCCCTCAACCGCAACGTGCAGGCGGGCGGTGCCGCACAGGGCGCCTCGACCCTGACGCAGCAGTACGTGAAGAACGTCTTCGTCGAGGAGGCGGGCGACGACCCGGACAAGGTCGCGCAGGCCACCCAGCAGACCCTCGGGCGCAAGATCCGCGAGCTGAAGTACGCGATCCAGGTCGAGAAGGAACTCGGCAAGAAGCGCATCCTGGAGAACTACCTCAACATCACCTTCTTCGGGCAGCAGGCGTACGGCGTCGAGGCCGCGTCCCAGCGGTACTTCAGCAAGCACGCCAAGGACCTGAAGCTGGAGGAGGCCGCGCTGCTGGCCGGGCTCGTCCAGTCGCCGACCCGTTACGACCCGGTCAACGACTCGGCCGAGGCCACCAAGCGCCGCAACATCGTGCTCCAGCGCATGGCCGACATCCGCGAGATCTCCCCCGCCGAGGCGGCGCGCGCCAAGGCCGCTCCGCTGAAGCTGAACGTCAGCAAGCCCAAGAACGGCTGCATCACCGCCGTCAGCGGCGCGGGCTTCTTCTGCGACTACGTCCGCGAGATCTTCCTCAATGACCCGGTCTTCGGCAAGACCAAGGAGGACCGGGCCAAGGTCTGGAACCAGGGCGGCCTGACGGTACGCACCACCCTGGACCCGAAGGCCCAGAAGTCCACGCAGGCATCCATCAAGGACCACGTCTACAAGAGCGACAAGGTCGCCACGGCCGTCACCCTGGTGGAGCCCGGCAGCGGCAAGGTCCTCGCGATGGGCCAGTCCAAGCCGTACGGCTTCGGGAACAACGAGACCCAGATCAACTACTCGGTCGACAAGAACATGGGCGGCTCGAACTTCGGCTTCCCGACCGGCTCGACCTTCAAGCCGTTCCTGACCGCGGCCGCGCTGGAAGAGGGCAGGCCGCCGACGCAGACCTACCCGTCCCCGTACCAGATGCCCTATCCGGCCCGGATCGCCACGTGCAGCGGCAAGCCGTGGGTGAACCTCGGCAACCAGAAGCTGGAGAACGAGAACGAGAAGGAGGTCGGCCCGTACCCGCTCCGCGAAGCGATGAACATGTCCGTCAACACGTACTTCGTTCAGATGCTCGAAGACATCGGGATGTGCCCGGTCTCCAAGATGAGTGAGCGGCTCGGCCTGATCCAGGGCCACGGCAAGAAGATCCCCGAGGAGCCCTCGTCGCTGACCCTCGGCTCCAACGGCATCTCGCCGCTGCGGATGGCCAGCGCGTACGCGGCCTTCGCCAACCGGGGCACGTACTGCACGCCGATCGCCATCGAGTCGATCACAGGCCCCGGCCAGAAATCGCTGCCGGTCCCGAAAACCACGTGCACGGCGGCCATGGCCGAGCAGACCGCGGACACCGTCAACACGCTGCTGCGCGGAGTGGTCGACTCCGGTACGGGTCAGCAGGCCGGTCTCCAGAGCGGCCGTGACAACGCGGGCAAGACCGGTACCACCGACGAGCGCAAGAACGCCTGGTTCGTCGGCTACACGCCGAACCTCTCCGGCGCCGTCTGGGTGGGCAGCCCCACCCAGCGGATCAAGATGGAGAACATCACCATCGGCGGCAAGTACGAGGCCAAGGTGTTCGGCGGCCAGGTCCCCGGTCCCATCTGGAAGGACGCGATGTCCGGAGCGCTCGACGGCAAGGAGTCGCCGCGCTTCAACACCATCGACATCCCGGAACCGCAGAAGGACCCCCAGAAGGACAAGGACAAGGGCCGCGACAAGAACGACAAGAACAAGGACCGTGACAAGAACCGTCCCGGCAACGGCGACAACAAGCCTCCGGGCCGGGACCCCGGCGACGGTGACGGTGACGGCGGCTGGCCGGGCGACATCTTCGACGGCGGCGGCTTTCCGTAAACCCGTGCCCCCGGGATCCGGTGAACCGGTGAACCGGTGAACCGACAGCGATACGCGTGACGAATGAGGGCGCCACCCCGGCCGGGTTGGCGCCCTCACTCATACGTCGACGAAGCGTCGCGTCAGCCCGCCAGCAGGCCCTTCACCGAGGCGGCGACCCGGCCGCCGTCGGCGCGGCCCGCGACCTTCGGGTTGACGATCTTCATGACGGCGCCCATGGCACGCGGGCCCTCGGCCCCCGCGGCCTTCGCCTCGGCGACGGCCGCGGCGACGATCGCGTTCAGCTCGTCGTCGCTCAGCTGCTGCGGCAGGTACGTCGCGAGGATCTCGCCCTCGGCCTTCTCCCGCTCCGCCGACTCGGTACGACCGCCCTTCGCGAAGGCGTCCGCGGCCTCGCGGCGCTTCTTCGCCTCCTTCGCGATCACCTTCTCGACCTCGGCGTCGGAGAGCTCGCGGGCCTGCTTGCCCGACACCTCCTCGACCTGCACGGCGGCGAGGGTGAGCCGGAGCGTGGAGGAGCGGAGCTCGTCGCGGGCCCGGATGGCGGCGGTGAGGTCTTCCTTCAACTGCGACTTGAGCTGGGACTTGAGCGTGGTCATGACGCAAGTGTGGCAGGTCGTACGCCTTTGCCGCCCGCCGATTTCCGCCTCGGCGTCCGGTCCCTTCCCCATCTGCAACGATGGGAGGCATGCGCGCACGTTACGGAGTACCCCTGGCAATCACGGCCGTCGGCGCGGCCGGACTCGCCTACTCGGCCGGTTTCGAGGCCCGCTCCTTCCGGCTCCGGCGGGTGACCGTCCCCGTACTGCCACCGGGCGCCAAGCCCCTGCGCATGCTCCAGGTCTCGGACATCCACATGGTGAGCGGCCAGCGCAAGAAGCAGCGCTGGCTCCAGTCCCTGGCCGGGCTGCGCCCCGACTTCGTCGTCAACACGGGCGACAACCTCTCCGACCCGGAGGGCGTGCCGGAGGTCCTGGACGCGCTCGGCCCGCTGATGGAATTCCCCGGCGTGTACGTCTTCGGCTCCAACGACTACTACGGCCCGAAGCCGCGCAACCCCGCCCGCTACCTGCTCGAAAAGGTCCAGGGCAAGCACGGCCTGAACGGGAACCCGCCCGTGGTGGGCGCCGTGCACAACCCCTGGGAAGAGCTGCGCGACGGCTTCGACGCCGCCGGCTGGCTCAACCTCACCAACACCCGGGGCAATCTCAAGCTCCCCACCGCCGACGGCTTCGACCTTGCCTTCACGGGCGTCGACGACCCGCACATCAAGCGTGACCGCTACGCGGAGGTCGCGGGCGGCCCCTCCGCCACCGCCGACTTCTCGATCGCCGTCGTCCACGCCCCGTACCTGCGCGCCCTGGACGCCTTCACCGCCGACGCCTACCCCCTGATCCTCGCCGGCCACACCCACGGCGGCCAGGTCTGCATCCCCTTCTACGGGGCCCTGGTCACCAACTGCGACCTGGACACCGACCGGGTGAAGGGCCTCTCCACCCACACCGCCGGCGGCCACCGCTCCTACCTCCACGTCTCGGCGGGCTGCGGCGCCAACCGCTACACGCCGGTCCGCTTCGCGTGCCCGCCCGAGGCGACCCTGCTGACGCTGACCCCGAAGGTCTGAAGAGCCGTACGGGTCGGAGTTCCGTACGGACGGCGGGCCGGGGATCCGTACGGACGGCGGGCCGGGGATCCGTACGTACACGGGCCGGGGCTCCGTACGGGGAGGAGCCCCCGCCCCGTACCAGTCCCCGCCCGCCCCCTCCACTCCACCCCGCCATCCCAAACCGGGACGAACTCCCCTACCGTAGAGTCATGATCGCCCCGCTCCCCCCGGGCGTGCCCGCAGCAGCCGTCGTGCCGCCCCGCCGCCGCCCGTACGCAGCCGTCTTCCGCGCCCTGCTCTGCGCGGCCGCCGTCACCGGCATCGTGATCGACATGACCGTCGGCGACCCGCTCCAGGTCCCGATCTACTTCACGATCCAGTCGAACGCCCTGCTCGCGCTGGCCCTCGGCTGGTCCGCGCACCGCGCCTGGACCGGCCGCCCGCCCCTCTCCCCCCGCATCACCGGCGGAACGTTCCTCTTCATCGCCATCACCGGCCTCGTCTACCACCTGATCCTGGCCAACGACTCCAGCGGCTTCTCCATGACCGGAGACGCCCTCAGCGGCTGGCGCGCCCTCTCCAACCAGCTCCTGCACACCGTCACACCGATCGGTGCGGCCCTGGACTGGTTCCTGCTGACCGCCCCCGGCGGCCTCCTCTTCCGGTACGCCGCCCAGTGGCTGCTCTACCCGGCCGCCTACTTCGCCTTCGCCCTGATCCGCGGCGCGCTCCTGTCTCCCGACGCCGCGGCCCGCTACCCGTACCCCTTCCTGGACGTCACCGCCCACGGCTACGCGGGCATCGCCATGAACGCCCTGGTCCTCGGCCTGGCCTTCTACGCTCTGGCCATCGGCCTGGTCGCCCTGGACCGAGTGCGCCCCGACCTGCGACGCCACGGAAACCGGATTTCGCCTGAGCGCGCGGGTGGGCTAAAGTAATCGATGTCGCCACGGCAACGCGGTGGACATCGGGGTGTAGCGCAGCTTGGCAGCGCGCTTCGTTCGGGACGAAGAGGTCGTGGGTTCAAATCCCGCCACCCCGACAGCTGAAATACCAGGTCAGGCCCGGTACTGAGAAATCAGTACCGGGCCTGACGTGCGTTGCGGGGGCGTTGGGGAGCGAGAGGGAGCAACTGAAGGCCCGCCGCACTCACGCCGGGCAGGCGCGGCCGGGCCCCACACGCGCGTCGCGTTGTTCGGTCCCGGTCCCTCCCCTGTGGGGACCGGAACCGAACAACACGACGGTGTCGATCCGCGCCGCATGGGGGGACGGTGCGGATCGAGGTAGCACCCGTCGATACCTCTTCGGAGCTCCGACGGAGACCGGCCGAGAAGGGGCAACCTCACGGGGGCGTGCCTCCCGGCGTCACACTGGTGACCTACCCTGACGCTGCGCGGATGGGTCACTACCGGATGGCGATCCTGCCAGTTGCAGCTTCCACCGAGGAGGCCACATCACCGTCCGGACGACATAACCGCAGGTCAGAGACATAGAGTGAGTTTTCCGGTCCGGATATCCGGGCGCGACGCACGTAAGGGGTGGAGGCATTGAGTCCCGACTCAGGGGCACGCACAGCCTTCGCCGAACGTCTCGCGCTGCTGTACAAGGAAGCCGGTAATCCGCCCCTCCAGCGCGTGGCCGAGGCGGTCGTCCGACTTCAGCGGGTCGACGAACGAGGCCGGTCCGTGCGGGTGTCCGCCCAGCGGATCAGCGACTGGCGGCGGGCCAAGAACGTGCCTGCCCAGTTCGCCGCCCTCGCAGCGGTACTGAACGTCCTGATCCCCGAAGCGCGGCGCCAGCGTCCCGTGCCGGTGTCCGCGGGACTGTACGAAATGGCCCAGTGGCAGCTTCTCTGGAGCCGCGCGGTGGCCGACCCGGTCACCGGCCGCGCCGCCGCGTCAGCCGCGGAGGACGAGGAACGGCCCCGGTCCGAAGCCCCGGCCGACCCCGGTGTGTGCCCCTACCGAGGACTGGCTTCGTATCGCCGGCAGGACTCCCCGTGGTTCTTCGGCCGCGAGCGGAGCACGGACGACCTCGTTGCCCAACTCCGCACCGCTGAGCGGACGGGCGGCCTGGTCATGCTCGTGGGTGCCTCGGGCGCGGGGAAGTCCTCGCTTCTGAACGCCGGTCTGGTGCCCACCCTGCGGAGCGGCGCCCTGGGAGGCGAGAGCGCCCGGCCAGGTCTCGTACTGCAACTCGTACCGGGAGCCGACCCCCTCGCGGAGCTGAGCCGCCACATACCGGAGCTCGCGGACACCGTCGCCGCCGCCGAGGAACCCGGTACTCCGCGATTCGCGCACGCGGTGCGGGAGTCCGTCACCGCGTGGGCGCGACAGCACGGGACGTCCACCACCCGTCCGGTCATCATCGTGGACCAGTTCGAGGAAGCGTTCACCCTCTGCTCCGACGAGGCGGACAGGCGCACCTTCATCCAGCTCCTGCACGCCGCGTGCTCGCCCACCGCATCCGGCGACCCCGCCCCCGCCCTCGTCGTCCTCGGTCTACGGGCGGACTTCTACGAGCAGTGCCTCCGGCACCGCGAACTGGCCGACGCGCTGCAACACCGGCACATGGTGCTCGGGCCGCTGACCCACTCCGAGTTGCGCGACGCGATGACCGGTCCGGCCAAGGCCGTCGGGCTGGAGCTCGAACCGGGCCTCACGGAGCTGATCGTCCGGGAGGTGAGCACGGACGGTCCCCACGGGGCGCACGACGCGGGAGTGCTGCCGCTCCTCTCCCACGCCCTGCTGGCCACCTGGCAACGGCGGAAGGGGGGACGGCTGACCCTGTCCGGCTACCGCGCGGCCGGAGGCATCCAGGGAGCGGTCGCGGCGACCGCCGAGCACGCCTGGTCCGGCCTCGACCCGGCGGCGCGCACGGCCGCACGGCTGCTCCTGCTCAGGCTGGTCCGGCTGGGCGAGGACACCCAGGCCACCCGCAGGCGGGGCACTCGGCGCCAGCTCGCGGAGGAGTCGACGGACCCCGGCAAGACGGAGGAGTCGCTCGAAGCGCTGGTGCACGCCCGCCTGGTGACGCTCGACGCGGAGACCGTGGAGATCACGCACGAAGCGCTGCTCCACGCCTGGCCGCGCCTGCGCGACTGGATCGACGAGGACAGGGACGACCACCTGCTGCGCCAGCGTCTGGAGGAGGACGGCAGGGCGTGGGAGGAGTCCGCCCGCGACACGGCCCTGCTCTACCGGGGCTCCCGGCTGGAGCAGGCCAGAGCCTGGGCGCGGTCCACCGGTGACACCTTCCTGACCCGGGGCGCGGTGGACTTCCTGGCCGCTTCGACCAGGCTGCGCAGGCGTACGGCCCTGATCGCCCGCGGTGCGGTGGTGGCGCTGGTGGCCCTCGCGATCGTGGCCGCGTCCGCGGCGGTGGTCGCGTGGAACCAGCGGAACGACGCGGTGTTCGAGCAGGTGGTCGCCGAGGCCGACCGCGCCCAGTACACGGATCCGTCGCTGTCGGCCCAGCTCGGCCTGGTGGCGCACCGCTTGCGGCCGGACGACGAAGCGGCGAAGAACCGGTTGATCTCCATCGTGAACGCACCGCTGGCCACACCGCTCCTCGGCCACACCGGTGCCGTCTACCTCACCTCGTTCAGCCCGAACGGACGGCTCCTGGCCACCGCGAGCTACGACCGCACCGTCCGGCTGTGGGACGTTTCGGACCCGTCGCGTCCCACACGTCTGGGCGAACCCCTGGCCGGTCACAGGAGCTGGGTGAGCACTGCGGTCTTCAGCCCGGACGGGAACACCCTCGCCAGCGCGTCGGACGACGGCACGATCAGGCTGTGGAACGTTCGCGCCCCCCACCGCCCGCGCCTCCTGGGCGACCCCCTGATCAGCGACGGCGGCTCGATCTACCTGGTGGCTTTCAGCCCGGACGGCCGCACTCTGGCCACGGCCAACGACGACCACAACGTTCGTCTGTGGAACGTGGAGGACCCGGGCCGGCCGGAGGCTCTCGGTGCGTTTCCCGGACACACCGCAGCCGTACGCTCCGTGGCCTTCAGCCGTGACGGGCAGACGCTCGCCGCCGGTGGAGACGACGGCACGATCAGACTGTGGGACACGGCCGACCCGCGTCGCCCGAAGCCACTGGACCAGGCGTTGACGGGCCACACCAGCACGGTGCACTCCGTGGCCTTCGCCCCCGACGGCCGCACCCTCGCCAGCGGAGGCTCGGACGACACCATCCGGCTCTGGAACGTGGCCGACCCCCGTCACGCGGAACCGCTCGGTACGCCACTGACCCACCACACCGGTCCCATCTGGTCGGTGGCCTTCAACCCCGACGGGAACATGCTCGCAGCCGCCAGCGAGGACAGTACGGCGAGTCTGTGGAACGTCAGTGATCCAGAACATCCTTCTCAGGTCGGCATGCCCCTCGCCGGGAGCAGCGGGGAGATGTACGCCCTCGGCTTCAGCCCCGACGGACGGACTCTCGCCACCGGAAGCGGCGACAACAAGGTCCGCCTGTGGTCGATACCGACGGCGGACATGATCGGCCGACTCGGCGCGTTCCGCCCCGACGGGAAGGTGCTCGCCACCGCCGCGCGCGACGAGCAGGTACGGCTGTGGAACGTGGAGCGCCCCGACCGGCCCGTGTCACTGAGCCCGCCCTTCAAACCCGGGGAGGGAGACGTGCGTTCCCTGGTGTACTCCCCCGACGGCCGCACGCTCGCCGTGCTGACGGGACGCCGTGCGGTACAGCTGTGGAACGTGGCCGATCCGGCCAGGCCCGTCCCCCACGGGCCGCCCGTCGCACTGCGGACACGCTTCGCGGGCCCCCGTGCCCTGGCCTTCAGCCCGGACGGCAACACCCTGGCGACCGCCCTCACCGACCGCACCATCCAGTTGTGGAACGTCAGCGACCCCGCTCGCCTCGTTCCGCTGTCGCCGCCGCTCACCGGGCACAAGGGGTACGTCAACTCCCTCGTCTTCAGCGCGGACGGCCGGGCGCTCGCCAGTGGCAACGCCGACGGCACCATCCGGCTCTGGGACATGACCGACCCCCGTCGGGCGTCCCCGTTGGGCAAGCCCCTGGCGGGGCACCTGGGCCCCGTCAACACGCTCGCCTACAGTCCTGACAGCCGCACCCTGGCCAGCGGCAGTGACGACGGCACGGTCCAGCTCTGGGACGTCACCGAACCCTCCGGGGCCGAGCGGCCGGAATCCTCCCTCACGGGCCACACCGACGCCATCGTGTCCCTGACCTTCAGCCGGGACGGTCGCACGCTGGCGAGCGGAGGCAATGACAACGCGGTCCGCCTCTGGGACGTCACTCACCCGTCCAGCGCCTCCCCCATCGGCCAGTCGATGAGTCCCAACGCCAAGACCGGCAGTTTCCTGTCGTTCAGTCCCCAAGGCCGCATGCTCGGAGTGTCGAGCGGCACCGACACGGTCCGGCTCTGGAAGTTGGACACCGCCGAGGCGATCCACCGCATCTGCACGACCACGCGGAGTGTCCTCACGCGGGAGAAGTGGCTGGATTACCTGCCCCGCATTTCCTACGCTCCCCCGTGCGACGAATAGCGCTCCCCCCTCCTCACCTGCGGACCAGGCCGCGTGATCCCGGTCACAACCCCCCGTCGTCAACCACGAGTTGACTATCCCCGCGCAGGCAGGCTTGTTACGGTTCGTTACAGCCCGGTCGTTGATGCATCCCCCGTCGTCAACGGCCGGGCGCTTTCATGCCGGAGTTCCGCGAGTCCCGACCATGGCGAAACCCACGTCACTCATCAAGACCTCTTGAGGAGTCGTAGGGTGATGGGAGTCGGACGACGGATGGTGAAAGCCCAGATGGCAGTGGCGTACGAGCGGATCGCGGACGACGTCCGCGAGGCCATCCGCGCAGGCCGGCTCAAGCCCGGCGACCGCCTGCCCGCGGAGACGCAGCTCGCCGAGACGTACCGGCGAAGCGTCCCGACGATCCGTGAAGCGCTCCGGCTCCTGCGCGACGAAGGGCTTGTCGAGAAGCAGCACGGCCGGGAGACGGCCGACATCACGCTCCCCGGCGACCGCACGGAAATGCCGTTCACGACTTCCCTGGAAAGGTGGTGAGCCGTGACCCGGCGCATCATCATCGTCACGGCCGTTCACGCGCCATCGGCGCACTTCCTCCCGGACGCGTTCACGTCGCTCTGTGACCAGGAGCTGCCCGAGGGGTGGGAGTGGCACTGGCTCATCCAGGAGGACGGCCAGGGCGACGAGGTCGCACCGCACGTTCCCCAGGACGAGCGGGTGAGCTTCCGGCAGGGGCGGCGGGGCGGTCCCGGAGTCGCGCGCACCATCGCGCTCGCCCACGCGGACGGCGACTACGTCAAGATCCTGGACGCCGACGACAAGCTGTCGCCCGGCGCCCTGGCCCGGGACCTCGCGGCGCTCGAAGCGGACCCGAGCATCGGCTGGGCGACCTCACGGGTGCTCGACCTGCTCCCGGACGGCTCGACCGCGGGCTTTCCCGGCGACCCGGAACCCGGCCCGATCGAGCGGGGCGAGGTCCTCGACTTCTGGAAGGCCAACAACTTCCGCGCCTCGGTGCACCCGGCGACGCTCTTCGTACGCCGTGACCTACTGCTCGCGCTGGGTGGCTGGATGGCGCTTCCGGCCTCGGAGGACACGGGCCTGCTGCTGGCGCTCAACTCCGTTGCGCGCGGCTGGTTCTCGGCCGAGGTGGGGCTGCACTACCGCAAGTGGGAGGGGCAGGCGACGGGTCAGGCCGCGCACGTCGACCCCGCCGAGCGGGACGCCCGTATGGCCGTGGTGGAGGCCCGCGCCCGCGCGCTGGACTCCTTCCAGTGGCGGTACCCGATCAGCTCCGAGTGACCGGGGCGCTCGGCTTCAGCTTCGGCTGACCGGGACCTCGTAGACGGCTGCAAGGGGGCTCCTTGCCGCTGCCAGGACGGGCCCGTACGGTCACGATCATGCCTTCTGCCGTTCCTCCGCCGGTCTCGGAACTGATGGTCACCCTGGGCCGTGGATACGTACGCAACGCACCCGGATCGTGGTTCAAAGGACCGCTGGCCGCCGGGTACCTCAACGCCCACCTCCGGGCCCGTCCCCGCCAGCGCGTCGTAGAGGCTCGCTTCGACGCCCGCTTCGCCGTCGACACCCGCGACCTCATCCAGCGCTACATCCACCTCTTCGGAGTGTGGGAGCCCCACATGACGAGCTGGTTGCAAAGCCGCCTCGGCCCCGGTGACGTCCTGGTGGACGTCGGCGCCAACGTCGGTTACTTCACCGTCCTCGGCTCACGCCTCGTCGGCAGCACCGGCCGCGTGGTCGCGATCGAGGCGTCCCCGGTCTTCCACCGCAGGGTGTTGCAGCACATCGAGCTCAACGGCTGCGAGAACGTCCGCGCCGTCAACGGCGCCGTCTCCGACAGCACCAAGACCCTGACCTTCGTGCTCGCCAGCTCGAACAACATGGGCGCCAACAGCATCGTCCCGTACGACGGCCCCGCCGAGTCGACCTTCGCCATGGAGGCGCACCCGCTCCCCGCCCTCCTGGAGCCGGACGAGCTCGCCCGAGCCCGCGTCATCAAGATCGACGTAGAGGGAGCCGAGGGCAGCGTCATCCGCGGCCTGGCCCCGGCACTGGGCCAACTCCGCGAGGACGTCGAGATCGCCGTCGAGGTCACCCCGGAGCGGATGGCCAAGCTGGGCGACTCCGTGGAGGAGCTGCTGGAAACGATGCACGGGCACGGCTTCCATACATACCGTCTGCCCAGCGACTACAGACCCGGGAGCTACCCGCCCGCCATGAGCCGCCCGACGCCACCAACGCGCTGGCGTGAGTCGATCGCGGGCGAGACCGAGTTGGTGTTCTCGCGAATCGACGCGGAAGTTCTGGCCCAGTGAGCCGGAGTCGATGATTGTTCCGACGGGACAGCACCTCGGTCACGTCCCCGGGGGGCTCCCCAGGATCACGGGTTCCTCGGAACTCACGCCGGACGAAAGATGAGGGTGCAGAACCCCGGTTCCGCGCCCTCATCCGTACCCGATCCACCGTCCATGAGCGTCAAGGCCCCGTCAGGCCCCGGCCGGTGCCACCCGATCCCGGTCGAACGGCAGATCCAGCATGCGGATGGCGTTGCCGCGCAGCAGCTTGTACGCGACGTCCTCCGGCAGATGCCCGACATGGTCCTCGGCCACCGCCTTCGTGTGCGGCCACGTCGAGTCCACATGCGGGTAATCGGTCTCGAAGGTCGCGTTGTTCACGCCGACCTTCTCGATCGCGTCGATCCCGTGCTTGTCGCGGAAGAAGCAGCAGAAGATCTGCCGGTAGTAGTACGTCGACGGGGGCTCCGGGATCAGGTCCTTCACCCCGCCCCAGGCGCGGTGCTCCTCCCAGACGTCGTCCGCGCGCTCCAGGGCGTACGGAATCCAGCCCATCTGCCCCTCGCTGTAGGCGAGTTTGAGGCGGGGGAACTTCACCAGGACGCCGGAGAAGAGGAAGTCCATCATCGACGCCATCGCGTTGTTGAAGGAGAGCGATGCCTGGACTGCGGGCGGGGCGTCCGGGGAGGCCGCGGGCATCTGTGACGACGAGCCGATGTGCATGTTCACGACCGTCCCGGTCTCCTCGCACGCGGCGAAGAACGGGTCCCAGTAGCCGGAGTGGATCGACGGCAGCCCGAGGTACGTCGGGATCTCGCTGAAGGTCACCGCACGGACCCCTCGGGCGGCGTTGCGCTTGATCTCGGCGACGGCCAGGTCGATGTCCCAGAGCGGGATCAGGCACAGCGGGATCAGCCGCCCGCCGCTGTCGCCGCACCACTCCTCGACCATCCAGTCGTTGTACGCCCGTACGCAGGCGAGCCCGACCTCCTTGTCCTTGGCCTCGGCGAAGGTCTGTCCACAGAAGCGCGGGAACGTGGGGAAGCAGAGCGATGCCTCGACGTGGTTGAGGTCCATGTCCGCCAGGCGGGCCTTCGGGTCCCAGCAGCCGCGCCGCATCTGCTCCCGCGTGATCCCGTCGAGCGTCATCTCGTCGCGGGAGAACCCGACGGCCGCGATGATGCGCTTGTACGGGAAGAACAGGCCCTCGTACTCCCACCAGTCGGTGGTCTGGCCGTTCGGGTCGGTGTTGAACCGGTACTTCCCGCCGACGTACTCCAGCTCACCGATGCCAGCGGTGAACGGCTTCGGGCCCCGGTCCCGGTACTTCTTCGGCAGCCAGGTGTCGAAGAGGTGCGCGGGTTCGATCACGTGGTCGTCCACGCTGATGACCTTGGGGATCTCCCTCGTGCCGCTCTCGTTTCCAACCACGCTGTACCCCCAGTTGCTCGCCGGTCCGCCCGGCTCGAATCTGACGACCCATCAGGTTGAGGTTAGGTGGTCCTTCCTCACGCGACAAGGAGAGCAGGGAAGTTGACCCCTTGCGCATTGCGGCGACAACCGCTGAACTGACGCACCATCAGATTCAGCGCGAGTGAGGGGCACGAGGTGGAGACGATCTGGCTCAGCGGAGCCGAGTGGATGGCGGTCCTTCGTATCGGGCTCGGCCTGTGGTGGCTGGAGAGCTGGCGGCACAAGGACAAGAAGTCCTGGTTCGCCGGTGGAGGCATCGCCTGGGCGGAGGGCATCGCGGCCGACCACCGCTGGCCGTTCGTCCGCCACGGCTTCGACCGCATCGTGAAGCCGCGCCCGCGCCTGATGGCCCACCTCGTCGCGTACGCGGAACTCGCCCTCGGCCTCGGCCTGATCGCCGGCTTCCTCACGCCGATCGCGCTCGTCTGCGGCCTGGTCCTCAACCTGATCTATCTCGTGCTGATGATCCACGACTGGGGCGAGCAGGGGCAGAACCTGATGATGGCGCTGATCTCGGCGGTGGGCCTGTTCGCCATGTGCTGGCAGAACTGGTCACTCGACAACGCCTTCGGGCTGTTCCTCTAGCCAGCCACCGTCACGCCAGTCGCCGAACTCGGTCGGGTACGTCTTCGCCGTAACGTCCGCCCCCTGTTACGGCGTTCACCCACATCGCCCCGGCCCTCCCCCGTACGATCACCCCGTCATTTTTTGGAGTGGGCGACACCTGGGGGACGGGTTGGAATCCGGCGAGCAGCTCATCACGATTGCCGCAGTGCTACTCGGCGCGCTCACCACGCACGTGACGACGTACATGATGGAGCGCACGCGCAACAAGCACGCGTCGCTGACCCGTTGGGACAGCTCGAAGCTGAACGCCTACGAGGCGTACGTCGACTCCGTCCGGGCCTGCATCTACTTGTCCGTCGAGCTGTACGAAGACACCACCCGCATACGGTCCAGCCCGAAGCCCCATGCCGAGCTCAGCCTTGAGTTGATCGAAGCGATACGTCAGCGAGGGCGCACCTTCGAGCGCGTCATGCTCCTCGCGGGGGACGACGTCGTCGAGGCGGCCCATCAGTTGACGGCGGCGGCGCTGAAGGTCGACTGGCTGGCGCAGGGCAAGACCGAGGGCAGCCTGGACGACTGGCGCGACCTGAATCGTGCGGTCTTCAAGGAGATCAACGAGTTCCACGAGGCGGCCAGGGTCGACCTCGGGGTGCAGGGCAGCGTCAAGGGCGAGAGGCATCCGCAGCGGGACCTGTTGCTTCCTCCCGCTCGGCGCAACGAGAACAGCACTTCCTGAGCGCTTGCTCTGGCCTGTTCGAGGCTGACGTGTCACCCTGCCCGACGCCCATATCCAACGCCCCTATCCAACGGGCGCACCATCACCCTGTAAGGCAAGGAGATGGCCATGAGCATGAGTGAGCATGACGACGATCGCGTCCAAGAGGCTGGCGAGGTCGGCGAGGTCGGCCCGGAGGCGGTACTGCGGGAGCAGCACTCCGCGCGTGCGGCCAGCGCTGCTGCCAGGGCGACGGCCTTGTTCCACTACGTCGAGCAGCACGCACCGAGCCAAGCGCGTGACGTCGGGATGACGAGCGAGCAGATCCTCTGGAAGGCGAGCAACGCGGCGCGGGTGTCCGCACAGGCTCTCGCCGTACTCGCCGAGTCCGCTCCCGACCCTGCCGCGGACTCCCGTTGCGCGAGGAACGCGGCGGCTTCCGCTGCCCAGGCGGCCCAGGCGGGCCAGCTCTGCGACGGTGACAGCCAGGGTTCCGCCGATGCCTGCCGTGCCGCGATCAAGGCATCGCAGTCTGCGGGGGCGGCTGCGACGGCGGCGGCAGGCGGTGCGGACGAGGTGCTGAATGCCGAGGCGGATGCGGACGAGGCCGCGGCCGTGGCTGCTGCTGTCGCGGCGGGCTGGGTGAAGCCGGGGCAAGCGCTCCCTGAGGTGTCGACCGGTGTCCGGAGCGCCGACCTCATGTCGATGATGCACCTGTAGGGCGGGGAGCGGATCACGGAGATCTGCTCCCCCGGGAGTCCCTGCCGAACGGATGCGTCACGGCGTCTCGATGAAGTCGGCCACCACCTTGGTGAATTCGTCGGCCTTCTCGAAGAACATCACGTGACCTGCGTCGAGTTCGGCGTACGTGCTGTCCTGGATCGCCGCGTGCAGGGCGCGGCTGTGTTCCACGGGGACCGTGGCGTCCTGCGCGCCGCCGAGCACCAGCGTGCGGGCCTGGATGCGCGGCAGCAGGGCACGGATGTCGATCCGGGTGTCCAGGTCCACGTGGCGCAGGGTCCCCGGGGTCGGCGGCATGTTAGGGATGAGCTGTTCCACCTGGTCGCGGCCGATGGCGTTGAGGAAGCCTCGGCTGAATCCGGTCATGGTGACGCTGCGGCCGAAGGCGGCGGGGTCGCTGTCTCCGAGCTGCTGCCAGAGCGTGAACAGGTTGCGCAGGTACTCGTCGCCGTCGGTGTACGCCCAGCCCGAGACCAGGACGAGACGGCGTACGAGATCGGGGCGCAGCGCGGCGACGGCCGCGGTCACCGGGGCGCCCATGGAGAAGCCGACCAGGTCCACCGGGCCCGTACCGGCGTCCTCGATGACGGCGATCACCTGGGCGGCCAGGCCCTCCACGGTCAGCGGCCCGCCTGCGTCGGTGGTGCGGTCGGTGCCGGACAGGTCCGGGGTGATGACGGTGCGGGTTCCGGCGAACCTCGGGGCGATCTGGCCCCAGGTCAGTCCGGCGCCCGAGGAGCCCGTGCCGTGGACCAGGACGAGGGTGGGGCCGCTGCCGGTGCGTTCGTAGTGGACCTGCGCGTCGGCGACGGTGATGGTGCGGCTGGCGGTGGTGGTGGTCATGGTGGGTCTCCTTGGTGGACCGGCGGAACCGGTGGAGCTGCTGTTGCGATGTCCACCACCTTGCAGCCGTCCGTCCCTGTGCGGGAGAGACCTCCTGACCCTGGGATCGGCAGTCCCTGGTTCGGGCCGGGCCGCTGCGGCAGGATGAACGCCGTGATGATCAACCGTCGTGAGCTCGCCGACTTCCTGCGCCGTCGCAGAGACCAGGTCCTCCCCGGGGACGTGGGGCTGACCGCAGGTCCGCGCCGCCGCACCCCGGGACTGCGCCGCGAGGAAGTGGCCCAGTTGGCCGGGATGTCGGCCGACTACTACATACGTCTGGAACAGGCGCGCGGCCCGCAGCCCTCCGCGCAGATGCTGGCCTCGCTCGCCCGCGCCCTGCGGCTGACCACGGACGAACGCGATCATCTGTATGTGCTGGCGGGGCATCCGCCGCCGACCGCGCACACCGGCCCGGGGCATGTCAGCCCTTCGCTGCTGCACCTGCTCGACCAGTTGACCGGCACTCCGGCGCAGGTGCTGAACGACCTCGGTGACGTCCTCGCCCAGAACGCGCTCGCCGAGGCCCTGTTCAGCGGGGTGTGCTCGGTCTCCGAGCACGGCCGCAACGTCACCTGGCGCTGGTTCACCCAGCCCTCGGTGCGGGCTGCCTTCCCGCCCGAGGAGCACGACTACTACAGCCGACTGCACGTCGCCGACCTGCGGGCCGCGGTGACCCGGCGCGGCAACGACGCGGCCTCCGCCCGTCTCCTCCAGCGGCTGCGCGAAGCGAGTGAGGAGTTCCGCGGGCTGTGGGAACTCCACGAGGTCGCCGTGCGCAGGCACACCCGGATGCGGGTGCTGCACGAGGCGATCGGCCCGGTCGACCTTGACTGCCAGGTGCTGCTCGCTCCCGAGGGCGACCACCGTCTCGTCCTCTACACCCCGCCCCCCGGCGGCGAGGCGGCCGGGCATCTCGCTCTGCTCCAGGTCATCGGGACGGAGCGGTTCTCCGCAGCCGGTTCTTGATCGCCGGTTCTTGATCACCGGCTGCTGATCGCCGGCTCCCGATGCGGTCCCGCCACCCCGGCGGTCGCGGTAACCGGGGTGGGAGGCCATCCAGTGCGAGACTTTTCGCGCTGGGTGGCCTTTTGCGTACGGTCGGCCAGGCCGTCCGGTGGCGCGGGTGGCTGCTCGTAGTTCGACAGGGTCGCTGCTGCGATCCGTCTTTCGGAGCCCTCATGACTGCACCCGTCGCAGCTCTTCCCCGGCCTTCCGCCGCGCCTTCGTCAGGGGGCGGGTCGGGGGGCGGTGGGGCTCCGAAGTTCCGGCGGTTGTACGCCTTGGACGGGCTGCGGCTGGTGGCCGCGCTCATGGTGGTCGCGTTTCATTTCGTGGGGTTCGACAACTGGCCCCTGCCCGTTTGGGGTGGGTCCACCTCGGTGGTCTTTCCAAGGGCGCATCCGGTCGCTTCTTACGGGTGGCTGGGGGTGCAGCTGTTCTTTCTGATCAGTGGGTTCGTCATTTGCATGTCGTGCTGGGGGCGTACGGTCCGGGAGTTCGCGGTGTCGCGGGTGGTGCGACTCTTTCCCGCGTACTGGTTTGCGGTGCTCGTGACGGCCGGGGTCCTGCTGGTGGCTCAGGGAGCGGTACGGACGGGGATCACGCCGTCCAGGATCCTGTCGAATCTGACGATGTTCCAGGCGCCCATGGGGGCCAGGAATGTCGCGCCCGTGTACTGGACGCTCTGGGCTGAGATGCGTTTCTACCTGTTGTTCGCCGTGGTGTGCGCGCTGGGGATGACGTACCGCCGGTGTGTGGGGTTCTGTGGTGGGTGGCTTCTGGCGGCCGTGTTGGCGCCGCATGCGGACATCCCGTTGGTGCGGATGCTGGCCGTGCCGGACGCCGCGCCGTTCTTCGTAGGGGGAATGGTGATCTTCCTGATGCACCGTTTCGGGACGTCGCCCGTGTTGTGGCTGTTGCTCGGGGGGTCCTGGCTGAGCGCTCAGCATCAGTTGCTCCGGCTGCTGCCGGTCGCCGAGAGGTCGGTGGACGGGGACTTGTCGTGGTCCGTCTCCCTGGTGGTCGTCACGGGCTTCTACGGGGTGCTGCTGTTGGTGGCGTTGCGCCCGCTGCGGGCCCTCAACCGGCCCTGGCTCGTGACGGCCGGGGCGCTGACCTACCCCTTGTACTTGTTGCACGAGGAGATCGGGTGGGAGGTGATTCGGCACTTCAGCGCCGAGGTGTCACCTCGGGTGTTGTTGGTGGGAGTGGTGGGAGGGCTGGTCGTGCTGGCGTACGGGGTTCACCGGACGGTCGAGCGGCCTGGGGCGAAGGCACTCCGCAGGTGGCTGGGCGGAGCCGGACCGAGGCGGCACGGCACGGCGTAGGGACTGAGTACGGGGGTGGTTCTCCGAGGGGCGGGGAGGGATGCTGGAGGAATGGGATTCGCCGTGCTCCTCACTCTGCCCGGGCTCGTCATCGCGTTGACTCTGGTCGCTTTCGTGGACCAGATGCTGTTGAGGATGGGGCGGGCCGGAGTGTTGCCCTGGCGCGCCAGCGGGAGTCAGGGGCAGATTTCGGCGACCGGGTTCGAGCAGCTGCACGCCAGCTTCTCGCCCGGGAAGCAGAACGAGCTGAAGGAGCGGCAGAGCTCGTTGGTGATGCGGGACGACGAGGAGGACGGGGCGCCTCCGCACCGGACGACCGTTGATCTGAGGGGTGGGACCGCGGTGGTGCGGCTGCCGCACGGCCCGGGGGCGGGTCAGTAGCGTTCCACCAGGTGTTCGCGGCCGGTCGGGGGCTCGTAGGGCTCCGGCCAGAATTCGGTGATCTCGGTGATCAGGCCCGTTTCCGCGTCCGTGGTGAAGAAGGTCTGGGCGTGCAGTTCCGTCAGGCCCCTCGTGGTGTGGATCCAGGTGACGGCCTGGTGGGGCTCCACGACCGTGCGCAGGACGCGGATCTGCCAGGAGCCCGGGTAGTCGCGGTTGAAGCGGGAGTAAGCCTGCTTGCCTCGGATGCGTTCGCGGGTCTGCGGGAGGTCGTAGACCACGTCGTCCGCGAGGGTCGCATCGAAGAGGTCCCAGTCGTGGGCGTCCACCGCCTTCCAGTACGTGGCGACGAGAGCGGTGATGGGGAGTGCCTGTGCCTTCTCTGGGTTCTTGGGGTTCTTGGTCATGGGATGAGTGTGGAGGGCGGGTCTGACAAACAAGAGGCGTGGATTCCGGTTGGGGGCGGGGGGCGGTCCTGTTTGATGGGGGGATGAGTCGTGAAGAGAGCAGTGAGACCGCCGTGCCGTTGTGGGAACAGCGCTTCCGGGCGCCCCGGGTGTCCCTTCCCGAGTGGGCAGAGCAGGCTCCTGAGCGGGCGTTGTTCGTGTCGAACGCGACGGGGACGTACGAGTTGTACGCCTGGGACCGGGAGAGCGGGAGCCAGCGGCAGGTCACCGACCGGGCGAACGGGACCACGGACGGGGTGCTGACGCCGGACGGGGAGTCCGTGTGGTGGTTCAGCGACACCGACGGGGACGAGTTCGGGGTGTGGATGCGGCAGCCGTTCGCGGGTGGGGCGGACGAGGTCGCTGTGGAGGGGCTGGAGGCGTCGTATCCGGCGGGGCTGGCGCTGGGCGTCGACGGGACCGTCGTCGTGGGGCGGTCGACGGACGAGGACGGGTCGACCGTGCACGTGGTGGGGGCGGGCGAGAGCACCGCTCGGGAGATCTACCGGCACCGGGAGTCGGCGGGGGTCGGGGACCTGAGCCATGACTCCGCGCTGCTGGCCGTCGAGCACACCGAGCACGGGGACGCCATGCACTCGTCGCTGCGCGTCGTGCGGGTGGCGGACGGGAGCGTCGTGGCGGAGCTGGACGACACGAAGGGGGGAACGGAGGAGCTGGGGCTGGCCGTGCTCGGGTTCTCGCCCGTGGACGGGGACAGCCGGATGCTGGTGGGACACCAGCGGCGGGGCCGCTGGGAGCCCATGATCTGGGACCCGGTGGCGGGGACGGAGACCGAGCTGGCGATCGACCTGCCCGGGGACGTGGGTGCGGACTGGTATCCGGACGGGTCGGCGTTGCTGGTGGAGCACGACTTCGAGGCGCGGGGGGAGTTGTGGCGCTACGAGATCGCCCGTGCGGAGTTGGTACGGATCGAGACGCCCGTGGGGTCCGTGAGCGGGGCGACCGCGCGGCCGGACGGCTCGGTCGAGTACATGTGGTCGTCCGCTGCGGAGCCGCCGGTGGTGCGGTCCACGGCAGGTGGTGTGGTCCTCGATCCGCCGGGGGCGAAGGCGCCCGGGTCGGTGGCTGTCGAGACCGTGTGGGTGGAGGGGCCCGGGGGTCCCGTGCATGCGTTGGTGCAGCGGCCGGAGGGGCTGGGGGCGGGACCGTATCCCACGATCTTCGAGGTGCACGGAGGACCCACCTGGCACGACAGTGACGCCTTCGCGTCGGGGCCCGCGGCGTGGGTCGACCACGGGTTCGCCGTGGTCCGGGTGAACTACCGGGGGTCGACGGGGTACGGGCGCGAGTGGACGGACGCGCTGAAGCACCGGGTGGGGCTGATCGAGCTGGAGGACATCGGGGCGGTCCGGGAGTGGGCCGTGGAGAGTGGGCTCGCGGATCCGGCGCGGGTGGTGCTGTCCGGGGGGTCGTGGGGCGGGTTCCTGACGCTGCTCGGCCTGGGGACGCAGCCTGACGCGTGGGCGTTGGGGCTGGCGGCGGTGCCGGTCGCTGATTACGTCACGGCGTACGAGGACGAGATGGAGGCGTTGAAGGCGCTCGACCGGACGTTGTTCGGGGGGACGCCGGAGGAGGTGCCGGAGAGGTTCGCGGCGTCGTCGCCGCTGACGTACGTGGATCAGGTGCGGGTGCCGGTCTACATCTCGGCGGGGGTCAACGACCCGCGCTGTCCGATTCAGCAGATCGACAACTACGTGGACCGGTTGGTGGAGCGGGGGGCCGTGCACGAGGTGTACCGGTACGAGGCGGGGCACGGGTCCTTGGTGGTGGAGGAGCGGATCAAGCAGGTGCGGCTGGAGATTGACTTCGTGAAGCGGTACTTGGGCTGAGGGCTTGAGAGGGGGAGGGCCGGGCGGGGGGGGCGGGCCGGAGCGGGGAGCGGGGTGGGGGACGACCCGGGGGCGGGGGTGGGGCCGGGGGAACGTACCTTTAAGGGCGTGTACCGGTTTCTGCTGACCCCGCGCTGGTGGGGGATCAACCTGTTCGTCGTGCTGGCCATTCCCTTCTGCATCTTCATGGGGTCCTGGCAGCTCGGCCGTTTCGAGGACCGGGTCGACTCGCACCGCAGCGCGGAGGCCGCCCCCGATCCCGCGCGGCAGGCTGCCGTGCCCCTGGCGAAGCTGCTCCCCGTGTCGACCGAGACCTCGGGGAAGGCCGCCGAGGTCCGGGGGACGTACGGCGAGCAGTTCCTGGTGCCGGGGCGGAGGCTCGACGAGAAGGACGGGTACTACGTCCTGGGGATGCTGAAGACGGGTGGGGGGAAGGCGCTTCCCGTGGTGCGGGGGTGGGTCGCCGGGGACGCCGAAGGGGCCGTGCCGCCCGCCGCGCCGACCGGTGAGGTCACCGTGGTCGGGGCGCTCCAGGCATCCGAGGACGCGCGGACCGACGGCGTCGACGCCTCCGGTGGTCTGCCGCACGGCCAGGTCGGCATCATCAGCTCCGCCACCCTCGTCAATCTCGTTCCGTACGACGTCTACGACGCGTGGATCACGCAGAGTTCGGGGCAGGCGGGCGGGCTGAAGGCCGTGCCCGCGGTGGCGCCGCAGGGCAGTGGGCTGGACCTGAAGGCTTTCCAGAACCTCGGGTACACCGGCGAGTGGTTCGTCTTCGCCGGGTTCGTGCTGTTCATGTGGTTCCGGTTGGTCCGGCGGGAAGTCGAGACGGCCAGGGATCTCGCGCTGGGGATCGGCCCGGACGGCGGAGACGACGGAGACGGCGGGGAGGGCGGAGACGGCGCGGACGACCGCCCTGTCGGCACCGGTACCGACGGCACCGGTCAGGGTGCGTCCAGTACGCCTGTCCGGTAGATCGTTCCCGCGCACGCGTTCGGGATCGTCGTCGCGGCGCTCGGGGCGCCCTCCTCCGGGGTGTGCGACACCGCGACCTTGCCGTCCGCCGGATCGCCGTCGCCCGTGAGCAGTTGGGTCGTGGCGCCGGTGGACTTCATGTCGTCCACGGGCGGTTCGGGGACCTTGCCGCCCGCGTCGCCGCCGGGGGTGCCGCCCGTCGTGCCCGGGTTCTCACCCGTGCCGCCGTTCGTGGGGGTCGGCTTCGGGGTCTCGACCGTGGTCGGACAGGTGTCCTGCGGGACCCAGGCGAACTGCACCTCGTACGCCGCTGCCGGCGGCAGCACCAGGCTGCGCGCCTCCTTCGCGGGGTCGGGCAGGCCCACCGCCGGGTCGCCCGGCTTGTGGTCGACGACCTTGATGCGGTTCTCGTCGGCGGCGCCCATCGCCTGGAAGTTCATCCGGCCCTCGCCCGGAACCGCGCATTCCACGCCTGACTTGTTGGCGATGCGGAAGGCGCCGTAGACCTTGCCCGTGGAGTCCGGGGCCCCTGTGGTCGCCTTGACGACCTCCAGCTGGCTGCCGTCGCAGGCGGGCTTCTCGGGCTCGTCGCGGGGTTGTTCGTACGCGTCCGGGCGGTGTTCGTCCTCGCTGTCCGTGCCGCCCTGACCGGTGTCCGGTACGCCCGGAACGGGGGACTCCGTCTTGCCGTCGGGGTCCTTGCCCGTGGTCTTGCCCGGGGTCTTGCCCTGCTGATCGGCCTGGTCCTCGCCGACGCCCCCGGTGCCCGCTTCGGTGGCACCCGTGCCGTCGGTGCCGTCGGTGCTCTGGGAGTGGCCCGCGTTGGCGGAGTGCGCGGTGGTGGTGCTGCCGGACCGGGACACGTGCAGGAACGCCGGGATCGCGGTGCCTATCAGCAGCGCCGCGGCGGCCGCCCCGACCACCGCCTGACGCCGTCGGGTGCGCCGCAGCGGCACCGCCCGGCGCAGGTGGTCGAGCGCGCCGTCGGAGGGCTCCAGGCCCTGGACCGCGCCCTGCATGAGGTGACGGATGACCTGCTCGTCGGGGCTGAGGGCGGGGACGGGTTCCTGCGGTCCCCGAGCTCCCCGGGCTCCTTGCGGTCCCCGTGCTCCCTGCGGCGCCCTGGGGCCGGGCGGCGGGACCTGCGGGCCCGGAGAGGTGGGTCGGCCGGGAGAGGCCGGTCGGTCCGGGGAGCCGAAGGAGCGGGGGGTGCCGAGGTGCGGGGTGCTCTCGGAGGAGCCCCAGGACGCGCCGCCGCCGGGGCCGGAGAACGTACTCCCGGCGTCGCCTGCTCCCCCGAAGGGGCCGGAGGTGTTTCCGTTCGCCGGGGTCTGTCGCCCGTGGCGCTCCTCGCGCCCGTCGCGCCCGTCGTCCACTGCCCTGCTCTTCCCAGTCCGGTCGTGTCGCGGCCCTTCCGGCCCGTACCGCTCGAATTGCCCGTGCTCGTGTTGCCCGTGCTCGTGTTGCCCGCGGCCGCCGTTGCCGGGGCCGCCTGTGCTCCCGCTCATGCGGTCGCCTCCATCGCGACGCGCAGCGCCGCGATCCCGCGTGAACCGTACGCCTTCACCGAGCCCAGCGATATTCCGAGCACCTCGGCGACCTGCGCCTCCGTCATGTCGGAGAAGTAGCGCAGGCTCAGCACCTCGCGCTGGCGGCGCTGGAGGCCGCGCATGGCCTTGATCAGCGCGTCCCGCTCCAGGCTGACGTACGCCCCCTCCTCGGCGCTCGCCATGTCCGGCATCGGCTTGGACAGGAGCTTGAGGCCCAGGATGCGGCGGCGCAGGGCGGAGCGGGAGAGGTTGACGACCGTCTGGCGGAGGTAGGCCAGGGTCTTCTCCGGCTCGCGGACGCGGCCACGGGCCGAGTGCACGCGGATGAACGCCTCCTGTACGACGTCCTCGCAGGAGGCGATGTCGTCGAGCAGCAGCGCGGCGAGGCCCAGCAGCGAGCGGTAGTGCGCGCGGTAGGTCTCGGTGAGGTGGTCGACGGTCGTGCCCTCGGCGGCGGCCTGCGCGCCCTCGGCAGCGCCCCCGGCGCTCCCGGCGCCCCCGGCCGTACGTCCGGCCGTGCTCCCGGTCGTGCCCCCGGCGAGGGTCCTCTCCTCAGCGCCCACGAGCACGGGTCCGTACGTCGCCGGAGACGGAGCGGAGGATTCCGGAGCCGAGGGTCCCGGGGCAGGTCTGACGGGCGCCACCATCGGCGTGACCGACGTGATCGCCTGCTGCACCGGCAGGCGCACCGGACGCGCCGCGGGCATGGGGGCGATCACCGGCATGCCGCCGGGCGCGCGGAACGTACGCCGCGGGCGCACTGACGCGCCGCGCAGCGAGACCGCCGTGATGTCGAGAACCTCTGCTGCCACGCCTGTTGGACACGCTTCTCCCCGTCAGGGTTGTACGCGCGGGACGCCGCTTTTGGCGGTGTGCTCGACATGCGCTCCGCGAGCGGCACCGCCCGTAGCGCATCGATTTGCCCCATGCGTAACCACCCCTCCCCTTTGCCCCGATATTGCCGCGGCCTCGTTCGAGGGCGTCGACAGAGACGCCGGACGCCCAACTACCGGTTCCCACAAGGCCGGAGGCAATTGACTCGAACTTCTTCCCCGGGCTCCCCCAGGCCCCCGGGGCCCCCGCACTCCCCGTGCGACGGCCGGACCCCGATCTGCCGACGCCCTGCCGACAGTCCATCCCCTGTGGTCCGGACCTGCCACTCATGCACAGGGCTTTCACAGATCCTACAAAGGATTCCGCTCAGTTCGCCGCGAGTTCAGAGGCGACCAATTCGGCGATCTGCACCGTATTCAGGGCAGATCCCTTGCGGAGATTGTCGCCACACACGAAGAGTTCCAGCGCTTGCGGGTCGTCCATCGAGCGGCGGACGCGGCCCACCCAGGTCGGGTCGGTCCCGACCACGTCGGCGGGGGTGGGGAAGTCGCCCGCGGCCGGGTCGTCGAAGAGGACCACACCGGGGGCGGTGGCGAGGATCTCCTCGGCACGTTCCACAGTCACCTCGGACTGGAAGCGGGCGTGCACCGATGCGGAGTGGGTGCTGATGACCGGGACCCGTACGCAGGTGGCCGTGACCCGGAGGTCGGGCAGGGCCAGGATCTTCCGCGACTCCTCGCGGATCTTCAGCTCCTCCGACGACCAGCCGCCCGCCTCCGGGGAGCCCACCCAGGGCACCACGTTGAGCGCGAGCGGGGCCGGGAAGGGGCCCAGGTCGTCACCGACCGCACGCCGTACGCCGCCGGGGGTGGTGCCCGCGTCGGGTTCGGCGGCGAGGAGGGAGAGCTGGGCGCGCAGGGTGTCGATGCCGCGCTGGCCCGCACCGCTGGCCGCCTGGTACGAGGAGACGACGAGCTCGGTCAGCCCGAACTCGGCGTGCAGCGCGCCGAGCGCCACGATCATCGAGAGGGTCGTGCAGTTGGGGGTGGCGAGGATGCCGCGCGGCCGGAGCCGTACGCAGTGCGGGTTCACCTCGGGGACGACCAGCGGAACGTCCGCGTCCTGGCGGAACGCGGCGGAGTTGTCCACCACCACCGCACCCTTGGCGACGGCGACCGGCGCCCACTGCGCGGCCACCTCGTCGGGTACGTCGAAGACCGCGACGTCCACGCCTTCGAGTGCCTCCTCGGAGAGCCTGTGGACCTCGCACTCCTCCCCGCGCACGGCCAGCTTCAGGCCGGCCGAGCGCGGGGAGGCGACGAGTCGGATCTCGCCCCAGACGTCGGCGTGCTGCGACAGGATCTGGAGCATGACCCGGCCGACCGCCCCGGTCGCCCCGACGACCGCGAGCGTCGGCTTGTGCGTCACCTTCCGGTGCCTCCGTAGACCACGGCCTCGTCGGAGTCCGTGTCGAGCCCGAAGGCGGTGTGCACGGCGCGCACGGCCTCGTTGACGTCGTCGGCGCGGGTGACCACCGAGATGCGGATCTCGGAGGTCGAGATCAGCTCGATGTTCACGCCCGCGTCGCTCAGTGCCTCGAAGAAGCCCGCCGTGACGCCCGGGTTCGTCTTCATACCGGCGCCGACCAGGGAGATCTTGCCGATCTGGTCGTCGTAACGCAGCGAGTCGTAACCGATGATCGAGCGCGCCTTCTCCAGCGCGTCGGTGGCCCTGCGGCCCTCGGTCTTGGGGAGCGTGAAGGAGATGTCCGTGAGCCCGGTCGAGGCGGCGGACACGTTCTGCACGACCATGTCGATGTTGATCTGGGCGTCCGCGATGGCACGGAAGATGGCCGCGGCCTCGCCCGGCTTGTCCGGGACCCCGACGACCGTGATCTTGGCCTCGGAGACGTCGTGGGCGACTCCGGAGATGATGGCCTGCTCCACCTGCTGGTCTCCCTGCGGCTCGTTGCTGACCCAGGTGCCGCGCAGTCCGGAGAAGGACGAGCGGACGTGGATCGGGATGTTGTATCGGCGTGCGTACTCCACGCAGCGGTGCAGCAGCACCTTGGAGCCGGACGCGGCCAGCTCCAGCATGTCCTCGAAGGAGATCCAGTCGATCTTCTTCGCCTTCTTCACCACGCGCGGGTCAGCGGTGAACACGCCGTCCACGTCGGTGTAGATCTCGCAGACCTCGGCGTCGAGGGCGGCGGCCAGCGCGACGGCCGTCGTGTCCGAGCCACCGCGACCGAGGGTCGTGATGTTCTTCCCCTCCTGGCTGACGCCCTGGAACCCGGCGACGATGGCGATGTTGCCCTCGTCGATCGAGGTCCGGATGCGGCCGGGGGTGACGTCGATGATGCGCGCTTTGTTGTGGACCGAGTCGGTGATGACTCCGGCCTGGCTGCCCGTGAAGGACTGGGCCTCGTGGCCCAGGTTTTTGATCGCCATGGCCAGCAGGGCCATGGAGATCCGCTCTCCTGCGGTCAGCAGCATGTCGAATTCGCGCCCGGCAGGAATCGGAGATACCTGCCCGGCGAGGTCGATCAGCTCATCCGTGGTGTCGCCCATCGCGGACACCACGACAACGACCTGATGGCCGTTCTTCTTGGCATCGACGACTCGCTTGGCGACACGCTTGATGCCTTCGGCATCGGCGACGGAGGAGCCTCCGTACTTCTGCACGACAAGGCCCACGTGCGCTCCTCGTTAGTCCATTGCGGCAGTTCATTACTGCGCTCGGGTCAGTTTAACGAGCGGGCCGGTCGCGCCAGGGGGGTATCGCATGGTGAGACGTCTCGCTCACGCAGTGGTCCCGCCGAGGCCGTCCTGCCTGCTCGACGTGGATGCTGCCCCGGTCCCACGGGCGTACGCGGAAGGTGTCCCGGCTCACAGGAAGGGGGGCGGGAGCCGGGGTGAACCCGGAACGGAGGGGCGCGCCGCGTGGTGCGGCGCGCCCCTCCGTCGTACGGCTGCGTGCTAGGTCGTCTTCAGCCCCAGCGGTCCCGCGATCTCCTCCAGCATCACGCGGCCCGCCTCCTCCTCCAGGTCCTTCTCGCCCAGGTCCTCGTCCGTGTCCAGGCCGTCCAGCTCCTGGAGGGGCTGGTCGAGGCGGACGTGCGCCACCAGGGACTGGAGGGCGCGCAGGCAGGCCGAGGCGGTGGAGCCCCAGTTGGAGAAGTAGGAGAACTGCCACCACCACAGGGCTTCCGACGTGCGGCCCGCGCGGTAGTGCGCGAGGCCGTGGCGGAGGTCCGTGATGATGTCGGCGAGGTCGTCGGAGATCCGGCAGGCGACGGGCGCCTTGCGGGGCTCGTACGGGTCGAAGACCTCGGAGTAGACGTCGATCGGCTCCAGCATGCGCGCGAAGCGGATGCGGAGGTCGTCGACGTCCGGCTCGGGGCCCAGGTCCGGTTCGTACCGTTCGTCCGGAACGATGTCCTCGTGGGCGCCCAACCGGCCGCCCGCGAGCAGCAGTTGGGACACCTCCAGGAGCAGGAAGGGCACCGCGCTGTCGGGCTCGTCGCCCTTCGCCACTTCCGTGACGGTCAGGATGAAGCTCTCGATCTGGTCGGCGATCTGGACGGCGAAGTCGTCCGGTTCGCCGATGTCGTCCCGTTGGGCGAAGTCGTCGCGCGCGGCGGCAACAGCAGTGGCGTCAGACATCCAGCAATCGTCTCCCCTCGAAGGCACGCCCGAGCGTGACCTCGTCGGCGTACTCAAGGTCTCCCCCTACAGGAAGACCACTGGCCAGCCGGGTGACTCTCAAACCCATCGGTTTGATCATCCGGGCCAGGTACGTGGCCGTGGCCTCGCCCTCCAGGTTCGGGTCCGTCGCGAGGATGAGCTCGGTGACGGAGCCGTCGGCCAGGCGGGCGAGCAGTTCCCTGATCCGCAGATCGTCCGGACCGACGCCCTCGATGGGGCTGATCGCGCCGCCCAGTACGTGGTAGCGCCCCCGGAACTCCCGCGTCCGCTCGATCGCGACCACGTCCTTGGGCTCTTCCACGACGCAGATGACGGTCTGGTCGCGGCGCGGGTCGCGGCAGATGTTGCACCGCTCCTCCTGCGCCACGTTCCCGCACACCGCGCAGAAGCGGACCTTGTCCTTCACTTCCAGCAGCGCGTGCGCGAGCCGACGGACGTCCGTCGGCTCGGCCTGGAGGATGTGGAAGGCGATCCGCTGCGCGCTCTTGGGACCGACGCCGGGCAGTCTGCCCAATTCGTCGATGAGGTCCTGGACCACGCCTTCGTACACGGAGTGCCTTCCTGATTCTGCTTGGTACGTACGGTAGTTGGTTCGGGGGGCTGCACAGAAGGGTCGCGGGGGTCCGGCTCTCCCGGGGCCTGTCCGGCGGACGGACCCTAGAAGGGCAGGCCCGGCATGCCGCCGAGGCCCTGGGTCAGCGGGCCGAGCTTCTGCTGCTGGAGGGTCTGCGCGTTCTCGTTCGCGGCCTGGACGGCGGCGACGACGAGGTCGGCGAGGGTCTCCGTGTCGTCCGGGTCGACGGCCTTGGGGTCGATCACCAGGGCGCGCAGCTCGCCGGAACCGTTGACGGTCGCCTTGACCAGGCCGCCGCCCGCCGTGCCGTCGACCTCCGTGCGCGCGAGCTCCTCCTGCGCCTGGGCGAGGTCCTGCTGCATCTTCTGGGCCTGCTGGAGCAGCTGCTGCATGTTGGGCTGGCCACCACCGGGGATCACGGCATGTCTCCTACGGATCGAGTACGGATCGAGAGAGTCGACCACGCGGTTCGAGAGGTCGGTCAATCCGAGCCTACGTGGTCGCCCGACGGCGTGCCGCACGCCGTACGGACTGACTCTTTCGAGTGAGAGGACTTCGGCTCCTCCTCCTGATCACGGCCTCGTACGGGGGTAAATACCGGGGCAACGGCCCCATGGCACACCATTCGGCGGTATGAAGGGCAAGCGCACCCGTACGGAGCAGTTTGCCTGTACGCCACAGGTACGTCGCAGAACGTGGCCGCAACGTCGTCGGGCCGCTGTCGTCGGAACGCTGTCGGCGCGGATTTGTTTCAGAGCAGAGGAGTGCCCGGTGAGTCAGCCGGAGATGCAGCCCGAGGGGCCGCCGGCCCGGCACGACGCCGGTTCCGGGTCCGGTGCCGGTCACGATTCCGGCGGTGGCGGTGACGAGTGGGGGTGGGACGCCGAGGACCTGACCGGCCGCCCCTTCCCGCTCGGCGACTGGGGCGAACCCGCGGAGCGGCTGGACGAGCTGTACCGGTGGGTGGAGGCGGGGGCCCTGCGCACGGCCCGCTGGTACCTGGCCGACCGGGGCTGGAAGCGGCGCGGGGCCCGGGCCCTGCGGATCGGCACGGCGGCTGGGGTCCTGGTGGGCGCCGGGCTGCCGCTGCTGGCCCTGACCGGGACCGTACCGGGGGGCGCGGGGTGGGGGTACCTGGCACTGCTGGTGGGAGCGGCGTGCCTGGGGTGCGACCGGTACTTCGGGCTGACGTCGGGGTGGATGCGGGACATGGCCACCGCGCAGGCGGTGCAGCGGAGGCTCACGGCGTTGCAGTTCGACTGGGCGTCGGAGAGCGTGCGGGAGATCCTCGGGCCGACGGAGGGGACGGCGAGCGAGGCGGCGGAGCGGTGTCTGGGGGTGCTGAGGCGCTTCACGGAGGACATCACGGAGCTGATCCGGGTCGAGACCACGGACTGGATGGTGGAGTTCCGGTCGGGGCCCGCCCCGTTGGTGATGCAGACGCTGGGGGCGGCTCCGGCTCGGCCCGAGGGGGCTTCCGGGCATCCGAGCAGGGTTCCGTTGCCGCCGGGGACGAGGCCGAACATGCCTCGGCAGAGGCCGCCGGAACCTCCCCGGTAGGGGGCATGGGGGTGGAGGCCGGGTGCCGCCTGCGGCGGGCACCCCAACCCCAGCCCCTTCACCTCAACCCCGACGGGGCTGGGGTCACGGAGGGGGCTGCGCCCCTTGCCCCCTGCACGGCTTCGCCGCGCGTCCTCAATCGCCGGACGGGCTGATTTAGCTGAACACCATCATCGAGCCCTGGCCCAGGCTTCTCGTCACTGCCGCGTGCAGGCCCAGCCACACGTGGCGTTCGCGGGCGAAGGGGGACGGGTCCAGCACCGCGGCGGCCGGTTCGTCCAGGGCCGTCGGGCCGGTCGGCGGGAGCGGGGGGGCGGGTGGGTTCCTCGGGTCGATTCCGATCGCGGGGGCGACGTACTCCAGTTCCCTGAGGAGACCCTGCGCGGATCCCAACGGGCCGCCTCCCGCCAGGAGTTCCTCGTTCGAGAGCGGTGAGGCGAAGTCCACCGGGACGTACGCCCCCGCGTGGTCGAAGTGCCACACCAGGTGCGAGCGGAGGGCCGCCTCCTCGAAGATCTCCAGCAACTGCTCGTAGTCCCCGCCCAGTTCACCGACCGGCGTCACCGCGAGCCCGGACACCTGGAGCAGGTACGCCCGCCGCAGCAGGTGCAGCGCGTCGTAGTCGAAGCCCGCGACGGGGGCGACGTCGCCGGACAGGCCCGGCATGTACGGGAAGATCGGCACGGTCGGCAGCCCGGCGTCGGTCAACGCCTTGTCGTACGAGGCGATCTCTTCGGCGAACGGGTTGTCGGGGCTCTGGCAGAGGATGTCGACAAGGGGGACCAGCCACAGGTCACAGGCCAAGGGTGCGCTCCTCCACGGTCCGCGGTGATCCGGCCCCGTGGGTCGGCGACCGGTCGGTCCAGGCAGCGTAATGCCATGTGTACGCCGCGCGAAGAGCGCCGGTCAGAACCCGTGCGGCAGCCACTGTCGAAGCTGCGGCCCGCGTTCCCTTCGAAGTCGCCGAAGTTCCCTTTCGAAGCCGCCGGAGTTCCCGCCGGAAGCCGCCGCGGTTCCGGTCAGAAACCGGGCGGGCCCGCGTACTCCCCGCGTCCCTCCAGCCGGTCCGCCCAGCCGAGCGCCGTCGCGTCGTGCTCGGCCAGCAGTTCGTAGACCGCCTCCTCGTCACCGCGCGCGAGCGCCGCGACGACCTCCACGTGGCGGCTCCACAGGCCCCCCGCCCGGCTCTCCGGTTCCCGCAGGACGAGTTCCGCGCGCAGCCGGGAAATCGAGAACACCCAGCAGCGGACCCGGATCTGGTGGAGGAAGGCGGCTATGTGCGGGTTGCCGACCATGGTGGCCAGCTCGCCCCAGAAGCGCAGGTCGTAGCCGATGAGGACGTCCAGGTCGCCCGCCCCCGCCGCCCTCGACGCCTCTTCGGCGCGGCGGCGCAGCACCGCGAGCCGGTCCTGCGGGAGGTCGGTCGTGGCGATGGCGAGCTGGTGGTGGACTCCCGCGACCACGAGCGCGCGGGCCTCGACCATGCTCCGGAATTCCGCGACGCTGTACTCCCGTACCCGAAAGCCCTTGTGCTGGTCGGATTCGAGGAGGCCCTGCGCGGCGAGGTCGAAGAGGGCCTCCCGCACGGGGGTCGCGGAGACCTCGTACTGCTCGGCGATGTGCTTGACCGTGAACTCGCGGCCGGGCTGCAGCCGCCCCGCCAGCACCTCGTCGCTCAGCGCGTCGGCGAGCTGCTGGCGCAGAGTGCTGCGGTTCACCGTCCCGCGCGTATCGGTTCCACGCGCACCGGCTCCGCGCGTATCGGCTCCGCGCGTATCGGCGCCCTGCGCACCGGCTCCGCTCGCGGGCATGGTGTCTCCCCCTTCGTCCGCTCCGGACACCTTATGGGGCGTTCGGAGCGGGACAAGGGGGAAGATCACATTCCGTTACGAAGTTGCGCAGCCGGGGCCCCGAAGCCCCGTCGCGCCCCGCCGGGGGCTACGCGGTGTGCTCGTCCGCGACCGTGAGCGCCTCGTCGAGGGCCGCGAGGCCCTCCTTGGCCTCGGCCTCGGTGACGTTGCACGGCGGCACGACGTGGGTGCGGTTCATGTTGATGAAGGGCCACAGGCCGTTCTTCTTGCAGGCCGCGCCGAAGGCCGCCATGGGGGCGGCGTCCGCGCCCGTCGCGTTGTACGGGACGAGCGGCTCGCGGGTCTCGCGGTTCTTGACCAGTTCCAGCGCCCAGAACATGCCCGTGCCGCGCACCTCACCGATGCTCGGGTGCCGCTCGGCGAGGTCGCGGAGCCCAGGTCCGATGACGCTCGCGCCGATGTGCGCGGCGTTCTCGACGACCTTCTCCTCCTCCATCACCTGGAGGGTGGCGACGGCGGCTGCGCAGGCGAGCGGGTGACCGGAGTACGTCAGACCGCCCGGGAAGGCGCGCTTCTCGAAGGTCTCCGCGATCCTGCCGGAGATGGCGACGCCGCCGAGCGGGACGTAACCGCTGTTGACGCCCTTCGCGAAGGTCATCAGGTCCGGTACGACGTCGAAGTGGTCGGCCGCGAACCACCTGCCCGTACGCCCGAAGCCCGACATGACCTCGTCGAGGACGAAGACGATGCCGTAGCGGTCGCAGATCTCGCGCACGCCCTGGAGGTAGCCGGGCGGCGGCGTCATGATCCCGGCCGTGCCCGGAACGGATTCGAGGACGATCGCGGCGACGGCGGCCGGGCCCTCGAACGCGATGGTGTCCTCCAGGTGCTGGAGTGCACGGGCGCACTCCTCCTCCTGGGTCGCGGAGTAGAACGCGGACCGGTAGAGGAACGGCGCCCAGAAGTGGACCGTGCCCGAGGAGCCGTTGTCGGAGGCCCAGCGGCGGGGGTCGCCGGTGAGGTTGATCGCGGTGTTCGTCGCACCGTGGTACGAGCGGTAGGCGGCGAGGACCTTGTGGCGGCCGGTGTGCAGGCGCGCCATGCGGACGGCGTTCTCGATGGCCTCGGCGCCGCCGTTGGTGAAGAAGATCTTGTCGAGGTCGCCGGGGGTGCGGGAGGCGATGAGGCGGGCGGCCTCGGAGCGGGCCTCGACGGCGAACGCGGGCGCGAAGGTGGTCATCTTGGCGGCCTGCTCCTGGATCGCCGCGACGACCTTCGGGTGCTGGTAGCCGATGTTGGTGAAGACGAGGCCGCTGGTGAAGTCGAGGTAGCGGTTGCCTTCGTAGTCCCAGAAGTACGAGCCCTCGGCACCGGCGACGGCCAAGGGGTCGATCAGGCCCTGCGCGGACCAGGAGTGGAACACATGCGCCCGGTCGGCGGCCTTGACGGCTGCGCCCTTGGCCGGGTCGGGGGTGAAGTGAGGGGTCATGAGGGGAGGGTAGATCGGCGCAGGTGGGAGGGGCTATGACCATCTTGTACGGGATGGGGCGCGGGGGTCGGCAGGGTGTCGAGGCCGTTCCGCCCCTTGAGGGGCGCGGGGCTGTGTCACTGCGCGGCTCCGCTGAGGCTTGCTCGGACGTGCCCCGTTAGGGGCGCGGGGAACTGCGCGACCAGCCACGACGCACCCGCACGTGTACGGGACAGCCGCGCGGCGAGCGCTTTAGGTGAAGGGGTGGGGAGGGGCGGCCCGCCGCAGGCGCACCGGGGTACGGCGCACCCATGGGGCGAGGTAACGGCGGGCGGCACCGGGGTGGGCCCGGAGCGAGGGGGGCCGCCCCCTTGCCCGCCCGTCCCGCCCCCGGGGGGCGGCCCCGCCGCCCAAGGAGGCTAGGCGGAAGCGGAGCCCAAGGAGGCTGGGCGGAAGCGGAGCCCAAGGAGGCTAGGCGGAAGCGGAGCCCAAGGGGGCTGGGCGGAAGCGGAGCCCAAGGAGGCTGGGCGGAAGCGGAGCCCAAGGAGGCTGGGCGGAAGCGGAGCCCAAGGGGGCTGGGCGGAGGCAGGGGGAAGCCCTCGCCGCCCAAGGAGGCGAGGCAAAGCGGAGCCCGAGGGGGCTGGGCGAGCGGACCGCCGCCCAGAGGGCTGGGGCTCAGTCGGACTTCGTGTAGGTGACGGACTTGTTGTCGGGGGTGGTGCGGCGCAAGCGGCCGTCCGGAAGGAGGACGACCTCGGATGCCCTGCCCGGCGAGCACGAGGCGGCCGGACCCGTGACGACCCGGGACGGGCCGAGCTGGAGGGGACCGTCCGGGTACGGCTCCGAGGCGAGTTCCGCTTCGAAGAGGCAGCGGTACGTACCCGTGGGCGACGGGCCTTCGGCCACGAGGGACATGACCGTTTCGCCGCTGCCGCCCTGGCGGAGCGTGAGGACCCGGGTACTGACGCCCGCGTCGCCGCCCACCGTGCCGCGCCACGTCCCGAGGAAGCCGGAGGGGATGCCTGCGGAGGCGGGGGGCGTGGTCGAGGCGGGGGGTGGTGTGGTGTCCGTGCCGCTCGACGGAGCGGTGGGGGAAGTGGAGCTCTGCGCGGAGGGGTTGTTGCTGGGGGTGCCCGTGCCGATGGCGGCCGGGGGCTTCTCGTCGCTGCCGCCGCGCATGAACGCGTACACCGAACCCCCCGCCGCGAGCGCGACGACGATCGCCACGAGGACCAGGACGACCGTGGACCGCCTGCTGCGGGTCGGAACAGGAGCCGGACCGGGGGCGGGCGCGCCGCCGGGGTGCGGGTAGCCGTAGCTGCCGGGCGGGGTGGGGTGGCCATACGGGTCGTGGCCACTCTGCGGATAGCCGTAACCGCCGTACGGGGCGGAGGCGTTGGGGTACCCGTATCCGTACGAACCGGGGGGCGTGGGCGGAAGCGCAGGAAGGGACGCGGGCGGGCTCGCCGCCGGGCCGGAAGGGGCGTGCGGGGGCATGGCTCCGGGGACACCGGGCGCGGGCGGCCCGTCGGGGGCCGCCTGACCTGCGCCGCCCCGGCCGGGGCCGCCCGCCCCTGACCCGCCGGGAGGCGCCCCGCCCGGCTGGTGGTTGACGATCATGGTGGGCATCGAGTGCACGCCACCACCGGACGGCCCACCGAGCGGCCCACCGAGCGACTCACCGGGAGCCCCGGAGCCGCCCGCACCGCCCGGCTGACCGGAGCCGCCGGGCGCGCCCGGCACCCCCGGAGCCCCGCCCCCCTGCGGGACAGGCGGAACAGGCGGAACAGCCACAACCGGCGTCCCCGCCCCGACCGTCGGAGTCCACCCACCCGCCGGAGGCAGGCTCGTCGTCGGGTTCTCCAGGTCCAGCAACTGCACCGCATGCGCACCCAGTTGGGCCACCAGCGCCGCCGGGAGCCACGGCTCCCCCGGCGACGCCGCCGGACCCGTGCACGACAGGACGCGGCCCAGAGCGGGGCGGGACTCCGGCGCCTTCTGAAGACAGTCGCGGATCAGGTCGTGCAGGGACTCCGGTACGTCCGTGAGGTCCGGGGGCTCCTGCGCGATGCGGAACATCAGCGCGTGGACCCCGCTGTGCGACGTACCGAAGGGGAGGCGTCCGGTCGCCGCGTACGCGAGGACCGAACCCAGACAGAAGACGTCGCAGGCGGGCGTGACCCGGTCGCCCCGGATCTGCTCGGGGGCCATGAACCCGGGCGAGCCGACCAGCGCGCCCGTCCGGGTCAGCCCGCTGTCCGTGACGGTCTCCAGCGCCCGCGCGATGCCGAAGTCGATGACGCGCGGGCCGTCGATGGTGACCAGGACGTTGGAGGGCTTCAGGTCGCGGTGGATGAGCCCCGCCGCGTGGATGTCCTTCAGGGCGCGGGCGAGACCGGCGGCCAGGACCAGGACCGAACGCTCGGGCAGCGGACCGTGACCGCCGGACACCACCTGCTGGAGGGTGGGTCCCGCGACGTAACCGGTGGCGACCCAGGGGACCTCGGCCTCGGTGTCCGCGTCGAGGACGGGCGCGGTCCAGTGCCCGCCGACCCGGCGGGCCGCCTGCACCTCCTGCCGGAAGCGCGAGCGGAACTCCTCCTGCTCGGCCAGTTCACGCCGTACGAGCTTGACGGCGACGGTGCGCCCCCGGTCGGAGCGGGCCAGGAACACCTGCCCCATGCCACCCGCCCCGAGACGCGCCAACAGGCGGTAGGCACCGATGCGTTCGGGGTCCGTGGGCCCCAGCTTCTCCATGGCCATGACTGCTGTACCACCCTCCCCCGATGCGACAGCGATGGGCCGAGGATAGTGCGGCCGTACGGCGAAAGAGTCCGCCGATCGCTACCGTTCCGTCACCGTCCGCATGGCTTCGGAGAGGCGTTCGAGGGTGCGTACGGTCTCCAGGAAGGCGCTCTCGCCGAGTTCGCGGCGGAGCCTGTCGGCCAACTCCGCGTGGGCCGGATCGAGCCGGCGGATGGCGTCCGCCCCGTCGGGCGTCGCGCGGAGGAGCTTGGCGCGGCGGTGGGCCGGGTTGTCGGCGTACTCCGCGAGCCCCCGCTCGACCATCAGGTCCGCGATGCGCTGCACGCTCTGGCGGGTGATGCCCATGGTGCGGGCGATCGAGGCGACCGGGGCCGGGGTGCGGTTGACCGCGCCCAGGACCTGCCACCAGGAGGCGGTGAGGCCCACCTCGCGGGCCATCCTGTCGGAGACGGCGATGAACTGGCCGTTGAGGTGGAACACCCCGAGCGCGGTCCGGGTGAGGAGCTGCTGGGTGGGCGATTCAGGCGCTTCGGATGCTTCAGGGATGAAGGCGGGGTCCGTCATGAGGCCAGGATCTCGAACGCGGTCGGGTCGGAGTCGTGGAACAGCCGGTACCACGCGTCCAGCTTCTCCGGCGGGAACACGTCCAGGCGACGCAGGATCTCGCGGGCGAACGCCTCGGGCTGGGTGCTGTTGGCGGTGATCAGGTCGCCGTCGGTGAGGGCGTCGGTGTCGACGTAGTGGGCGGAGCCCTTGTATCCGGTGGCGTCGAGGTAGAAGGACACGTTGCTGGTGTGCGGCCGGTCGTCGAGGAGGCCCTCGCGGGCCAGCCCGGCGGTCGCCCCGCAGATGGCGGCGACGGGCACACCGGCGCCGAGGAAGGCGCGGGCGGCTGCGGCGAAGGGCGCCAAATCATCGCCCTCGTCCCAGAGTTCACCGCCGGTGAGGATGAGGACCGCACTGTCCTCGGGCCGTACGTCCGCGAGGGTGAGGTCGGGGAGGACGCGCAGGCCACCCTTGGTGGTGACGGGATCCGGGGTGAGGGCGACGGTCTTGATCTCGTACCCCTGGTCGGCGAGTTCGGCGGTGATGTGGCCGGACTCCCAGTCGGCGTAGGCGTCATAGACGGCGAGGTGCACGGTCTTGCGGGACATGGACGTCTCCTGGAGATCGTGGGACTCGGCCTCCGCTGACTGCTCCGGCCGATGACAGAATGCTGCCAACATGACAGCGTGCTGTCAATGCCCGTGCAGGTACGACGCCGCGGCATACCCGCGCCAGCCCCCTCCCTCACGCCCCGCCCCAGTGGTGGCCCCCCAGGCCCCCGCACCCTCCACGGGAGGCCCACCAATGCCCCCGTGTCCTCGTGGGATCATGCGGCCGTGGAAGCGTTGAGAGCCGAAGACCCCGCCTACGTGGGACAGTTCCGACTGCTCGCCCGCCTCGGGGCCGGTGGCATGGGTCGCGTGTACCTCGCGCGGTCCGGCGGGGGGCGTACCGTCGCCGTCAAGCTCGTACAGCCGGAGCTGGCGCGGCAGCCCGCGTTCCGGGAGCGGTTCGCCAGGGAAGTGGCGGCGGCCCGGCGCGCGGGCGGGGAGTGGACGGCCGACGTCATCGACGCCGACACGGACGCCGAGGTGCCGTGGGTGGCGACCTCGTACATCCCGGGGCCGTCGCTGCGGGACGCCGTGGGGCGGGAGTTCGGGCCGCTGCCCGTCGACACCGTACGCGTGCTGGCGCACGGTCTCGCGCAGGCGCTGGAGGCCATCCACGCGGGCGGTCTCGTGCACCGGGACCTCAAGCCGTCCAACGTGCTGCTGGCCGTGCAGGGGCCCAGGATCATCGACTTCGGGATCGCGCGGGCGCTCGACCCCGTCACCGGCGAGGGCGTGCTGACCCTCACCGGGACCGGTGAGCTGCTCGGGTCGCCCGGTTTCATGTCGCCGGAGCAGGTGCGCGGGGAGCGGGTCGGGACGGCGTCCGACATCTTCTGCCTGGGGTCGCTGCTCGCGTACGCGGCGAGCGGGGTGCAGCCCTTCGGGGACGGCGCGAGCGGCGCGCACGCGGTGATGTTCAAGATCGCGAACGACGAGCCGGAGCTGCCGGGCCCTGACGATCTCCCCGGCGACCTGGCCGGTCTCGTACGGGCCTGCCTGCGCAAGGACCCGGCGGCCAGGCCATCCGCCGCGTCGATCGCCGCCCACCTGTCGGCCCCGCCGGGTCCCTGGCTGCCCGCCGGAGTGCTGGCCCTGATCGGTGAGCGCAACGCCGAACTCCTCGACTTCGAGCTCGAAGCGAGCGCGCGGGGCGGGGAGCCGGGCGGGGGCGCGGAGCCGGGCGGGGGCGGCACCTTCGCGCGGGAGGTCGCGGGGGCGGCCACGCAGGGGCCCGGGGGCGCCGCCCCGTCGACCGGTGGGACCGACAAAACCGGCGGCACCGGCACCGGGGCCGCTCCCGGACGTCCCCGTCGACGGCACCGCGCCGTCATCGCCGTCTGTACGGTGCTGGCCCTGGCGGCGGGCGGCGCGTACGCCGCGTACGAGGCGAGGGACCGGGACGAGAAGTCGGCGAAACCCGGGGGCGGCACCGGGAAGCCCGTCGCTCCCCCGCCCACGCCCACCCCCAGCGGCGGCACCACGCAGGGCGCCGGGATCGTGCCCGCCGGGTTCCTCGGCGCATGGGAGGGCGTCGTACGGGGGACGCACGACAACCCGAGCGAGACGCGGCGCGTCGAGATCGGCCAGGGACGGACCGGGGAGAAGGCCGGGACGTACGTCATGGTCGGCCCGGACCGGCTCTGCATGGGGCGGTCGGTGCTGGTGAAGGCGAGCGACGACGCGGTGGTGCTCGGCGAGAGCAACGTGACCGCGAGCGTGCCCGCGAAACGGTGCAAGCCCTCCGCCCGCCAGACCCTGACCCTGCGTTCGGCCGATCTGCTGGAGTGGAAGTCGGGGTCGGAGACGGCCACGCTGAAGCGGGCGAAGGCGGGCGCGGAGGCCGTTCCGGCACGCTTCGTCGGGGAGTGGAAGAACGCCCCGTCCAAGCACCGGACGCCCGAGGAGCAGGACAGGTACCAGACGAACATGACCGTCACGCAGGGACCGGTGGGGGCTCCTCTCGTACGGATCGACGAGTCCTACCCCCGGACGGGCGACGAGGGGCAGCCAGTGGAGGGGGACGTGCGCTGCATCCGGACGGCGACGGTCGGCGGCGTCGGGAACCTGGTGATCGTCGGGCCTGCCCTGCTCAACCCGGACGAGTCCGACGCGCAGTGCGTCACCGACCTGACGTCGCGGAGCCTGCACATCATCCGTTGGGAGGGCAAGGAGATGTTGCAGGACTACTCGATGGGGACCGACAGCGAGCCCGGGGAGTACGTGCGCTACCGATGACCCGTCAGTTCCGTTCCCGTAACAACAACTTGCTCGACGGGGCCGCGCCGTGAGCCGGAATCTATCCTCGGCCCATGGAAGCCCTCACCAACTCCGACCCGTCCCGCATCGGCCCGTACCGGCTGCTCAGCAAACTCGGCGCGGGAGGGATGGGGCAGGTGTACCTCGCCCGGTCCGAGGGCGGGCGGACGGTCGCCGTCAAGCTCGTACGGGCCGAACTGGCGGTGGAGCCGGAATTCCGGCGGCGGTTCGCCCAGGAGGTCGAGGCGGCGCGGCGGGTGGGCGGCGAGTGGACCGCTCCCGTGCTGGACGCGGACACCGAGGCGAAGGAGCCGTGGGTCGCCACGGGGTACGTTCCCGGGCCGACGCTGCACGAGGCCGTGGCGCGGAACGGGCGGGCGCTGCCCGAGAGTTCGGTGCGCGTGCTGGCGAACCGGCTGGCGCAGGGGCTGGGGGCGATCCACGGGGCCGGGCTCATCCACCGCGACCTGAAGCCGGGCAACGTCCTGGTCACCATCGACGGACCGCTCGTCATCGACTTCGGCATCGCGCGGGCGCTCGACGCGGTGTCGGGCACGGGCAAGCTCACGCGGACGGGCGCGGTCGTTGGATCCCCCGGGTTCATGTCGCCCGAGCAGGTGCGGGGGGAGTCGCTGACGGCGGCGAGCGACGTCTTCTGCCTGGGTTCGGTGCTGGCGTTCGCGGCGACGGCCCGGGCTCCCTTCGGGGGCGGCGAGAGCGGGATGCACGGGGTGATGTTCCGCATCGCGCAGGAGGAGCCGGATCTGGCGGGGCTGCCGGAGGGGTTGTCCTCTCTCGTACGGGACTGCCTGGCGAAGGAGCCGGGGGCGCGGCCGACCCCTGCGGAGGTGGCGGAGCGGACCGCTGACGCGGTGCCGGACTCCGGGGAGTCCGAGCCGTGGCTTCCGGCGGGGCTGATCGCCCACCTGGGTCGTCACGCGGCGCAGTTGCTGGACGCGGAGACTCCGGCGGCGATGGCGCAGCCGCCGATGCCGGTGGGCCCGCCGACTCCCTTGCCGGGGGCGGTGGGGTTCGGTGCGGCTGCCCCGGTGCCGCCCATGCCCATGGGGGCGCCGACGCCGGTGCCCGGGAGCGTGGGGCCCGTACCGGCGATGCCTGCGGGGCCGCCGACACCGTTGCCCGGAGGGCAGGCGGGTGGGGTCCCCGGGAGCGGGGCTCCTTCGGAGGCGGCAGCCCCGCCGCTCGAAGGGGCGGGGGAAGCGGAGCAGGCGGAGAATGCCGCGCTTCCCACGCCTCCGCCGGGGTTCGGGCCCGTGCCGACGCCGACCACGCCGTCGGCCTCCGCGCCGCCGCCGGGGTTCGGTCCGCCGCCCGGGGCCGGGTACGGCGGCACGCCCCCCGGAGGCACCACGCCGCTTGGTGGGTACGGGAGCACGCCGCCCGGTGGGGCCACGCCGCCGCCCGGGTTCGGGCCCGTCGCCGGGGGTGGCGCACCGGGTACACCCAGCACATCCAGCACACCTGGCGCGCCTGGCGCGCCCAAGCCCCGTAAGCCGCGCAGGGGTCTGATCGTCGCGGTCAGTGTCGTCGCCGTGCTCGCCCTCGGAGGCGGGGGCACGCTCGTCGCCGTGAACGCGTTCAAGACGAAGGACGAGGGCAAGAGCAACAGCAAGGGACAGCAGGGCGGCGGCGCGGCCAAGGCCACGCCCAAGCCGACCCCGCCCGTCGCGGGCGGACAGGGCACGGATGCGGTCTCCCCGACCGCCGCCCCCTCCGCCACCGGAGCCGGGAGCGGAACCGGGTCCGTCGCCGGGGCGGTTCCCGCCGGATACCTGGGCATCTGGCAGGGCGAGGTCAAGAAGTCCGACGGCACCGTGGACGCCCTGCGCCGCTTCACCATCAAACAGGGCGCCGAGGGCGAAGAGGTCATCGACACCGTCAACTCCGCCGACAAGCAGCTCTGCGAGGGCGTCTCCACGCTGATCTCGGCCGGGAACCTCCTGGAGGTCGACACCAAGCGCGTGGTGAAGTCCCTCCCCGAACCGGACGACTGCTCCCCTTCCGGCAAACAGACCCTGCGCCTGCGCCCCGACGGAACCATCGTCTGGACGGACGGCGACGGCACCACCACCGCTGTGCTCCGCAAGGTCCCGCCCATGGCGAAGGAAGCCGTACCGGCCCCGCTGATCGCCACCTGGAAGCGCACGTTCAAGAGCGAGGACGGCGCGACCCACAACACGGTGCTGAAGATCAGCCAGGGCACCTACGGCGAGGTCGTGATGAAGACGACCGGCGACGGCGACAACTACCACTGCGAGTGGGAGAGTTCCCTGGTCGACGTGGGCACGAACGGCGCTAGCACGCTGCGCCTCGCCCCCAGCGTGGTCACCGCGAGCGAGCCGAAGGAGCACTGCAAGAGCGGCGACTCCAGCACCGAACTCCTCGAACTGCGCGGCGCGCAGCTGATCATCACCCAGGCCGGCGCGAGCAGCGACACCGAACCCGCCTCGTACCGTCGCACGGGCTGACGCCCGGGTGGACGCCCGGGTGGACGCCCGGGTGGACGCCCGGGTGGACGCGACGACGGTCCTGCTCCCCCGCCCGGCGGAGCCGGATCGTCAACAGGCATGATCCACCTCCCCCTTGACCGGGGCGAGGCTGGCCCCATGCACACGGTCCACGCCCCCGCCACCGCCCGCCCGGTCCCCCGCTGGGCCGAGCGCGTCGCCCACGCCATTCCGCTCGTCGCGCTCCCGGTCTGCCTCTGGCGGCTGCCGTTCGCGTTCGGCTTCCCCATGGGCCACACGCAGGAACAGCCGCCCTGGGCCTGGTGGATGATCCTGTACGTCTTCGGGCTGAGCCTCCTCTCGGAGGCGTTCGCCCTGCTCGGCTTCGGCCTGGTGCGCAGGTGGGGGGAGGTGGTCCCGTCCTGGGTGCCCCGCCTCGGCGGACGCCGTATCCACCCGTGGGCGGCGATCGTCCCGGCCGCGCTCGGCGGCCTGCTCCTGACGGCCAACCTCGTGGACTGGGGGCTGACCGTGGCCCTCGGCCGCCCGGGCGAGTTCCCGTTCGCGGACGGCTGGCGACCGCTCGCGATGACGATGAGCGGCCTGTTCAACCTGTGGGGCCCGCTGCTGCTGATCCTGACGTACGGCTACTGGCGCCGTCGGCGCGGCGAGTGAGCCGGTGGGCCCGGCCGAGGCGGGGTGGTGGGGCGCGAGATCCGAGGCGCCCCACCACCTCACCTCACGGCAGCCGGATGGTCCGCACCAGCGGCATGTCGGCGTACAGCTCCGGTCTCCGCTACGTGATTCCAACGGCCCGGACCGGGCCGGAAGCCCTTGGGCGTACGGGTCCCGGGCCCGCTACGCCGTCGCGAGGGGCGGCGTCGGTGCTGTCCCGCCCAGCCCCCGCATCGCGGCCCGAGCCGCCGCCGCGCCCCACTTCGCCGACTCCATGAACCCGAGCACGCCCTCGGCGACGGGCACCGGCTCCCGGCTGTCCCGCTCCCCGCTGTCCCGCGCCTGGCTGTCCCGCGCCGCCGCCCGTACGCACGCCGCGCACCGGCCCGCCGCAGGCAGTCGCGCCCCGCACCCCTCGCACGCGTGCCGCAGCAGCGGTTCCGGCGGGGCAGGTGGAACCGGCGGGCACTTGCGCCGCAACCGGTCGGCGAGGAGCTTCGGGGCGGAGTGCACCTCCTGGGGCAGGCCCGCCGTCAGCGCCTTCGCCAGTACGGCGTCACTGGCACCCCGCTCCCACCACACCTCCACCAGCGGCGCCAGCTTCAGCGCCTCCGCCGCGCCGAGCGACAGGGTGGGCACTGTGCGGCCGAGGCCGTGCAGGAAGCGGGCGGCGCGGCCGGTAGTTACGGCGGGGCCGTCCGGCCCCTCCCCCGTGCCCGCGCCCGCCTCCGCCTCCGCCTCCGGCAGGGAGGGAGGTTCTTTCGGAGAGGTACTGGAAACCAAGGGTTTCGGGCCCGTTCCGCGAGCCGCTCGTTCACCGGAGGCCAGCTTCCAGCCACTTTCGGGTTCATTCTCGGGAGCGGGCTCGACAGGCTTCTCGTCTCGCTCTTCGTACGGGTGGTCGAAGACGACGTAGACGGTCCGGAACCGACCCGACTCGGGGTCCTTGCGCACCTCGCGCCGCAGATACCGGGCTTTCTCCAGCTCACGCAGGGCGGAGGCGATCCTGGCCCGGCCCTCCGTGCGCTTTGCCGCGAGCGTGCGGACGGACGCGCGGGCTTCTTCGGGGAGGCTGACGAGGTACATCAGTACGCCTGCCGCGCACCAGGAGATCGAGCAATCTCGAAGCAATTGATTGCTGAAGATGGTGAAGGCGCGCGTGGGGGAGGTACGGTGAATCTGCATCGGAGTTGCATCCTCCTGGTGCCGGGCCCCGGGTGCTGAGAACACCGCGGGGCCGACTTATGTCGATGTGCTGATGTGTTGATGACCATTACGCGACCATCAACTGCCCGGCACGCAAGCCGGGTTGGCCTTTCCCACTCATTCGAGTGAGGGCCCGGATTCCTCTGACGTCCGCCCCAGCACCGCGTCCGCCGCCCCCGCGAGCAGCCCCAGATGCACGCGCCGCCCGGCCGAACTCGGCGGACACCACCACTCCAGGGGCCAGGTTCCTCCGTTGAGTGCGGGCACGGGGATGAAACTCACCTTGTTCGGGCCGGAGTTGAGCACGGTCACCCCGTCCGGCCATGCTCTGTACGCCGTACTTCCGGCCCCGACCAGGAAGTACACGGAGCGCACGCCCCTGACCTCAGCGACGATCGGCCCGGGGTCGCCGCCCGTCAGCTCCTCCAGCAGCTCGGCCACCCTCCGGCCCGCGTCGCCTTCGATGCGTACGGCATCGAATTGCACGCCTGCTTTGCGGAGTTGGACGCCGGAATCGGGAATCCAGTCGATGTTTACTTCATGAGTTTGCGTATCCACACTGACAGCTTGTCGGGGCCGGGTTTACGTTTTCCATAGGCTTCGGCGGACCGTTGAGCAAGGCCAACTTCCGTTGTCGCGGGTTGAATTCGGCGGGGACTGGTTGAGGCTGGTTGAGGCCAGTTTAGAGTGAATTGGTGAACGCGATGGCGCGTACGGAGAACAAGGAAACGGCAGGTCCGGCGGCACGACTGGTAGCACGGATGGTCCTGACCATCCGGAAACAGAGGGGCTGGTCGCAGGAACGGCTCGGGCAGGAGCTGGGATTCACCGGGGCGGCGGTGAGCGCGATGGAAACGTGTGCGCAGCCGCCGAGTGATCAGATGCTGGTGCGGCTGGAGGAGGTACTCGGGGAGGGATCGGGCTTCTTCGAGGAGTCTCGGAAGGCGGTGCGGAGGGAGAAGTTCCCACCGCTCTTCCAGGACTTCGCGGACTTGGAGGCACGGGCGGCGACACTGTTCCTCTACTCGATGCAGACTGTCCATGGCCTCTTCCAGACGGAGGCGTACGCGCGGGCTCTGATCGGCGGCGGCTTCCCACAGCTCTCCGAGCCGCGAGTGGAAGAACTGGTCCAAGCCCGCCTGGAGCGCCGGTCTCTTTTGGACCGGGAACCTACGGCCCTCATCGAGCTGGTCATCGAGGAAGCCGTACTGACCCGCGCCATCGGAAGTACTGAGATCATGCGCGATCAACTGCTACATCTCGCCGCCTGCGCCCGAAGGCGCAATGTCACGCTCCAAGTACTCGCGCAAGACTGCGGCCTGTACGGGGAGAACGCAGGGGACCGTGGAAACCTGACCGTCATCGAGACACTCAGCAACGATCGCCTTGTATACCTGGAAGTTCAGGACGAGAGCATCCTGATCGAGGACCCCGTAAAGGTGAGCCTCTACTTCCAGCGGTATGCGAAGATCCGGTCACAGGCCATGGGCCCTCGTGAATCGCTGGGCCTCATCGAGCAGTTGGCGGGAGAGCAGAGATGAGCAAGACCCCCCGGTGGTTCAAGTCGAGCTACAGCAGCAGCGCTGGCGGCGAGTGCATCGAAGTGGCCTACGACTGGCACAAGTCCTCGTACAGCGACGACGGCGGCGGCCAGTGCGTCGAGGTCTCCGCCTGCTCGCGCACCGTCCACGTGCGCGACTCCAAGCTGGGCGATGGAAGCCCCATCCTCACTGTTTCCAGCGCCAGTTGGGACGCGTTCCTGCCCGCCGCCGAGGCGCGCTGAGGCACACGCTCGCCGGGGCACTTGGGGGCGGGGGCGGGCCTTGTCCATAACGCCCCCGATACCGGCACCGAGGCAGTTTCGCCCCAGCCCTTCGCCTCAGCCCTGCGGGGCTTGGTGGGTTGCTCTTCCTGCTGGGGCTGCCCCCCCCGTTAGGGGCTCGGGACTGTACTGCCATGCGGCTCCGCCGCGCGGGTGCTCCCTGCTTGCTGGGGCTGCGGAGCACGCCCTCAGGGGCGCGGGGAACTGCGCGCCCAGCCCCAACGCACCCGCACATCCGAACCCCCAAGCCTCGCGAGTTTAGGTGAAGGGGTGGGGAGGGGCGGCCCGCCGCAGGCGCACCGGGGTGCGGCGCACCTGATGGCGGAGGTAACAGCAGGCGGCACCGGGGCGGGCCCGGAGCGAGAGGGGCCGCCCCCTTGCCCGCCCGTCCCGCCCCCGGGGGGCGGCCCCGCCGCCCAAGGAGGCGAGGCGGAAGCCCCGCCGCCCAAGGAGGCTGGGGAAGCGGAGGGGCGGAGCCCAAGGGGGCGAGGCGGGGTCGAAGCCCAACGGGGCTAGGCGGAAGCGGAGCCCAAGGGGGCTGGCGGAGGTGGAGGGGGCGAGGCGGAGGTGGAGGAGCTGGACGGAGGCGGAGGCGGAGGCGGAGGGGCTGGGCGGAGGCGGAGGTGGACGGGCTGGGCGGAGGTCCCGGCGTTCAGGGAGGCGAGGGAAGGGGAAGGGGTGGTGGCGCCGCCCAAGGGGGCTAGGCGGGAGCGGAGAGGGGCGGGGGGTGCCGTCCGAGGGCAGGAGGGGAGCGAGGGGCGTCTCCCTGGGCGCCTCCACCTGGGCAGTGTTCATAGTCGGCCCGGCTCCCGCCTCGGATACCGTGTTCCTCTACGGGGTGCCATAACGGATGTGACGCCCCCCACCGGAGGTAGTCACGTATGAGTTCAAAGCGCAGCAAGAATCCAGCCCTGCCCGTACTTGACGACGCATTCCGACTCGCGTCGGTCAAGGACGCCGAAGAGTCCACCCGTGACTTGACCGCGCGGCTGGCCACCACCGAGCTGCGCCGCGTCTCCCACCCGGGCCGGGTCACCTGGGGGCCCACCGATCAGGCCGAGCCCGTACCGGTCCCGCCGACCGTGGTCGACGGTGACGGAGACCTGTGGCTGCGGGACCGGGGCACTGGCACCTGGACCCTGCCCGAGTTCAACCCGAAGGAGTTCCCGGCCCGCTGTGGCGAGGTTCTGACGTGGAACGAGCTTGTCTCCGAGTTCGGCCCGCTCACCGGGCTGGCCGACGACCGCCGCATCGGCGGCGGCCGGCGCTGACCGCGCAGCCTTCCGGGACGACCGCGCCCCTGAAGCGCCTGTTACAGGAAGCTGGGAGCTCCAGCTCACCGCCCAGCGCGACGACGGCGGCGAGCAGATGAGCGTGGTGGTCGGTCACGATGCCTCCGTGGAGCGGCCGGATACGTCGTCGCTGTCCTTGGGGTCGGGGTGGAAGAAGCGTGAACACCGCCGCGATCCCGTCGTCACGACAGCGGTCGCCGAGCTGCCGGGCAGCCCTCGAAGAGGAGGGATTCGCGGCGGCCCTCCGGCCGGACAGCGTCGTCCCGATCGGAAGGGGCGCGGCCGGTGATCCGGCAGAGCCGTCTGCCCCGGACCGGCACGCCGAATTGTGGGAAAGGCAGCGCGGCACACCCGTGCGCGCGACCACGGCCCGCCCGGGCCCCTTCCACGCAGCCCACATCGACGACCGCCTCGTCGAAGGCTGACCGGAACACCGTGCGCCCTCACACGCTGCCCGCGAGTCCCGCCAGCAGGGTCTCCGCGGTGGCCGTGCGGGCGTAGAGAACGAAGCGGCCCGTCCGGTACGGCTCGACCAGGCCGGCGGACTTCAGCACGCTCAGGTGCTGGGACACCCCGCCCCCGGACAGGCCGGTGCGCTCGGCCAGCGCGGTGGTGGAGGTCGGCGACTCCAGTGCCGCCAGGACCAGGGCCCGGGAACGGCCGATCAGCGCGGCCAGCGCCTCGGGCGCCGCCGCGCCCCGGCACTCCCACAGCGTGCCCACCCCGCGCGGTGGATACCGTACGGCCGGCTGCCAGTCCGGGGAGACCTTGGAGATCACGTGCGGCCACGCGAAGGCCGACGGCATCAGCAACAGCCCCTGCCCGCCCAGCGACCGGGTACGGGTGTCGTGGCGGCGCCCCACCCGCAGCCTCTCCCCCGACCAGGTGATCAGCGGGTCCAGATCGTCGAACAGCCGACTGGCACCGCCCTCCGCCAACCGCCGGGCCCGGTAGGCGATGTCGGCTTCGAGCAGGGTCCGCACCCGGGGCCAGTACGGCGCGAGGGCCAGGTCCCAGTACACCTCGACGGCGTCCGCCAGCTCGATGAGTCCACGGTGCGGGTCACTCCGCAGCATCTCCGTCGTCGCGGTCCGCGGCAGTTCCGCCAGGTCGCGGCGGACAGCCTCGGCCGGTACGGCGCGCAGAGCGGCCAGCTCCAGGTCCAGCCCGGGCAGCGGGACACAGGGCGGCGGGCTCAGGAACGAGGGCAGCACACACCCCGTTCCGGAACCGGCCAGGTCGGACAGCATCCGCCAGCCCGCCCGCGCCCCGTCCAGCCGGTCGCGCACCTGCCTCACCCACGGCAGGTGGACCTGGTGCGCCGCGGCGTCCCGGACGACCCGGACGCTCGCCACCGCCTCCCACAGCGGGGACACCGCGAATCTCGTACGCGCGACATCCGCGACGGCGAACTCCAGCTCCAGCACGGCCGGCCCCCCCGCCTCGATGCGCCTCGATCTCCGTGGGTTCCCTGCGGATTCCCCGTGGATTCTCCGTGGATTCAGCCCAGGCTAAAACATTCGGGAGCCGGGCCTCCGACCGGCAGAGTCGCGCCCATGCACTCCCCTTGGCGGAACCCCGACTTCCGCAGACTCTTCGCCGCGGCTGCGATCAGCCAGACCGGCACCCAGGTCGGCTACGTCGCGATCCCTCTTGTCGCGGTCGTCGCACTCGACGCCGGACCAGGACAGGCCGGTGTACTGGCCACCCTCAGTACGGTGGCCTTCCTGCTGATAGGTCTGCCCGCCGGGGCGTGGGTCGACCGGCTGCGCCACCGCAGCCTGATGGTCACGGCGGATCTCGTACGGGCCGGGACGCTTCTGACGGTTCCCCTCGCCTGGGCGGCGGACCTGCTGACGCTGTGGCAGTTGTACGCCGTCGTCCTGGTCAACGGCTGCGCCACCGTGTTCTTCGACGTCGCCTCACAGAGCGTCCTGCCGCGCGTGGTGGGCCGCGAAGGACTGCTCGACGCCAACGCCGCGATGACGAGTCTCCAGGCGGCGGGCAATGCGGGCGGCCGAGCTGTGGGCGGCGGGCTGGTCCAGCTCGCCGGGGCGCCCGTCGCCGTCGCGGTCAACGCCGTCAGCCATCTGGCGTCGGCCCTGTTCCTGCGCGGGACCCGGATGTCCGACGCCCCGCCGAAGCGCGGGCAGACCCGGCCGAGGGTCTGCGAGGGCCTGCGCCATGTCCTCGGGACGCCGGGGCTGCGGCCCCTGGTCCTGGGCGGAACGTTCATCAACTTCGGGAACCAGATGATCAATACCGTGCTCCCGGTGATCTTCGTCGACGAGCTCGGCCTGACCGCGTCCGCGTTGGGGCTGTACTGGGCCGCCGGCGGCGTCGGGATCTTCGTGGGTTCCCGGCTGGCCCGGCCGGTGTCGCGCCGGTTCGGCATCGGCCGCACCCTGGGTGCCGCCGGACTGGTCGTCGCCCCGGCCGGACTGCTCGTCCCGCTTCTCGACCGGGGGCCGTGGCTGTGGATCGCGGGCATCGGCTGGGTGCTGACCTGCGTCAAGGTCGGCCTCGACAACGTGCTCGGGGTGAGCCTGCGCCAGCGGCTGACCCCCGAACACCTCCTCGGCCGGATGAACGCCACCTTCCGGTTCATGCTCATGGGTGCCCTGGCCCTCGGGTCGGCGGCGGCCGGCCTCATCGGCGAGCTCGCCGGGGCGCGGGCGGCGATGTGGGTCGGCGCGGGCTTCCTCGCGATCGTCTGGGTCCCGGCGGTGCTCTCCCCCCTCAGGTCACTGCGCGACCTGCCCGAGGAGATCCACGCGGGGCCGGACGGCACGTCGCGGACACCGGCCGGGGCCGGAGCCGGGACGGAGGCCGGGGCGGGGGCGGGGACGAGGGCGGGCCGGGGCCCCGTGCCGGGCGCACCCGATGCGGGACCCGGCCCCCGGGTCGCCTCATGACCCCGTCGGGACCTCGGGGTCCAGCGAGTTGCCCGCCGGGATGCGGCCGCAGTCCGACGGGGCCTTCTTGCCCGCGAAGCGGTCGTTCAGCCAGCCCAGGGCGGTGGGCGCCCACGGCACGGCGGCCCCGAGGTGGCTCAGCAGCTCGAACTGCTGGTACTTGACCGCCACATCGCCCTTGGCGCAGTACTGCCGCGCCAGCGCCCGCACGTCGCCGGAGACCATGACGCCGTCGCCCCGCCCGATGCCCGGGTGGTTGCTGAGGGTGCCCTCGAAGACGCCCCCGTTGCCCTGGGCGATGTAGCCGGGGATCTGCGGGGTCGCGGCCGAGCCGAGGTTGAGCTTGTTCACGGCCTCCAGGAAGGGGGCCACCGAGTTGGGGTTCTCGTACTGCGGCTTGACCATCTTCTGCCAGGTCAGCCCGGGGTACTGGCCCAGCGCGTTGGCGATCGACGCCTTCTCGAGCTTCTTGAAGACCTGGAGGCCGTAGCTGTTCAGGTACGGGGTGAAGTCGATGTCGTACGCGCGGGCCGCCCCGATCACGGCCATCGGTGCGACGCCCGCCCAGATCGCGCTGCCGCCGATGTACTTGAGGTTGTGGGAGGGGTTCACCAGGAGCCCGCCCTCGGCGTACCCGACCAGTCTCCTGTTGACGTCCGGTGCGTAGGTCGGCGCGAGGACGGCGGCCCAGTGGGTGGCGATGGCCCCGCCCGAGTACCCGGCGAGCCCGAACCGGGTGGCGGAGTTCAGCCCGGTCTCCGGGGCCCTGCTCGCGGCCCGGATCGAGTCGAGGGTGTTCGTCCCGTACTCCGGTCCGGCCGCGAAGTCGGCGGTCTGGCCCTCGGTGTCCGGGATGACGACGTTGTAGCCCGCCAGCAGCAGCGGAGCCATGAGGAGCGACTCGCCGTTGGCGATGGCTCCGCCGAGGGAGACGTCACCGGCGATGGCGCGGGAGGGGCCGTGCTCGGGGTCGAGGGAGTCGTAGAAGGACTGGTACGACACCGCCTTGGTGGTGTCGCCGTTCGGGCTGCGCACCACCGAGGTCACCCCGGCGGACGGCCGCCCCTGGGCGTCGACCGTACGGAAGAGCAGCTGGGTCGCCTTGACCGGCGTCGCGATGCCGAAGACGTGGTACTTCAGCGTCCGCGTCTTCAGCACGTCACCCGGCGCGTACGAGGCGAGCGGCTTCTCGCCGTCGTACGCGTAGAAGGGATCCGCGGCGGCGGAAGAGGAGGAAGCAGCCTGCGGGGCGGCGGAGTTGGGGGCGGCCGACGCGGTGGCGGTCATGGGGACGGCGGTGACGGCCAGGACGGTGAGGACGGCGGCGGCCAGCTTGCCCGGTGCGGTGCGGTGCATGGTTCCCTCGGATTCGTCTCATGGAACACGGGGATGGCGTGGGGGTGTCCAGGGGTGTTACCTAGCGGTAACAGCGCCGCAAGTTACCAAGTGGTACGCCTGTTGACCAGAGTTCTCACAAGGACGGAAGTGTCCGGGCATGCAAAAGGGGCGTCCGGACCGAGGTCCGAACGCCCCTTCTCGTACCGCTCGACCCCTAGATGAAGGAGTTGATCTCGATCGTCTCGGTGCGGCCGGGGCCGACGCCGATCGCGGAGATCGGCGCGCCGGACATCTCCTCCAGCGCCTTCACGTAACGCTGCGCGTTCTTCGGCAGGTCGGAGAAGGTCTGCGCCTTGGTGATGTCCTCGGACCAGCCGGGGAGCTTTTCGTAGATCGGCTTCGCGTGGTGGAAGTCGGTCTGCGAGTACGGGAGCTCCTCGACGCGCTTGCCGTCGATCTCGTACGCGACGCAGACGGGGATCTCCTCCCAGCCGGTCAGCACGTCGAGCTTCGTCAGGAAGAAGTCCGTCAGGCCGTTCACGCGGGTGGCGTAACGGGCGATCGGGGCGTCGAACCAGCCGCAGCGGCGGTCACGGCCGGTGGTGACACCGCGCTCGCCACCGATGCGGCGCAGCGCCTCGCCGTCCGCGTCGAACAGCTCGGTCGGGAACGGGCCCGCGCCGACACGCGTGGTGTACGCCTTCAGGATGCCGATGACGCGGCTGATCTTCGTCGGGCCCACGCCCGCACCCGTGCAGGCGCCGCCCGCGGTCGGGTTCGAGGAGGTGACGAAGGGGTACGTGCCGTGGTCGACGTCGAGCAGGGTGCCCTGGCCGCCCTCGAAGAGGACCACCTTGTCGTCGTCGAGCGCCTTGTTCAGGACGAGGGTGGTGTCCGTGACGAACGGCTTGATCTGCTCCGCGTACTGGAGCATCTCCTCGACGATCTTCCCGGCCTCGATGGCGCGGCGGTTGTAGAGCTTGGTGAGGAGCTGGTTCTTGGTCTCCAGCGCCGCTTCGACCTTCTGGGTGAGGATCGACTCGTCGTAGAGGTCCTGGACGCGGATGCCGACGCGGTTGATCTTGTCGGCGTACGTCGGGCCGATGCCCCGGCCGGTCGTACCGATCTTCCGCTTGCCGAGGAACCGTTCCGTCACCTTGTCGACGGTGACGTTGTACGGCGTGATCAGGTGAGCGTTGCCGCTGATCAGAAGCTTGGACGTGTCGACTCCGCGGTCGTTCAGCCCACTCAGCTCGGAGAGCAGGACGGCGGGATCGACGACGACACCGTTTCCGATGACCGGCGTGCACTCAGGCGAGAGGATTCCGGAAGGGAGAAGATGCAGCGCGTACTTCTGGTCGCCGACGACGACCGTGTGGCCGGCGTTGTTGCCGCCCTGGTAGCGCACTACATAGTCAACGGATCCACCGAGCAGGTCGGTGGCCTTTCCCTTGCCTTCGTCACCCCACTGAGCACCGAGCAGCACAAGTGCGGGCACAGGCGTACACCCCTTCCGGGCGGGGCATGTCCAAGGTCAAGGGGTGTACGCGATGGTGTACGACGACGACAGTGTCGGCGTACGGAACGTCTCCTGACGTCCGTCGCGTGCCTTGACCGCTGAACGAGCTGCCCCGGAATAGACGAAGCCCCTGGCGCAATAGCGCAAGGGGCTCTTGCACAAAGATGCTACCCGAGGAAGGACCGAGGTGTCGGCTCCCGACCAGCTCATGGTGGTCATCGACCCGGTCGCCCGGCGTATGGACGGCGAGTCCGTGCGCATCGCGAAAGACGTGCTGTGTGCCGGGGCACGGACGAAAATCTCTCTTCCGGAGACGGGGGAGGAGTTCGCGCGGGCACTGGCCCGCCGGGGCCGAAGGCGGCCGGTGGTGATCGGCGACGACCGGACGCTGCTGCGGACGGTGGGCCTCCTCCACCGGGAGAGGGAGCTGGCGGAGGGCGGGCCGCTGGGGATGATTCCGGTGGGCGACCGGGTCGCCCTGGCCCGCTCGCTCGGCGTGCCCACGGGCACGGTCGCGGCGGCGCGGGCGGTCCTGGAGGGCGCGTCCCGACGGCTCGACCTGCTGGTAGACGACAGCGACGGGGTGGTCATCGGGGGCCTGCGGGTGCCCGCGCTGGGGCCGTCCGGGCCGGGGGCGGCTGCCGGGGGTCCGCCGTCGGTGTGGACGGCGTGCCGGACGCTGGTGCGGACCCTGGTGCGGCCCGCGCCGCCGCAGCGGGTGGTGACGTACCGGCTGCGGGTGGAGGCGGACGGGGTGCTGCTGAGCGATCTGGACGCGGCGGTGGAGGGGGTTTCGGTACGTTCCCGGGGCGGGGGGACGGTCGAGGTGGAGGTCGCCGGGGCCGACTGCGCGAGCGCCCGTGCCGCCCAGACGGTCACGGTGTCGGGCCCCGACTTCCGCTACCGGGCGGACGGGGTCGTCGGGGGCCCGGTACGGACGCGGACGTGGACGGTGAAGGAGGGGGCGTGGGGCTTGGTGGTCCCCCCGGAGGCGGCGGGCTGACCTTCGGGGCGGCCCGCACCCGGTTGCGCCTGCGGCGGGCTGCCCCTCCCCGCCCCTTCACCGAAACCCTGACGGGACTTGCTGTCACGGATGGGGCTACGCCCCTCGCCCCCTGCACGGCTCCGCCGCGCGTCCTCAAACGCCGGACAGGCTGATTGCCCGCACCCTCAGGTCACGCCCCCACGTCCCTCCGCCTCAGCCCCACCAAACCCGCCCCCACCAGCACAACCCCGACCCCCATCAGCACGAGCACCGGACCCCACTCCATCCCCGCCCCCGGCACCTTCGGCAGGTGCCCGAACGGCGACACCCGCAGCACCGCGTCCGGCGCGCCGACGACCGGCCCGATCCACCCCACCGCCAGGCACAACCCCGTCAGCCCCCACGCGGCCTGCGCCACCGAGGGCGCGAAGCCGTACAGCAGGACCGCCACCCCGCCCAGCGCCCACACCGCAGGCACCTGCACCAGGCTCGCGCCCAGCACAGGACCGAAGTCCTTGCCGTACCCGAGCGCCAGCCCCAGCCCTCCGGCCAGCAGCACGATCACCGCCCCGCCGAAGGCGATCACCAGGTGCCCCGCCGCCCACCGGAGCCGCCCCACCGCCCCCGCCAGCACCGGCTCGGCCCGCCCCGAGGTCTCCTCGCCGTGCAGTCGCAGCACGGACCCGACGACGTACAGGGCCGCCACCATCCCCAGCATGCCGACCATCGCCGCGAGGAACGCCTCGCTCAACTCCTGCCGGCCGCCCATCCGCTGGAAGATCTCAGCGGTCTGGGCGTTGCCCCCGACGAGGTCCGTCACCCCGTCCGCCATACCGCCGAAGAGAAGGCCGCAGACCAGGAATCCGGCCGCCCACGCGGCCACACTCCCCCGCTGGAGCCGCACCGCCAGCCCGTACGCCGACGACAGCCGCCCGGCGGCCGGCCCCGGCCTGGCGGGCAGGAAGCTCATGCCCACGTCCCGCCGCCCCGCCAGCACCTGCGCCGCCCGTACGAGTGCCACCGCCCCCGCGACCAGCAGCGACAGCACCCACCAACGCTCCTCCGCGTACGGGCGGACGTTCTCCGTCCAGCCCAGCGGCGAGATCCAGTTGAGCGGCGACGAGGCGTCGGGCGTCGCCACGTCCCCCGCCGCCCGCAGCACGAAGGCCGCGCCCAGCCCCGCCACCGCCAGCCCCTTCGCCAGCCGCGCGCTCTCGCTCAACTGGGCGGTGACCGCAGCGAGTCCGGCGAAGAACATCCCCGTCGCCCCGATGGCGAGGCCGAGCGCGAGCGCCCCGGCGGAGTCGCCGGTGGCCGACGCGAGCCCGCCGAAGGTGAACAGCGCGAGGGCCGCGTTGGCGATCAGGGCGGCGAGCAGCGCCGCCGCCAGCGGGGCCCGCCGCCCCACCACGGCGGACGACAGCATCTCCTGCCGCCCGGTCTCCTCTTCCTCCCTGGTGTGCCGTACGACGATGATCAGGCTCATCGCGCCCGCCATCAGCGCCACGAACCCGCCCAGCCGCCAGGCGACGAGCCCGCCGACCGAGGTGTCGAAGACCGGCCCGTACAGCGCCCGCAGCGAGCCGCTCCCGGCCATCGACCCGGCGACCTGAGCGCGCGCGGCGGGCGAGCCGTACAGCCCCTCGATCGTGCCCGCGCCACTGCTCATCGTCAGTCCGAGCACCAGCACCCACACCGGCATCATGACCCGGTCCCGGCGCAGCGCCAGCCTCAACAGAGCGGAGGTGGCGGCCAGTTGACGCCCCTTCGAGGGAGCGGGGAGCGCAGCGACGGCGTTCATCGTACGAGCACCCCCTCCGCGCTCTCGTCGCTGTAGTGGCGCATGAACAGCTCCTCCAGCGTCGGCGGCGTACTCGTCAGCGAGCGCACGCCGGACGCGGTGAGCGCGCCGAGTACGGCGTCCAGCTTGTCGGTGTCGACCTGGAGGCGGACCCGGTTGCCCTGCACGTCGACGTCGTGGACGCCGGGGAGGGCGGTGATGCCGTTCGGCGCGGAGGCCAGTTCGGCGGTGATGGAGGTGCGGGTGAGGTGGCGGAGTTCGGCGAGCGAGCCGGTCTCCACGGTGCGCCCCTGCCGGATGATGCTGACCCGGTCGCAGAGGGTCTCGACCTCGCTGAGGATGTGCGACGAGAGCAGTACGGTCTGCCCGGCGTCGCGCGCCTCCTCCACGCAGCGCTGGAAGACCGACTCCATCAGCGGGTCGAGCCCACTGGTCGGCTCGTCCAGGATCAGCAGGTCCACGTCCCGGGCCGCGAACGCCGCGACCAGAGCGACCTTCTGCCGGTTCCCCTTCGAGTACGTACGGCCCTTCTTCGTCGGGTCGAGCTCGAAGCGCCCGATCAGCTCCGCACGCCGCGCCGGATCGAGACCGCCCCTCAACGTGCCGTACAGATCGATGACTTCTCCTCCCGACAGGTTCCGCCACAGCGTGACGTCGCCGGGGACGTACGCGATCCGCCGGTGCAGGGCGACCGCGTCCTGCCAGGGGTCGCCGCCGAGCAGCCGGGCCGCACCCGAGTCGGCGCGCAGGAGGCCGAGCAGGACGCGGATGGTGGTGGACTTGCCCGAACCGTTCGGCCCGAGGAAGCCGTGAACCTCGCCGGAGCGGACGTCGAGGTCCAGTCCGTCCAATGCGTGCGTGCGGCCGAACGACTTGTGCAGTCCGACGACGCTGATGGAGTTCGTCATGTTTCTGAACGTACGCTCGCTTCACAAATTTGTGAAGTTAAGGAACCGTATAAACTCCCGGGCATGGCCGGGGGGCTTCGGACGAGGGAGAAGATGGGGCGATGACCAGCGTGAACGCCGAGAAGAGCCAGAGCGGCCAAGACAGCCCGAGCGGCCGGGCCAGCGAGAACGGCAGGGCCACCACCACCGACCACGACGCCGCCGTGTCCCGCTTCGTCGAGCGCTTCGCGGGCGAGATGACCGACGCGGGCATGCAGCGCATGGCCTCCCGCGTGTTCGCCGCGCTGCTCGCCTCCGACACCGGCTCGATGACCTCCACCGAACTCTCCGAACAGCTCCGGATCAGCCCGGCGGCGGTGTCGGGCGCGATCCGCTACCTCACCCAGGTGAGCATGGTCCGCCGCGAACGCGAACCGGGCACCCGCCGCGACCGCTACCTCCTCCACGACCAGCTCTGGTACGAGGCGTTCGGCCGCCGCGACCAGATCCTGGTCCGCTGGGAGAAGGCCCTCCTGGAGGGCGCCGAACTCCTGGGCCCGGACAGCCCGGCGGGCCGCCGCATCGCCGAGTCGGCGGACTTCTTCGCGTTCGTCCAGAAGGAGATCCCCCTGATGATGGAACGGTGGCGGGCCCAGCGGGGCAATTCCAGCCCGTCGGGGGGGTCCCCCCTGCCCGAGCGAAGCCGAGGGCTTGGGGGCGGTTGAGGACGCGCGGCGAAGCCGTGCAGGGGGCGAGGGTTGAAGCCGTGCAGGGGGCGAGGGGCGTAGCCGTGCAGGGGGCGAGGGGCGTAGCCCCGGGCGGTAACAGCAACCAGCCGTGGGCCGCACCCACCGGGCCCCGCCCCGGACCGCAGGGGATACGGGGTTGGCTCCCGGAGGCCACCTCCCCGTAACCCGCGATTCAGACACCCTTGCGACCCTCGCTCAATGCGACCCCCCGTGCACTCTCCGCCCGCCGCCCTCTATTTCGGCGCGCCCGCCGAGGGCCCCGCGCGGAAGAATGGGGCCATGAGCCAGCAGCCCAGCACCAGCGCGAACAAGAGCGACCGGAACGCGAGCTCCGCGAGCAAGGGCGCGAGCGCCGACCTTCCCGTCCAGCACGCGCAGCCCTCCGTGGGGTCCATCGCCGCGCACCGGCCGCACACCCTCGCCGCAGCCCAGGCCCCCTCGACGGCCCGGCTCGATCCGGACCTGGACTCGGACCTCGACATGTACGAGGAGAGCGAGGAGGAGGACGGCGACGGCACCCGGGTCCCCCTGCCCCAGGGGCGCTTCCTGGACCGGGAGCGCAGCTGGCTCGCCTTCAACGAGCGGGTGCTGGAGCTGGCCGAGGACCCGGCCACCCCGCTCCTCGAACGGGCTAATTTCCTGGCCATCTTCGCGAGCAACCTCGACGAGTTCTTCATGGTGCGGGTGGCCGGGCTGAAGCGGCGCATCGCGACCGGGGTCGCCACCCGTTCCGCCTCCGGACTCCAGCCCCGCGAGGTGCTGGACCTGATCTGGACGCGGTCGCGGGAGCTCATGGCCCGGCACGCCGCCTGTTTCCAGCAGGACATCTCCCCGGCCCTCGCCGACGAGGGAGTGCACCTGATCCGCTGGCCGGACCTGACCGAGAAGGAGCAGGCGCGCCTCTTCACTCTCTTCCGGCATCAGATCTTCCCCGTGCTGACGCCGCTCGCCGTGGACCCCGCGCACCCCTTCCCGTACATCTCGGGGCTCTCGCTCAATCTGGCCGTCGTCGTACGGAACCCGGTCAGCGGGCACCGGCACTTCGCCCGTGTGAAGGTGCCGCCGCTGCTGTCCCGCTTCCTGGAGGCGTCCCCCGAGCGGTACGTGCCCCTCGAAGACGTCATCGCGGCGCACCTGGAGGAGCTCTTCCCGGGGATGGAGGTGCTGGCGCACCACATGTTCCGGGTGACCCGCAACGAGGACCTGGAGGTGGAGGAGGACGACGCCGAGAACCTCCTCAAGGCCCTGGAGAAGGAGCTCATGCGGCGCCGCTTCGGGCCGCCGGTGCGGCTTGAGGTCGAGGAGTCGATCGATCCGTACGTACTCGACCTGCTGGTACGGGAGTTGAAGGTCTCCGACGCGGAGGTGTATCCGCTGCCGGGGCCGCTGGACCTCACCGGACTCTTCCGCATCGCCGGGCTCGACCGGCCCGAGCTGAAGTACCCGCGCTTCATCGCGGGGACGCACCGCGACCTCGCCGAGGTCGAGTCGGCGTCGGCGCCCGACATCTTCGCCGCCCTCCGGGAGAGGGACGTACTGCTCCATCACCCGTACGACTCCTTCTCGACCTCCGTGCAGCTCTTCCTGGAGCAGGCCGCCGCCGACCCGGACGTGCTCGCCATCAAGCAGACCCTGTACCGGACTTCGGGCGACTCGCCGATAGTGGACGCCCTGATCGACGCGGCCGAGTCCGGCAAGCAGGTGCTCGTACTGGTCGAGATCAAGGCCCGCTTCGACGAGCAGGCCAACATCAAGTGGGCCCGCAAGCTGGAGGAGGCGGGCTGCCACGTGGTGTACGGGCTCGTCGGGCTGAAGACGCACTGCAAGCTGTCGCTGGTGGTGCGGCAGGAGGGCGACACGCTGCGGCGGTACAGCCACGTCGGGACGGGGAACTACCACCCCAAGACGGCCCGGCTGTACGAGGACCTGGGGCTGCTGACCACTGATCCTCAGGTCGGGGCCGATCTGTCGGACCTGTTCAACCGGCTGTCGGGGTACTCGCGTCGCGAGACCTACCGACGCCTCCTCGTCGCCCCCAAGTCCCTTCGGGACGGCCTCATCTCGCGGATCAACCAGGAGGCCGTGCACCACCGCGCGGGCCGCCCCGCGTACGTCCGCATCAAGGTCAACTCGATGGTCGACGAGGCCATCATCGACGCCCTCTACCGGGCCTCGCAGGCGGGCGTGCCCATCGACGTGTGGGTGCGCGGGATCTGCGCGGTACGGCCGGGGGTGACGGGGCTCTCCGAGAACATCCGGGTGCGGTCCGTACTCGGCCGGTTCCTGGAGCACTCCCGGGTCTTCTCCTTCGGCAACGGCGGCGAGCCCGAAGTCTGGTTCGGCAGCGCCGACATGATGCACCGGAACCTGGACCGTCGGATAGAGGCGCTGGTACGGGTCACCGACCCGGCACACCGCGCCGCCCTGTCCCGCCTCCTGGAGACCGGCATGTCGGACACCACCTCGTCCTGGCACCTCGGCCCGGACGGCAACTGGACGCGTCACGCCACGGACGCGGACGGACATCCCTTGCGCCACGTACAGGAAATGCTGATCGACGCCCGGAGGCGCCGACGTGCCACACCATGAATCCCTTACGCCATCCCTCATCACCTCGCTCACCGTCCCGCCCCCCGGCAACGGGAGCGGCAACGTGACCGGCGTCGGCAACGGCCAGGCCCTGCTCGCCGGTCATCTGCACACGCACGCCGCCGAGTTCCTGCGGGCGCTGCGACGGCACCGGGAGGGCTCGGACGCCACCGACCCGGTGCAGGCGGCGCGCTCCACGCTCGACATGCGGCGGGCGGCCCGCCGGATCGGGGGCGCGCTGCACACCTTCCGGCCGATGACCGACCAGACGTGGGGCGACCCGCTGCGGGCCGAACTCGCCTGGCTGAGCGGGCTGTTGGCGCGCGAACACGCGTGCGCGGCGCGGCTGAGCCGGTTGCTTGAGGCGATGGAGAGGCTGGGGGCGGCTACCGGTCCCGTACCGGGGCAGCGGGAGGAGGCGGGCGCGCCCTCCCGGGAGAGCGCGCTCGGCGTCGCCCGGGCCGCCGCCCTCCTGGACCGTCAGCTCACCCTGGCCCGCACCCGCGCCCACTCCGCGGCCCTCCAGGCCCTCGGCTCCTCCCGCTTCCACGCACTCGCGGACGCGGTGGCGCTGCTGGCGTCGGACGCCCCGGTGGTGCCCGGTGACCCGTACGAGCACGCGGCCCGCGCCACGCACCGGCTGGCCGAGGCGGTGGCCGCGCTGCCCCTGGGTCTTGCGGGCCGCCCGTACAACGCCCAAGCCGTCCACGAGGGCCAGGACTCCCCCTGGCACCACGTCCGCCTCCTGCTGCGTCTGCACCGGTACGCGGCGGAGGTGACGGGCGGCGACACCAGCGCCCTCGCCGACGCGGGCCGGGCCCTGGACCGGCACCGCGACGCGGCGGAAGCGGCCTCGGCCGCGGCGGCGGCCGCCCGTACGGCACGGATCGCACCCGCTACGGCGTACGCACTCGGGGTACTCCACTCCTCACAGCGCCACGAGGTCGAAGCGGCCCGCTTCGCCTTCCAGCGGCAGTGGCGGCAGGCGGTGGTTCCGGGATGAGCGACGGGTCCGGCAGGACGGTGCTGGCGGCGGGGTGCGTGCTGTGGCGGCGTGCTCCGTACGACGGGGGGATCGAGGTGTGCCTCGTGCACCGGCCCCGCTACGACGACTGGTCCTTCCCCAAGGGGAAGCTGAAGCGGGGCGAGGACCCTCTGTCCGGGGCGCTGCGGGAGGTCCTGGAGGAGACGGGGTTCCACTGCCGTCCCGGGGCGCGGCTGCCCACGGTGCGGTACGTCGCGAACGGGCGGCCGAAGGAGGTCTCGTACTGGGAGGCCGAGGCGACCCACGGCTCCTTCACCCCCAACGCCGAGGTGGACCGCCTCCTCTGGCTCTCCCCGGTGGCCGCCGCCAACCGCCTCACCCAACGCCGCGACCGCTCCCTGCTCCCACCCCTCCTCACCACCCTCCACGCTGCCTAACCCCCTCCCCCCACCCTCTTGAACTCCGCTCCCGCCCAGCCCCTTGGACGACGGGGCTCGCCTCCCCTCGGGCTCCACCCCGCCCAGCCCCCTTGGGCTCCGCCGAGGCCAGCCCCCTCCGCCTCCGCCTCCCTCGCCCCCTTGGGCGGCGGGGCCGCCCCCCGGGGGCGGAACGGGCGGGCAAGGGGGCGGCCCCCCTCGCTCCGGGCCCACCCCGGAGCACCCCCGCCCAGCCCCGGTACCGCCACGCCTCTCGCAAGGGGCCCACCCCGGTGCCGCCCGCTGTTACCTCCGCCGATGGGTGCGCCGCACCCCAGTGCGCCTGCGGCGGGCCGCCCCAGACCCACCCCTTCACCTAAAGCGCTCGCCGCGCGGCTGTCCCGCACACGTGCGGGTGCGTGGGGGCTGGGCGCGCAGTTCCCCGCGCCCCTAAAGGGGCACGTCCGAGCAAGCCCCAGCGGAGCCGGGAGCGCCCCGCGCGGCGGAGCCGCACAGAGAGCACAGCCCCGCGCCCCCAACGGGGCACGTCCACGCGAGCCCCAGCGAGCACGGAGCCCACCTCCCCGCCCGCCACGGTTCACCCCCCGTTCACTCTCCCCCGCAGCCCGCTTCACCTGATCTGCCTAATTTCGTACATGCAAGGCACCGGCCACCCGGCCGAAAAGCCCCGCATCAGCGTCACCCACCCCGTTTCCCACAGAACGCACGCCGTCCGCCCCAGGGCCCGGCGGCCCCCGGAAGGAACCCAGAGAGTGATGAAGCTCCCGCGCAAGAACCGGCTCCGCGCCTCCGCATTCGGCGCCCTCGCCGTCTCCGGCGCCCTGCTCCTCACGGCGTGCGGCTCGGACAACAACACCGGCACGACCGGCGGCACCGGTGGCAACACCGCCGCCAAGAACGTCAAGTGCGACGGCGCCAAGGGCAAGCTCCTCGCCGCCGGCTCCTCCGCGCAGAAGAACGCCATGGACCTCTGGGTCAAGAACTACATGGCCGCCTGCGAGGGCGTGGAGATCAACTACAAGTCCTCCTCCTCCGGTGAGGGCATCACCAGCTTCACCCAGGGCGTCGTCGGCTTCGCCGGTTCCGACTCCGCGCTGAAGCCGGAAGAGGTCGCCGCCTCCAAGAAGGTCTGCGCCTCCGGCCAGGGCGTCAACCTGCCGATGGTCGGCGGCCCGATCGCCATCGGCTACAACCTCCCCGAGGTCAAGGACTTCGTCGTCGACGCGCCGACCCTCGCCAAGATCTTCGACGACAAGATCAAGAAGTGGAACGACCCGGCCCTCGTCAAGCTGAACCCGGGCGCCAAGCTGCCCGACAAGGCGATCCAGACGGTCCACCGCTCCGGTGACTCCGGCACCACCCAGAACCTCGGCAAGTACCTGGGCAAGGCCGCCGCGAGCGACTGGAAGTACGAGGCCGAGAAGGCGTGGCCCGCCAAGGGCGGCCAGGGTGCGAACGGTTCCGCCGGTGTCGCCGCCCAGGTCAAGCAGGTCGAGGGCTCCATCGGCTACTTCGAGCTGAGCTACGCCACCTCGCAGTCCATCCCGACCGCGAAGCTGAACACGGGCGCCTCCGCCCCGGTCGCCGCCAACGCCGAGAACGCCTCCAAGGCCATCGCCGCCGCCAAGATCAAGGGCACCGGCAAGGACCTGGCGCTCAGCCTCGACTACGCGACCAAGGCCGAGGGTGCCTACCCGATCGTCCTGGTCACGTACGAGATCGTCTGCGACAGCGGCAACAAGCCGGAGACCCTCGGCAACGTGAAGTCCTTCCTGGGCTACACCGCCTCCGACGAGGGCCAGAAGATCCTCTCCGAGAACGGCTACGCGCCGATCCCGGCCGAGATCAACGCCAAGGTCCGCGAGATCGTCGCCGGCCTGAAGTAGTACGACCGCGGGGGCGGCCCGCTCGACATCCGGGCCGCCCCCGACGTCCTACGTCGTACCTCGTACGGCATCCCGCTCCACCCGTTCCATCCGCTCCATCCGGTGCACCGCCGCCCGGGAGAGCCCCCGGGCCCTCCCTCCCAGACCGGAAAGAACCGTCATGACCACCACCGTCGTGCCCCCAGACTCCCCACCCTCGCCCCCGCCGCCGCCCGCCACCGAGGCGAAGAGCGCGACGCGTCCGGGCGACAAGATCTTCCGCGGACTCTCCCGCGGCTCCGGCATCCTGCTGCTGGTCGTCATGGCGTCCATCGCCGCCTTCCTGACCTTCCGCGCAGTGATCGCCATCTCCGGCAACGAGGGCAACTTCCTCACCACCTTCGAGTGGAACCCCGCCGGGAACCCGCCGGTCTTCGGCATCGCCGTACTCCTCTACGGCACCGTGATCAGCTCGATCATCGCCATGGTGATCGCGGTCCCGATCGCCGTCGGCATCGCGCTGTTCATCTCGCACTACGCGCCGCGCAAGCTGGCCTCGCCCCTCGCCTACGTGGTCGACCTGCTGGCCGCCGTGCCGTCGATCATCTACGGCATCTGGGGCGCCCTCTTCCTCGTCCCGTACCTCGACGGACTGAACTCCTGGCTGGACACCTACTTCGGCTGGACGGTCATCTTCGCGAAGACCGAGATCGGCGCCGCCCGGAACCTCTTCACCGTCGGCATCCTGCTCGCGATCATGATCCTGCCGATCATCACCAGCGTCAGCCGCGAGGTCTTCCTCCAGGTCCCGAAGATGAACGAGGAGGCCGCCCTCGCACTGGGCGCCACCCGCTGGGAAGTCATCCGGATGTCGGTGCTCCCCTTCGGCCGCTCCGGCGTGATCAGCGCCTCGATGCTGGGCCTGGGCCGCGCGCTCGGCGAGACGATGGCCGTCGCCACCGTCCTGTCCCCCAGCTTCCTGCTCTCCGGCCACCTGCTGGACGCGGGCGGCGGCACCTTCGCGCAGAACATCGCCGCGAAGTTCGACGAGGCCAACGAGTACGGGCGCGACGCGCTCATCGCCTCCGGTCTCGTCCTCTTCATCCTCACCCTGCTCGTCAACGGCGCGGCGCGCCTGATCATCGCCCGCCGCAAGGAGTACTCGGGGGCCAACGCATGAGCCAGGCAACGATGACCCAGGACACCGTCCCCGCCCCCGCTCCCCGTACGAGCACCCTGGCGGGCAAGAGCCTGCCGCGCTGGTCCCCGATCGGCTTCGCCGCCGCCTCGATCGCCCTGGCCGTCGGCCTCGGCACGGTCGCCGGATGGCAGAGCAAGATGCAGTGGGGCCTGCTGGCCGCCCTCTTCTTCGTGGTGCTGACCTACACGGCCTCCACCGCCGTGGAGGGCAAGCGCCAGGCCAAGGACCGCGTCGCCACCAGCGTCATGTGGGTCTGCTTCATCCTGGCGGTCGTCCCGCTGGCCTCCCTGCTGGGGACGACGGTCGGCCGGGGCGTCAAGGCCCTCGACGGCTACTTCCTCACCCACTCGATGGCGGGCGTGCCCGGCTTCGAAGCGGGCGGCGGCGTCTACCACGCACTGATCGGCACCATCGAGCAGGTCGGCCTGGCCACCGTGTTCGCCGCCCCGGTCGGCCTGCTGACGGCCGTCTACCTGGTCGAGTACGGCCGGGGCGCGCTCGCCAAGGCCGTGACCTTCTTCGTCGACGTGATGACCGGCATCCCCTCGATCGTGGCGGGCCTCTTCCTGCTCTCGATCATGCTGATGTTCAAGCTCCAGCCCTCCGGCTTCATGGGTGCCCTGGCGCTCGCGATCCTGATGGTCCCGGTGGTCGTCCGCTCCACCGAGGAAATGCTGAAGCTGGTGCCGAACGAGTTGCGCGAGGCATCCCTCGCCCTCGGCGTACCGAAGTGGCGCACGATCCTGAAGGTGGTCCTGCCGACCGCCATCGGCGGCATCACCACCGGCGTCATGCTGGCCATCGCCCGCATCGCCGGTGAGACCGCCCCGATCATGCTGCTGGTCTTCGGCACCCAGCTCATCAACTCCAACCCCTTCGACGGCGCCCAGTCCTCGCTCCCCTTCTACATCTGGGAGCAGTACCGGGTGGGCAGCGACGCGTCGTACGACCGCGCCTGGGCGGCGGCGCTCGTCCTCATCGCCTTCGTCATGATCCTCAACCTGGTGGCCCGCGGCATCGCCCGCTGGAAGGCCCCCAAGACCGGTCGCTGACGCGACACCCTGAAAGCGAAGTGACCACATCATGGCCAAGCGCATCGACGTCTCCGGACTCTCCGCCTTCTACGGCACCCACAAGGCAATCGACGACATCTCGATGACCGTCGAGCCCCGCTCGGTGACGGCCTTCATCGGCCCCTCCGGCTGCGGCAAGTCGACTTTCCTCCGTACGCTCAACCGCATGCACGAGGTCACCCCCGGTGGCCGCGTCGAGGGCAAGGTCCTCCTCGACGACGAGAACCTGTACGCCTCCAACGTCGACCCGGTCTCCGTGCGCCGCACGGTCGGCATGGTCTTCCAGCGCCCGAACCCCTTCCCCACCATGTCGATCTTCGACAACGTGGCGGCGGGCCTGCGCCTGAACGGCTCGTACAAGAAGGCCGAACTGGCCGACGTCGTCGAGAAGTCCCTGAAGGGCGCGAACCTCTGGAACGAGGTCAAGGACCGCCTGAACAAGCCGGGCTCCGGCCTCTCCGGCGGCCAGCAGCAGCGCCTGTGCATCGCCCGCGCCATCGCGGTCGAGCCCCAGGTCCTCCTGATGGACGAGCCGTGCTCCGCGCTCGACCCGATCTCGACCCTCGCCATCGAGGACCTGATCGGGGAGCTGAAGGAGCGCTTCACGATCGTGATCGTGACGCACAACATGCAGCAGGCCGCCCGCGTCTCCGACCGCACCGCGTTCTTCAACCTGGCGGCGGTCGGCCAGCCCGGCAAGCTCATCGAGATCGACGAGACGGAACGCATCTTCTCCAACCCCTCCGTCCAGGCCACCGAGGACTACATCTCCGGCCGCTTCGGCTAGCCCGTCCGGGCCCCTCAGGGCCCCCTCGAACCTCGCGGTGCTGCATGGCGGTGCCACCGCGAGCCCCCTTCGCCCCGCCGGGACTCCGATCCCGGCGGGGCGAAGTACGTTCCGGAAATCAGCCCGTCCGGCGTTTGAGGACGCGCGGCGAAGCCGTGCAGGGAGCAAGGGGCGTAGCCCCAGTAGGTAACAGCAACCAGCCGCGCGGCGAGCGCTCTGGGTGAAGGGGCGGGGAGGGGCAGCCCGCCGCAGGCGCACCCGGGCGCGGCGGGACACGAAGAAGGGGCCCGCCCCCAACGCCGAAACCGACGCGGGCACGAGCCCCTCCCCCACCAAAGAAACGATCACCCGAAGGCGAGCTGAACCACCCAGAAGCTGAGCGCAGCCACCAACGCCGCCGCCGGCATCGTGATGAACCACCCCATCACGATGTTCTTCGCGACCCCCCACCGCACGGCCCTCGGCCCCTTGGTCGACCCGACACCCATGATCGCCGAAGTGATCACGTGCGTCGTCGAGATCGGCGCGTGGAACATAAACGAAGCCGTGTACATCACGGACGCCGCCGTCGTCTCCGCCGCGAACCCCTGCGGCGGATCCAGTTCGATGATCCTCCGCCCCAGCGTCCGCATGATGCGCCACCCGCCCGCGTACGTACCGAGCGACAGCGTCACCGCACACGCGATCTTGACCCAGATCGGAATGGCATCGTCCTGCCCCTCCACATCCGCGATCACGAGCGCCATGACGACGATGCCCATGGTCTTCTGCGCGTCCTGGAGACCGTGCCCGAGCGCCATACCCGCGGCCGACACGGTCTGGGCGATCCGGAATCCCCGCTTCGCCTTGTGCGGGTTGGCCTTCCGGAACATCCACATGATCGCGACCATCACCAGATAGCCGATGATCAGGCCGACGAAGGGCGACAGGAACATCGGGATGACGACCTTGGACAGCACACCGCCCCAGATCACCTCCGTCCCCCCGGCCAGCGCCGCACCCACCATGCCGCCGAACAACGCGTGCGAGGACGACGACGGCAGACCGAAGTACCAGGTGACGAGGTTCCAGACGATCGCACCGACGAGCGCGGCGAAGAGAATCGCCATGCCCTTCTGCCCGTGCGGAGTCGCGATGAGCCCCTCGCTCACCGTCTTCGCGACGCCCTGCCCCAGAAAGGCACCGGCGAGGTTCATGACGGCGGCCATGGCGAGCGCCGCCCTCGGCGTCAGCGCCCGCGTCGAAACCGACGTCGCGATCGCATTGGCCGAGTCGTGGAAACCGTTCGTATACGTGAAACCGAGCGCGACTCCGATGGTCACGATCAGCGCAAAGGTGTCCACGAAGCTCAGGACTCCTTGACGGCGATGGTCTCCACCGTGTTCGCCACGTGCTCGAAGGCGTCAGCAGCCTCTTCCAGCACATCCACGATCTGCTTCAGCTTCAGCACCTCCATGGCGTCGTACTTGCCGTTGAAGAGGTGGGCGAGCAGCTTCCGGTGGATCTGGTCCGCCTGGTTCTCCAGCCGGTTGACCTCGATCCAGTACTCCGTCAGATTGCTCATCGTGCGGAGACCGGGCATCGCCTCGGCGGTCAGCTCGGCCGCGCGCGCCAGCACCTCGATCTGCTGCTCGACGCCCTTGGGGAGCTCTTCCACCTGGTAGAGGACGACCAGGTCGACGGCCTCCTCCATGTAATCCATGATGTCGTCGAGCGACGACGCCAGGTTGTAGATGTCCTCGCGGTCGAAGGGCGTGATGAAGGAGGAGTTCAGCTGGTGGAAGATCGCGTGAGTGGCGTCGTCACCCGCGTGCTCCGCTGCCCGCATGCGCTCCGCGATCTCGGCTCGGGCGGAGGAGTCCGCTCCGAGCAGTTCCATGAGGAGCTTGGAGCCCGTGACGATGTTGTCCGCGGATGCGGAGAACATGTCGTAGAAGCTCGTCTCCCGGGGGGTCAGACGAAAGCGCACGTGGGGTCCTCGGGGTGCATTGGATTCGGTCAGGCTGATGCTAGGCGCATCATCCGGCCACGGCTAACCGGCATTCCTCAGTGTCGCCCATCGGGCAGAGTGGCGGGCAGCGGCCCCCGAGCAGCACGGCCGAGGCCCCACAGGGCCGGTGCGCTGTCCCATCAGCACCCTTGCCAAATCCCGTAGAATATACCCACGAGGGGTATGCCAACCCTGCCACCCCTCCCCCCTTCTCCCAGGAGGACGCGATGACGACCACCGAAGAGGCGGCCGGCGTGACCACGACGGACGCGCCCTCCCAGGCCCCTGACGCCGCACACCCCACCACGCACGGCTACCACAAGCAGAAGGACGAGCACCTCAAGCGCCTGCGCCGAATCGAGGGCCAGATCCGCGGCCTCCAGCGGCTCGTCGACGAGGACGTCTACTGCATCGACATACTCACCCAGGTCTCGGCCTCCACGAAGGCGCTCCAGTCCTTCGCGCTCCAGCTCCTGGAGGAGCACCTGCGGCACTGCGTCGCGGACGCGGCCGTCAAAGGCGGGGCGGAGATCGACGAGAAGGTCGAGGAAGCGACGAAGGCGATCGCCCGCATGCTGCGGACCTGACTGCTCCGCGCGCACCACAGGCTCCCCCGTACGCACGCGAGAGTCTTCGTACGCAGCGAGAGGGGGAGGCGGCACCGGCCGCCTCCCCCTCTCGCGCACCCGGAGCCCTGGTGGCTCTCGCAGCTCTCGCCCTACTCGAACTCCTTCGCCGCGTGCATCAGCACCTCGTCGATACGGTCCGGGCTGAGCCGGTCGCCGTCCACGGACGACGCCGCGATCATCAACTCGCCGCACAGTTCGATCTCGGCGAGGGCAACACGGTCCTGCACGGCCGCACCACGCATCGAACCCACTTGCATCACCTCTTCCCGACCTCGTTTCCGCCGCGGGCCGACTTCCTAGCGTAGGGAGGACGGCACTCACCGCGCATGGCACGGACGGACCATTTCGTCCCCACCCGCCCTCGCCATGCGCCGGGGCACGCCCGGACCACGAAACCGGGCGGACGTCCGCCCCCGCCTGCTGCCGCCTGCACCTGCCTGCTACTGCCGCCGGATCTTCCCGGTGTAGATGTCCTTCGCAGGCGGCGTGACGATCCGCACCGGCCCCCCGAACGCGTCGAACGTCACGGTGGAAGCCACCCCCACCGCCTTCCCCGCATTCACGAAACTGAACTGGTGGCGCACTTTGCGCACCCGCCCCACCGCATCCAGGTACACGTCGAACGGCACCCCTTTCCTGGAGAACCCTTTCGCCGCCGCCCCCAGCGCCCCTCTGACCTGCGGAGAAGCGGCCCGCGACGCGACGTCGAGATCGGCGGTACCCCGGTAGTGCCGCACCCCGCCCGCCTCCTCCCCGACGTACGCGACGTCCCGCGCCCCTCGCAGCAGTTCGACGGCGGCCAGCGGATCGGTCGCCCCGCCCGTCACCAGGTTGCCGTCCCCCAGCCCCGCCACATCGACCCGCACCCACTTCTCGGCGGGCACGCCGGCCCCCCGGTTCTTCATGAACAACGCCCCCGGAACGAACACCTCCACGATCGGCCGGTGTTCCTGCGTACCGGCCGGACCGGTCGGCAGCATCACCTTCAACTGCCCCCGGCTCCCCCGGAAGTCGTAGACGCCCTCGCCTCGGATGGTCACCCGCGTCCCACCGGCAGCCATCTCCATGCCGGTCCGCACGTCTCCGGCGCTCCCCGCCCGGAGCACCACGTCCGCGGCTCCCCGCACGACCGTCGCGGCGTCGGCGCCCTTGCGGTCCTCGGCGGCGGCCCCCCTCCCGCCGCACCCCGTGGTGGTCCCCACCAGCCCCACCACGACGGCCAGCGCAACCGCGCCACCGCTCACCCTGTCCATCCGTCTGCCTCCGGAGTACGAGCCCCCTGCTCGTCCCGCCTAACGAGTGCCGGGGCAACTTCGTCACGCCGTACCGTGGACCCGTGCCCGAGAACGAGTCCCCCAGGCCGACCCCCACCACCCCGCACTCCCCCACCGTCACGGAACACGGCTCCTTCACCCACGCCCACTGCCCGTGCGGTTGGCGCGCCCCTGCCCGCCGCAGCCGCGACAAGGCCCGCACGGACGCGGCGTCCCACGCGGAACGCCCCTAGCCCCCAGGGCCGGTCGGGCGGTACGGGCGTTTAGCACCGTCCCGCAACGGGCAAAACGCCCGGCGCGCGGCAACGCCCACCCGCACCCCCATCCCGGGCCGCCGCCCCACCCGCCCCGGGAGGCACCCATGCCCCAGCCCCGCCGCCGCACCCTGCTCCTCGCCACCACCGCCGCCACCGCCGCCCTCGCCACGACCGCCTGCGACGGCGAGGGCAGGGGCGCGGACGCCACGACGTCCCCCGCGCAGGAAAACCCCACCCCCAAGCCCCCCACCAAGAAGCCCGCAGCCCCCGACTGGCCCGCCCTCGCCCGCACGCTCCAGGGCCCCCTCGTCCGCCCCCAGGACGCCGACTACGCCACCGCGCGCCAGCTCTACAACCCCCGGTTCGACGGCCAGCGCCCCGCCGCCGTCGCCTACGTCGCGCACGAGGCCGACGTCCGCGAGACCCTCGCCTTCGCCCGTACGACCGGTACTCCCGTCTCGATCCGCAACGGCGGCCACGCGTACACGGGTTGGTCCAGCGGCACGAACCACCTCGTCATCGACGTCTCGAAACTCACCGCCATCTCCACCCCCACCTCCACCACCGCCACCATCGGCGCGGGCGCCAAGCTCGCCCACGTCTACCGCACCCTCATCACCACCGCCCGCCGCACCCTCCCCGGCGGTTCCTGCCCCACCGTCGGCATCTCGGGCCTGACCCTCGGCGGCGGGCACGGCGTCGTCTCGCGTGCGTACGGCCTGACCTGCGACAGCCTCGCCGCCGCGACCCTGGTCACGGCGGACGGCAAGACGCTGCGCACCTCCGACACCACCCACCCCGACCTCTTCTGGGCCCTGCGCGGCGCGGGCAACGGCCAGTTCGGCGTGGTCACCCGGCTCGAATTCCGTACGCACCCCGCGCCCGACGGCATCACCGGCTACCTCACCTGGCCGTGGTCGAAGGCCGCCGCCGTGCTCACCGCCTGGCAGGAGTGGGGCCCCTCACAGCCCGACGAGATCTGGTCCTCCGCCCACTTCGCGGCGGGCGCGGGCAGCACCAACCCCACCGTGAACATCGCCCTGTTCTCCCTGGGCACCCGCTCCGACCTGGCGAACGCCGTCGACCGCCTCACCGCGAAAGCCGGAAGCCCCCGCTCCACCAGCCTCCGCGGTCGCAGCCACCTCGCCGCGATGCTCCAGTACGCGGGCTGCTCCGACCTCTCCGAGGCGCAGTGCCACCTGCCGGGCAAGACTCCGGGCCGCGACCCCGCCGGGGTCCTCAACCGGGAGAACTACGGCTCCCGTTCGGACTTCTTCGCCCGTTCCCTCGACCCGGCGGGCGTACGGACCCTCCTCGCGGGCGTCGAACGCTTCACCCGCATCACGGCCGCCCAGGGCGGCGGTGGCGGCACGGTCACGCTCACCGCGCTCGGCGGCGCGGTGAACCGGGTCGCACCCCAGGCCACCGCCTTCGTCCACCGGAACATGCGCATGCTCGCCCAGTACACGGCGTCCTGGCGCCCCGGCACCCCGGGCACCGCCCACCAGCAGTGGCTGACAGCCACGCACGACTCGCTCCGCCGCCACGCGTCGGGCTTCGCGTACCAGAACTACCCGGACGCGACCCTGCCCGACTGGCGGCGCGCGTACTACGGCAGCGCCACCGACCGCCTGACGAAGCTCAAGTCCCGCTACGACCCGAACCGTCTCTTCGACTTCCCACAGGCCCTCTGACTCCCTTACGCGGCAAGCCCGTTGAACCCGCCGCCCTCGTCCCGCCGCCGCGCATCCGCCGCGGCCCTCGCCTGCCCGGCCAGCGCGGCGGCCCGCCGCTCGGCGTCCTCCTGCCGCGCGGCCCGGGACCGTACGAGGGAACTCGTCGCGCCCCAGCGGGAGACGATCCCGGCGACCGGCGTCAGCACCATCAGCGCGAGCGGTGCGAGCAGCAGCGCCACCGCCGTACCGAGCGCGAACCCGCCCACCACGTCGGTCGGATAGTGCACCCCCATGTACACCCGGCAGAACCCCTCCGCGAAGGCGAGCGCGATGCTCAGCAGCCCCAGCTTCCGGTTCGCCATGAAGACACCGATGGCGATCGCCATGGCCATCGTCGAGTGGTCGCTCACGAAGGAGAAGTCGGTCTTCCCGTCGACCAGGACCTCAAGTCCCTTGTGCTCCACGAACGGACGCGGACGCTCCACGAACCCCCGGATCGGGATGTTCACCAGCACGGCGATCCCCGCCGCCAACGGCGCCCACACGATCGCCGCCGCCGACGCCACCGCGTCCTCGGCCGACCCACGACTGCGCCCACGCCACCAGCACCACAGGGCCACCAGGACGAGACCGAGCATGATCCCGTACTCGCCGACGTACTCCATGATCCTGTCGGCCCAGCCCGGGGCGTCGACGGCGATGCCGTTGATGTCGTAGAGCAGGCTGACATCGAGGTTCGACCCGTCCATCGAGAGTCCAGCCATCTGCACGGCCCCTTGCCCTTGCTGTGTCGCAGTCGCACGTCTCCCGCCGCGCGCACTCCGTTGTGCGTGGGCGGGCCCATCACCCCCGTGACAGTTCTCCGCTGCTTGCTTCTTGCCTCTTGCTTACGTGTTGCCACTCTGCGTACGGCCAGTGCGTGGTCAGTGCCGCTGTCCCCGACCAGGGAACGCCCGGCGCCCCGCCTGGGTTCCACTCTCCACCGAACGATCACCATGACGTTATCGAAGAGAGACTCATCGTCCCAGCTCAGGACCGAGTCGTCACAGAGAGTTCCGGCCAGATCTGTCGACCCGTCATGCTTCCGGACGCGCGGTCGGAAGCGCCTTCGCCCCGTCCGCGGTCACCCGTGTCGCGCCGAAGTAGTCGTCGGTGTCGATCTTGTCGAAGCGGATGACGGCACCGGTGAAGGGCGCGTTGATCATGTACCCGCCGCCCACGTAGATCCCCACGTGCCGGATCTTCCTCGAATTGGTCAGGTCGTCGGAGAAGAAGACCAGGTCACCGGGGAGCAGCTCGTCCCGGGAGGGGTGCGGCCCCGCGTTGTACTGGTCGTTGGCGACACGCGGCAGCTCGATGTCGACCGTGCGGTACGCGGCCTGCGTCAGCCCCGAACAGTCGAACCGGCCCTGCTGGTCGGGCGTCCCGTTCCCACCCCACAGGTACGGCGTACCGAGCTTCTGCTGCGCGTAGTTGATGGCCGTCGCCGCCTGCCGCGAGGGTGCGACGCGCCCCACCGGCCGCGCGAAGCTCTGCTCGAGCGAACGGATGATCTTGACGTAGTTCTTGGTCTCCTTGTACGGCGGAACCCCGCCGTACTTGATGACCGCGTACGCGCCCGCGTTGTAGGCGGCCAGCATGTTGTCGGTCGGATCGCCCGGAGCCTTCTTCACATATCCAGCCAACTCACAGTCGTACGAGGCCGCCGACGGAATCGCGTCCTTCGGGTCCCACACGTCCCGGTCCCCGTCCCCGTCCCCGTCGATCCCGTGCGTGGCCCACGTCCCCGGGATGAACTGCGCGATCCCCTGCGCCTTCGCCGGACTGACGACCTTCGGGTCGAAGCCGCTCTCCTGGTAGAGCTGGGCGGCGAGCAGTGCCGGGTTGATGGCGGGACAGAGATTCCCCCACTTCTGCACGATCGGCTGGTAGAGCGCGGGCACGGCCCCCTTCGCCAGCCCGACGGCCCGCCCCCCGGCACCTCCCTGCCCGGCGATCCCGGCCGCCGCGGAGAACGTACCGACGACGAGCAACACGACGAAGGCCAGCATCACGCCGGCCCCGACCCCGCTCACCACCCAGACTTTGCGCACCCGACAACCCTCCCCCATCGGGACCCGGTTCACGACGGTTCTCCCCACACTGTCGTGTCGATACGTCGCTTCCGGCAACGGCGCACGGGGGCAGCCCGTGCTCCCCGGTCACCTGAGCCACCGTCAGGGCGGCCCCGGTCCCAGCAGTGCGACCGCCCCGTAGGCGCCCGAGGCGATCGCCGCGGACGTCACGACCGCCATCACGACCCACCGTCGCCCCACCCCCGCCAACGCCACCGCCGGTGCCAGCAGCAGCGGGAAGGCGGGCATCATCAGCCGGGGCCGCGACCCGAAGTACCCCGAGCCGACCAGCGAGATCACGACGACCGCCACGCAGTACACGGCGACCGGCAGCGGCGGCACGGGCTTCACCCGCAGCGACCGCCACACCGCCCAGAACAGCACGCCGAAGGCGGCGCAAAGCCCCACCCCCACCACGGCGTTCCGCCCGAACTGCTCCCCGACGAACCCCGCCAGCGCCACTCCGCCGTCGATCCGGTTGTCCCACCCCGCCTGCACCTCGAAGTACGCGAAGGCGTTCCCCTCCCGCACCGCCACGAAGCAGACGTACGACAGCCAGCCCAGCGGCGCCAGCAGAACCCCCGCCCACATCCGCCCGTGCCCCCGGAACACCCGCCGGGTGGTGACCGTCCGCCACACGGCCGCCATCCCGATCGCCGCCACGAGCGCGACCGCGACCGGCCGGGTCAGCCCCGCCCCCACCGACAGCAGCCCCGCCGTGATCCACCGGTCGCGCAGCACCGCGTACAGCGACCAGGCGGCGAGGGCCGTGAACAAGGTCTCCGTGTACGCCATCGACTGGACGAAGGCGGTCGGGTACGCCCCCCAGAGCACGGCGAGCAGGGTGCCCGCCCGCCGCCCGTACAGCCGCGCGCCGACGGCGAAGATCCCCCACGCGGCGGCGAGCGATGCGCCCCAGGAGACGAGGAGCCCGGCCCCCGCCACATCGACCGGCGGCAGCAGGAACGAGACCGCCCGCTCCAGCGCGGGCATCAGCGGGAAGAAGGCCAGGTCGGAATGAAGGCTGCCGTCTTCGAGCACGGCGGTGTGCCCGTACCCCTCTTCGGCGATCCGCTGGTACCAGAGCGAGTCCCAGCGCCCGTACAGCCGCCGCATGCCGTCCTCGCCCCGTACGGCGGCGAGGACCAGGAGGATCGCCATCCCGGTGAGCCGTACGGCGACGTATCCGATCAGCGCGGGAGCGGCATGGCGCAGCGGAGCCGTCCAGGGCCGGGCGCCGGGGGCCGGTTCCGGGGTGGTTGTCCTCCGTGGCCGGAGCTGCACCTGGGGCTCGAACATGCTGGCAACTATCGCGCACGATCACCCAGAAAAACGCACGACCGTTCACCTCTGCGGTCGCTCCCGCAGCGAACCAATGGGGTCGAATTTCATCCATGAACGGTGGGTCTGGTGTGTAATCGACCGTAGGCTGCGGGGTTTTGACGGGGGGCGGCGTTGGAACAGCTGGAGGCGGGCGACCCACGGCAGGTGGGCCGGTACCGGATCACCGCACGCCTGGGGGCGGGCGGGATGGGCCGGGTCTATCTGGGCCGCTCCGCGAGCGGGCGCGCGGTGGCCGTGAAGGTCGTACGGGCGGAGCTCGCCGAGGACCCGGGATTCCGGGCGAGGTTCGCCCTGGAGATCGAAGCGGCCAGCAGGGTGACCGGGTTCTTCACGGCGGCGGTGGTGGACGCCGACCCCGAAGGTTCCCCCGCCTGGCTGGCCACCGCGTACGTACCCGGAACATCCCTGGAGGACGCGGTCCGCACCCACGGCGCCCTGCCGCAGCTCTCGGTCCAGGCCCTGGGGGCGGGACTCGCCGAGGCACTGGAGGCCATCCACCGGGTCGGGCTCATCCACCGGGACCTGAAGCCCTCGAACGTACTGCTCGCCGCTGACGGACCCCGAGTGATCGACTTCGGGATCTCGAAGGCCGTCGAGGCAAGTGGGCTGACCCGGACGGGGATGGTCATCGGGACACCGGGTTTCATGTCGCCCGAGCAGGTCACAGGAAAGCCGGTCGGCCCGGCCGGCGACGTGTTCTCGCTGGGTGCCGTACTAGCCTTCGCGGCGACCGGCACCAGCCCTTTCGGCACCGGCTCCGCGCACGCGGTGAACTTCCGTGCGGTGTACGAGGAGGCCGACCTGGGCCGTCTGCCCTCAGGCTTGGCAGCGGTCAGGCGGTGCCTGGCGAAGGATCCCGGGGAGCGGCCCGCCGTACCCGCTCTCATCATGGAATTCGCGCAGGCGCTCGGCGAGACGGACGCGCAGACCGCCATGACGCATGCCCTGGCCGCCACCGTCTGGCCGCCGGGCCCGACAACGCGGTCCCGGGAGCCCCGGGAGCCCCGGGAATCCCAGGAGCCCCTTGCCACGGAACCCCGTCCGCCCGAACCGAAGACCGACCCCGGTCCCGCCCCCGCCCCCGCTCCTACTGCCAGGGCCGTGAGCAGCGCTCAGCCGAAGCCCGCAGCCGCCCGCACCAACGTCCGCGCCGCCGCCCGCACTTACACCCCACCCGGCCCCGCACCTGGTCTCTCACGCCGAAAGACCCTCCTCATCGGCGGCCTTGTCCTCATCATCGCGCTGGCTCTCACCGCGTGGTGGTTCCTCGTCCGTGGAGAAGTCCGGAGCCCCAAGTGGACCTTCGCCACGGGCGGCTCGGCGTCGTCGCCGACGATCGCCGCCGGAACGGCGTACGTGAGCAGCTACAACGGCTCCCTTTACGCCGTGGACGTGGCGACGGGCAACAAACGCTGGGCCTTCAACCCTGTCGACAACGGCGGACGCCCCTCTTCGGCAGCAGTGTCCGGCAACACCGTTTACGTTGCCACCGAAGAAAAGATCTATGCAGTCGACGCACGCACAGGAAAGCAGAAATGGGAATTCGACAACGCCACCAATAGCAACGGAGGCGAAAGCCTCGTGAGGCCCACTCCTCCTGTCGTACGCGGCAGTACGGTCTACATCAATGGTGGCACCTTGCGCGGCGGCGAGCTCAACGCGCTGGACGCGGCGACCGGAAAGAAGAGATGGGCTTTCCGGACCGGCTCTCTGTCGACCCACACGCCGACGGTGTCCGGCGGGACGGTCTACGTCATCGGCCAGGACCAGGCAAGGAGCCACCTCTTCGCGATCGATGCCGAATCCGGCAGGAAGCGCTGGGAGTACACGGGCAGCGGAAGCTTCTCCCATTCTCCCGCAGTCGCCCACGGGACGGTTTATGTCCACGGTCGCGAACTCTACGCAGTGAACGCCGACAACGGAAAGCGGAAATGGTCCGTCAAGGCCGGTGAATACACCGGCTCGTCCCCCACAGCAGCCAATGGAATTGTCTACTTCGGAATGGACGACAGCCTCTGTGCGGTAGACGCCATCACAGGGGAGAAGCGCTGGTCCTTCAAGACCGACAACTCCGTCCACTCAAAACCGACTGTTGCTGACGGGCGCGTCTACTTTGGCAGCCAAGACAAGCGTGTCTATGCCCTGGACGCGGCCACCGGGGAGCGGCGCTGGACCGTCGAAGCCGACAGCTACGTGTCCTCCTCACCGGCAGTCGCCGACGGAACCCTCTACTTCGGCAGCGAGGGCCCTCCCGCCTTCCCCGCCGGCTCGACCGGCGAGGGGACTCTGTACGCGGTGGACATCCCCTGAGCCGTCCCGCCGAGGGGTGCACGACCACGCCCGGCTAGGACGCCTCCCCACACTCCGCCCAGAGCAGTTTCCCCGTCCCTCCGAAGGCTTCACCCCCGAGCCGGTACGCGCCCCAACTGTCCGCACACAGCCGCACGAGGACCAGCCCCCGCCCGCACTCGGCGGCGTCGTCGGGCACGACCGGCTCCTTCACGAAGGCGTCCGGGATCTCCGGATTGGTGTCCCAGACGGAGATCCGGACCCGCCCCGGCACTCCCGACCGCAGCCGCAGGGCGTACTCCCCGTCGGAGTGGAGGTGAGCGTTGGTGAGGAGTTCGGAGGCCAACAGCTCGGCCACGTCTCGGAGTTGCCGGAGCCCGTGCGCTTCGAGTACGGCACGGAGGGTGTACCGGGCGATGCGGGGCGACTGCACGTCGTGCGGGAGTTGGAGGGTGTAGGACCAGGGCTTGGATACCGTTGACACAGAAGTCTCCGCTCAGTGAAGGGAGTTGATGTGTACGTGCGTGCTGCCCGGTGACGATGCCGCTCCGTCGAGCGGGGTTCTTCCAGGCGGTGGACCCAGCAACGAAGTTAGCCGATCGGGATATAGCATTCACCCCAATCGGAAGCATCCATGAGTCATCCACTCGTGTGGGTGACCCGTACGCACCAAGGAGCGAGCCGTGCCCGTGCGGAGCAACCCGACATGGCGTCAACTCCGGCTCGGCAGCGAGCTGCGCAAGATGCGCGAGCGCGCGGGCCTGACCGCGACGGAGGCCGGTGGTCTGATCGGCATCAAGCAGGCCCAGGTCAGCAACATGGAGACGGGCCGACTCGGGGTGAGCGCCGAACGAGTCCGCACGCTGGCCTGTCGGTACGACTGCACGGACGATGCACTGGTAGCGGCGCTCGCGGCCATGACCGGCGACCGAAAGCGGGGCTGGTGGGAGGAGTATCGCGAGATCCTGCCCAACAGCCTGCTCGACCTGGCCGAACTTGAACACCAGTCGCACCGGCTGCGCGGGGCGATCACCGCCCACATCCCCGGCCTCCTGCAAACCGCAGACCACGCCAGGGAAATCTTCGCCCGCGACGTACCTGCCATCCCGCCCCCCGAGGTGGAACACCGCATCTCATTCCGGATCAAGCGGCAGGCCGTTCTGTACGGCGATAAGCCACGCCCGTACCACGCGTTCGTGCACGAAGCCGCCTTGCGCACTGAGGTGGGCGGCCCTGTCACCGCCAGAGCCCAGTTGAAGCACCTACTGGAAATGGGCGAGGCGGCGCACATCACCATTCAGGCGATCTCGTTCAAGGCGGGGGCCGTCCCCGGGTCCGGCCAGTCCATCTACTACGCGTACGGCTCAGTGCCCCCGCTGGACACCGTGCACCTGGACCAGTCGCACGGTCTGGTGTACCTCGACTCCGAGGCCCAACTTGTCAAGTACCGGCTCCTGTTCGACAAGATCGGGAGTGTGGCACTTTCCCCAGCGGCGAGCCGAGACCTTATCCACAACATCAGACGGGATCTGTGACATGTCGCTTGCACGCCCCTGGCAGAAGTCGTCCTACTGCGCGCAGGGCGACTCCTGCGTACACGTAGCCACAGCCAGCTCAACCGTGAAGCTCACGGAAAGCGGCGACCCCGCCGGGGTCATACTCCACGCACGCCCCGCTGCGTTCGCCGCACTCACCCGCGCACTGAAGGAACAACCATGACCGATCCCTGGCAGAGGTCGTCCTACTGCGCGCAGGGCGAGGCGTGCGTCCACGTCAGCGCAACCGACCACACTGTCCGGCTCACCGAAAGCAGCGCCCCCGACAAAGCAATACTCCGCACCCACCCGGCCGCCTTCGCCGCACTCACCCGCGCGCTGAAGCAACAGCCCTGACCGACCAACCCACCCAGCCCGTCCGGCGTTTGAGGACGCCCGGACGCAGTCCGGGCCCGGGGCGCAGCCCCCAACCCAGCCCAGGGCGCAGCCCTCGCCCACCAGCCCCGCGGCCAGCGGTTTCGGGAAGGGGCGGGGAGGGGACTGCGCCGCAGGCACCCCCCACCCGCAGAGCACCCCACAACCCGAGCCCGCGCCCGACCCCCACCCCACCCCACCCCACTCCCGAGGAGAACCCCCCATGCCCGACCCCACCCCCACCCCCAGTCTCGACTGGATCCGCGCGGCCCCCGAGGGCGAAGACGGCCCCGGCCCCTGGATCGAAATCGCCTTCGGGCCCGGCGAGGGCCCCGAGGACCCCGTCTACCTCCGCGAGACCAGCGACCCCGACACCGTCGTCACGACGAACCGCCGCAAGTGGGACGCCTTCGTACTCGGCGTCCAGGCAGGCGAGTTCGACCACTTCGTCGAAGACCTCACCTGACCCGCCCGCACTATCCACGTACGACCGACCCCGAACCCCGGCCGGGTGCAGGCAAGGACCCCCCATTCACCCGTTCGCGTGACCCCCACACGAACACCCCTGCACTCCGGCCACCCCCCACTACGTTCCGACCATGGTCAGCTCATCGCACGAAGCGATGCACCGCATCTTCGAAGCCGCCCCGGCACTGATCCCCAGCACGCTCGAACTGCTGGGCGTCCCCCTCCCCGGGCCCGTCAAGATCACCGTGCTCCCCACCGACGCCACCGAGCCCCGCCCGCTGGAACGCCGGATGGACTCGCTCCTCCGTCTCGACCCGGAGGACGAAGGCTCGCTCCTGCACATCGACACGGGCACCCCGGAATCCAGCTTCCTCCTGGTCATCGAGGCCCAGGGCAAACCGGACCACGACAAGCCCGCCGCCTGGGCCTACTACCTGGCGTACCTCTATACGAAGTACAAGATCCAGCCCATCCTCCTGGTCACCTGCCAGGACAGGACGACCGGTCGTTGGGCGGAAGAGAAATTCGACATCGGGCTGCCGCAGCGGCCGTCCCTGACCCTGCGCCCCCTGTCCCTCGGACCGCACAACGTCCCCGCCATCACCGACCCGGAAACGGCCTCCGAGGACGTCCGGCGGGCCGTACTGTCGACCATCACGCACGGCAAGGACCCGAACGTCGGTGCCATACTGAAAGCGCTGGCTACGGCCCTGAAGACCGTCGACGAAGACACCGCGAGCACCTACATCGAGTACACCGAACAGAGCCTGGGTTCCACCCCGGCAGCCCAAATCTGGAGGGACCTGATGGCCGCCGACCTCTCCTACTTCCGCTCGGAAACCGCTCAGAAGCTACGCCGGGAGGGGAAAGCCGAGGGCCTCGCCGAAGGCGAAGCCAAGGGCATCGTCAAGGGCGAAGCCAAGGGCATCGCCTTGGGCCGAGCCCAAGCCCTCATGTACCTGCTGGACGCCCGCGAGCCTGCCGTGTCCGACGAGGTCCGCGACCGCGTACTCGGCTGCACCGACGCCGATGTCCTCGGCCGCTGGATCAAACGCGCCGCCGCAGGCACCTCCACCGACGACCTCTTCGACGAAGCCTGAACCTCCGCTCCCAGGAGAACCAAGGAGAACCACGAGCCCGAGCCCTCCCTCGCGGCCACCCTCCAGATACAGCTCCCGCGCCACGTTCGCCATCACGGGGGTGACACTCGCGAACCCCGCCCGCCGAGACACACCCCCCGCCTTCCCCACCCACCCCCCACACCCCACCGCACAGTGGCCCCATGAACCCGGCCCGCCACCCCCTGGCCACCCTCCTCGCCGCTACCGCCCTCACCCTCGCCCTCGCGAACCCCGCCCACGCATCCGCCCACGCATCCGCCCAGGCCGCCCCGGCGAAGTGCACGCACGGCGTCGACTCCCGAGGCGACTCCTCCGTCGACGGCCGCGAGATCGCCTGGGACGAATCCACCTCCTACGACGACGCCCGGCGGCACGCCGTCCGCGCGTGGACTGACCGGGCCCGGGGCCTCGCCCTGGTGACGTTCCGCCCCGACGACTCCTTCTCGTACGCCGACCTGGAGTGGACCGACACGCACCGCACCGACGGCAAGTGGCACAACACCGGCGCCGCCTGGAGCGGACGCCCCGGCACGGACGTCATCTTCATGAACCACGCCTACCTCGCCGACGGCCGCCGCTACGGCACCACCCGCTGGCGCCGCATCGTCGCCGCCCACGAACTGGGACACGCCCTCGGCTTCTGCCACAAGTCCATGAACTGGTACCTCACCCTCATGGAACGCGGCGTCACCGACCTCCCCGCCGACGGCCGCCCCACCCGCCAGGACGTCACCAACTACCGCAAGCTCTGGGGCTGACCGCGCTGATGACACCGATGCGACACCAGGCAATGGCCGGAGCCGCGGCAGCCCTCGTCCTCGCCGCCACCGGCTGGGCCGCGTACACGACGACAACCCCGCGACCGGACGACGTGGAATCCCTCACCCTCTACGACCCCACCGACCTCCGCGAGGTCGCCGGGTCCGCCGAGAACGTGTTCCACGGCGCCGTCATCCGGAGGACCGGCCACCGCTCACTCGGAGGGCTGGAACAGGAGCTGTACGAAGTCCGCGTCGACCGTAACTTCAAGGGCCGCCTCACCGGCCGCGTGACGGTCACTCAGAGTCCCGGCGAGGACGCCCCCTTGACCCCCGGCGACAGCTACGTCTTCGCGACCGCAGCCTGGAACGAGGACGCCGGTCACGCCGTCCTCAGCGGTACGAAGCCACATCGCGCCCCCGATCCACGGGCAACGGCCGACCGCGCTGCGGGCGGCGCGAACCGGGACCTGACGGTGGCGGAGCACTGGCTGTGGGCGGTGGCCCACCAGGTCGACGTAACGCAACCGCCCCCCGCGCCTTCGGCCCCCTCCACCCGGCCGCCGCAGAGCCCGCGCGCGTAGACGCAGCGCCCGCGCACGGGAGCGCACGCTTCGGCCCGACGTAACAGAGCCAGGGTGTACAACGCCAGTCATTGCCCGGAGTCACACCCCGTGATACACAGAGTGACCATACGGCTTTTCGCATAACAACCGGCCTCTCCCCCCTCCGCGCCGCAGGTCAGAGCGGTGGGACCGGACGTACGTGCGGAAGTCCGGTAAAGAGAGCCGCCAAGTCGACATACCGGGGCGGTTTCATCAGCGAAGATAGGGCGATGCTCTCTGCCGCCCGGCAGGAGTGCGAACTACCCGACAGGGGCGGTGACTTAATGATCCTGGCAGCCGAAAAGGGCGACATCACCACCATCATCGGCGGAATCGCGCCGAACTGGGGGCCGTTCGGAAACCTCGGCAACGAGGCTCGCATCATGGTCGAGGTCGTCATGGCCGTGGCGATCCTGCTGTGCCTCGGCATCGCCATCTGGGGCGCGGCCAAGCAGCGGATCGGTGCGACGGCGCTGCGCGACACCTTCAGCGCGGAACAGGGCAAGGGCCTCATCGTCGCGGGCCTGACCGGCGTCTTCATCATCGGCTCGCTCGGCACGCTGTTCACCATCGTGTACGGCATGGCCGTCTAGCCAGCTCCCCCCAGCCCCCTCCGGCCCTCACCCAGTCCTCACCGGGCGTGCCCGGAACTCCCCCCGAGGATGCGTTCTCTGATGCCCACTCACCTGACGAGTCACCACACCGCGCCCACGCGGGAAGCGACACCGCTACCGTCTAAGCAGTACGCCCACGGACACGTGTGCGGATACGACGTAACGGACACGGGACTGCGAAAGGCTGAGGGGGCGTACGCGGCATGAACCGCGGTGACGACGACCAGAGGGGAACGGACGACCCCTATACGACGATGGGCGGCACCCGCCAGACGCGTACCCGCATGCCGGACGACGCGGGTGCGACCCGACCGCGAGCGGCGCGGGTACGGGCGTCCCGGTCGACGATCACCGTGGTGGGCGTGGTGGTGCTGCTGGTGGCGGCCATCGCGTTCGTCAACCGGGGCCCGGGCAGCGACTCGGGCGACGGCGGACAGGGCGGGGCGAGTGGCCGCCCGGAGTCCAGCTCCACGGCTGCCTCCGGGGTGAAGCCGGTCGAGGGCAAGGGGTCGACGGGAATCCCGTCGGGCTTCGCGCGGAACAGCCAGGGGGCGCAGAGCGCGGCGTCGAACTACACGGTGGCGCTCAGCTCCGTCGACATGTTCAAGGCCGACAGCCGCCACCGGCTGGTGGACACCATCTACACGCCAGAGGCGGCCGCCAAGCTGAAGAGCGGCCAGGATGCCGCCTATTCGGCCCAGTTCCTCAAGAAGCTGGGGCTCGACGCCGAAGGCAACGCACCGCAAGGGAGCCTCTTCGTCTCCCGAGCCATCCCCGTCGGAGTCAAGGTCGAGTCCGCCGACGTCGACGACGCCAAGGTCTCCGTCTGGTACACGGGCCTGATCGGCATGTCCGGCGCCCAATCGACCGACCCGGTCAAGACGAGCTGGAACACCTGGACCTTCCAGCTGAAGTGGGTCGGCAACGACTGGAAGATCGTGAGCGACGCCCAGAAGAAGGGACCGACTCCGCTCCCCGGCGACGAGACGGCCTCCAACTCGGACGAAATCAGCAAGGCAGTCGAAGAGTTCGGAGGGTTCACTTATGCCAGGTAGCCTCCGTCGCCGCATCGCCCCGGCGGCCGGTGCAGTCGCGGCCGCTCAGGTCATGCTCTTCGTGCTGGCGGCCCGTGCGACCGCCGCCCCCACGCCGACCCCGACACCCACGCCCAGCGCGGGCAACAACCCGTGCGACGCGCTGATCGGCCCGGCCAAGGAGTACTGCGAGAAGGGCAACGCCCCCTCCAACGTCGCCCCTTCCCCCGGAGCAAGCCCCACCGACACCCTCGACCCCCTCGCCGCCCTCGCCAAGGGCTGCGCCGACGCCGCCGCCTGGATCGTCGGCAAGCTCAGCGAAGCCGTGAAGGCCACCGCCAACGTGGACTTCACCAACCCCACCTTCCTCCAGCAGTACGCCGTCGTCTTCGCCGCCTCCACCGTCCTGACCCTCGTCCTCTGGCTCCTCGCGGTGGCCAAGCGCGCCATGCGGGGCGTCCCCCTCGCCACCGCCGCCTCCGAGGCCATCGGCTTCCTCTGGCTGACGGTCCTCGCCTCCGCCTTCACCCCGCTCATCCTCTACACGATCGTCTCCGCCACCGACGGCGTCACCGGCGTCATCTCCTCCGCGTCCGGCAGCCAGACCGAAGTCTTCTTCGGGTCCTTCGCCGAGGCCCTCAAGAACCGCGACTCCATCGGCGGCGGCCCGATCATGCTGATCGTCGTCGCCCTCGTCACGGTCCTCGCAGCAGGCGTCCTCTGGCTCGAACTGGTGATCAGGGCCGCCCTCCTCTACGTCGGCGCCCTCCTCGGCACCGTCGTCTACGCGGGCCTCGTCGACAAGAACCTCTGGAGCCACGTCCGCCGCTGGGCAGGCATCATGATCGCCGTCATCCTGGTCAAACCGGTGATCGTGATCGTCCTCGGCCTCGCCGGAGCCCTCTCCACGGGAGACGGCCCCACCGCCTTCTCCGCCGTCGTCTCCGGCCTCGCGATCATCCTCCTGGCGATCTTCGCCTCCGCGATGATCTACCGCTTCGTGCCCGGCTTCGGCGACGACATCGCCGCCGCCAGCGCCAGCCGCAAGCAGGTCACCGACGGCGCGCGCGCCTCCGCGGTCATCTCCTCCCCCGCCAACCTCGTCTCCCAGGGCATCAAGACCCACAGCAGCCGAGGCGGCGGAGGCGGCACCCCCGCCCCCCGCCAGGCGAGCAACGCCTCCAGCGGCGTCACCGCCCACGGCTCCCGCACGGGAAACCCCGGCCCGACGTCCGGCGGAAGCGGAAGCGGAAGCGGAAGCGGAGGCGGATCCATCCCCTCCGCCGCACCCTCGGCCCGTAGCAACAGCACCCACAGCAACCGCGGCACCGGCAACACGGGAACCTCCAACTCCCCGCACAGCCACCGCAAGAACACAGGAGGGGGAGGGCGTTGACCACCCAGTCCCACCCGATCACGCCCCGCCGTACGTATCTCATCGGCCGGGCCCGGCCGAACGCGATCGTCGGCAAGAACCGCGAGACCGGCGAGATCGCACTGATCATCGCGGGCGGGTTCGTCGGCATGATGTGCGGGCTCCTCGTCCCCACCCTCTCCCTGCGCATCATGCTCCTGGTCGGCTTCCCCCTCCTCGCCGTCATGGCGGTATACCTGCCGTACAAGCACCGCACCTTCTACAAGTGGTTCGAGATCAACCGGAGTTACAAGCGGAACCTCCGCAAGGGCACCACCTACCGCTCCCAGGCCATGGACGCGGGCACCCACGCCGACGGCCGCGAGGTCGAGATCGGCCCGCCCCCCGGCATCGGCCGCATCAACTGGCTCGCCGCCCCCTTCGGCCCCGACGAGATCGCGGTACTGCTCCACGCCGACCGCCGCACCGTCACCGCCGCCATCGAGATCGAGGGCCCCGGCGTCGGCCTGCGCGACAGCGAGGACCAGGAAGCCCTCGTCGACCGCTTCGGCACCCTCCTCAAGCACGTGGCGAACGGCGACGGCTTCGTCACCCGCCTCCAGATGCTCGCCCGCACCCTCCCCGCCGACCCCGACGCCCACGCCAAGGACGTCGGCCAGCGCGGCGACCACTCCGCCCCGGACTGGCTGCTCGACTCGTACGACCAGCTCCAGTCGATGGTGTCCACCTCCAGCGAGCAGCACCGCGCCTACCTCGTCGCCTGCATGTCGTACTCGCGCGAACTGGCCGCCGAGGGCGCCGCGATGGCCCGCGCGTCGCGCCCCAAGGGGCAGCGCAAGCTCGACAAGGACTCCGGTCTCGCGATCGTCATGGCCCGCGAGCTGACGGACATCTGCGCCCGCCTCGCCGAGGCCGACATCCGGGTCCGCCAGCCGCTCGGCCAGTCCCGCCTGTCCTCGCTGGTCCACTCCATGTACGACCCGGACCACCCCATCGACCACATCCAGGCCATGACCAAGCGCAACGCCTGGCCCGCCGAACTGGACGCCGTCGAGCCCACCTACCTCCAGGCCAAGACCCGCGAGTCCCTCACCCGCGAGCCCTGGTGCCACGCCACCGCCTGGGTGAAGGAGTGGCCGATGACCCCCGTCGGCGTCAACTTCCTCGCCCCGCTCCTGGTCCACACGCCGGACGTGATCCGTACGGTCGCCGTCTGCATGGACCTCGAACCCACCGAGGTCGCCATCGAGCGCATGCTCACGGAGAAGACCAACGACGAGGCCGACGCGTCGCGCGCCGCCAAGATGAACCGCACCGTCGACCCCCGCGACATCGCCGCCCACGGCCGCCTCGACCAGCGCGGCGAAGACCTCGCCTCGGGCGCTGCGGGCGTCAACATCGTCGGTTACATCACCGTCTCCTCCCGCAATCCCGAGGAGCTGGCCCGCGACAAGCGCACCATCCGCGCCTCCGCCGGAAAGTCGTATCTGAAGCTCGAATGGTGCGACCGCGAGCACCACCGCGCCTTCGTCAACACGCTCCCCTTCGCCACCGGCATCCGTCGCTAGCCGTCACCTGGCAGCACCCTCTGGACCTTGGAAGGGACAGACACCATGCGAGACCCGCTGTCCGCCCTCACGGATGCCTTCACCAGCTTCCTCTTCGGCAAGGTCGAGACGACCCGCCTGCCCGTCCGCACCTCCACCGGCCAGGCCCAGGCGGTCTACCTCCCGACCGCGGCCCCCGGTCTCGGCGACTCCGGCGTGATCATCGGCCGTGAGGTCTACAGCGGCAAGGGCTACATCTACGACCCCTTCCAGCTGTACGGCCAGCAGCTCCCGGCCCCCCACTGGCTCGTCCTCGGCGAGTCCGGAAACGGCAAGTCCGCGCTGGAGAAGACGTACGTCCTGCGCCAGTTGCGCTTCAAGGACCGCCAGGTCGTCGTCCTGGACGCCCAGGGCGAGGACGGCGTCGGCGAGTGGAACCTCATCGCCCAGCAGCTGGGCATAACCCCCATCCGCCTGGACCCGATGGCCGCCCTCAACGACGGCATCCGGCTCAACCCCCTCGACCCCGCCATCACCACCACCGGCCAGCTGGCTCTGCTCCGTACGATCATCGAAGTCGCCATGGGCCACGGCCTCGACGAGCGCTCCGGCTTCGCCCTGAAGGTCGCGCACGCCTACGTCCACACCACCATCACCGACCGCCAGCCCGTCCTGACCGACATCGTCGACCAGCTCCGCCACCCCAAGCCGGAGTCCGCCGAGGCGATGAATGTCGACATAGACGACGTACGGGCGTGGGGTCTGGACGTCGCCCTGGTCCTGGACCGCCTGGTCGACGGCGACCTGCGCGGCATGTTCGACGGCCCCACGACGGTCGGCATCGACCTCGACTCGCCGCTGATCGTCTTCGACCTCTCGCACATCGACCGCAACTCCATCGCCATGCCGATCCTCATGGCGATCGTCGGTGTCTGGCTCGAACACACCTGGATCCGCCCGGACCGCGTCAAGCGCATCTTCCTGGTCGAGGAAGCCTGGCACATCATCAACTCCCCCTTCGTGGCCCAGCTCTTCCAACGCCTCCTGAAGTTCGGCCGCCGTCTGGGCCTCTCCTTCGTCGCCGTCGTCCACCACCTGTCCGACGTCGTCGACGGGGCAGCCGCCCGCGAGGCCGCCGCCATCCTCAAGATGGCCTCCACGCGCACCATCTACGCCCAGAAGGCCGACGAGGCCCGCGCCACCGGCAAGGTGCTCGGCCTCCCCCGCTGGGCCGTCGAGATCATCCCGACCCTCACCCCCGGCATCGCCGTCTGGGACGTCAACGGCAACGTCCAGGTCGTCAAACACCTGGTCACCGAGGCCGAACGCCCCCTGGTCTTCACCGACCGCGCCATGACGGAGTCCTCCGCCGTCGAACCCCCCGAAGAGTCCTTCCTCAACGAGGAGGCCCGCGCCGCCGACTGGGAGGCGGAACAGCGCGCGGCCCTCATCGAGCAACAGATGGCCGAAGTGGAATCCTCGGACGCGACGGTGGCCTGACATGCCCGGTTCCTACGAGCAGGGCTACGAGGACGGCCGCCGCAGCTACGAGAACGAGCAGCAGGGTTACGGGGGCGAGGGCCCGGGTTACGTCTCCCGGGGCCGGGGTTACGACTCCGGGGGCCGGGGTTACGACTCCGAGGACCGGGGGCACGGCTCCGGGGATCGGGGTTACGAGAACGAGCGCCGGGGTCACGGCTCCGGGGGCCGGGGTTACGGGAACGAGGACCGCGGCTACGACTCCGGGGGCCGGGGTTACGAGAACGAGGACCGCGGCTACGACTCCGGGGGCCGGGGTTACGAGAACGAGGACCGCGGCTACGACTCCGGGGGCCGGGGTTACGAGAACGAGCGCCGGGGTCACGAGGACGAGGACCGGGGTTACGAGGACAGGGACCGGGGTTACGAAGGCGAGGGTCGGGGGCACGAGTCCGAGCCGCCCCGCCCCCGGTCCCGGCCCCGCTCCTCCGGCCGGACCGGCACCCGCCACCATGACGGCGGCCCGTACCGGAGCGGCGGCCGGGGCCACGGCGGTGACCACCACCGCAACAGCGACCGAGGCCGGGGCCGAGGCCGAGACCGAGGTCAGCAAACCGGAACCGGGGGGATCCCCGACGGCCTCCTCCTCGGCCTGCTCGGCTTCCTCCTGGGCCTTACGGCCCTCATCTGGACCTCCACCGGCCTGTCCGGCCTCTTCGCCAAGGGCGCGTGGCCGACCGGCGTCACCTTCCCCAACACCCTCACGGCAATGCGCAGGCTGGCCTCGGAGCCTCACAACATCCCGGGCGCCTGGCCCGCCAGCCCACCCGCGGAGTTCTCCGGCTACGGCCTCTTCTGGGGCATCTTCATCAGCCAGCTCCTCGTCCTCCTGGTCCTCACGATCTTCCTCCTCGGCGTCTTCACCCGCTGGCGCCTCGTCCGCGCCCGCACCCGCGAATCCCGCCTCCACCCCGACGCCCCACCGCGCCCCCTTGGGCGGCGAAGCTCGCCCAGCCCCCTTGGGCGGCGGGGCCGCCCCCCGGGGGCGGAACGGGCGGGCAAGGGGGCGGCCCCCGCACCGCGGCCCCACCCCACTCCCGCCCACCCCACCACCCCCACCCCCTCCGACACCCCCCACCCCAACACTCCCCGCCCCACCCCCGCCGAAGCCGAACCTGGAACCGGCCCCGGCCCCGGCCCCGGAGCCGGAGCCGAAGACACCCCCACCCCCACCCCCCAACCCCTCCTCTTCAACCGCCCCACCCACCACCCCACCGCCCTCCGCACCATCCTCGAAGCCCCCGGCCCCGCCCTGGTCCTCACCTCCACCCCCACCCTCTGGCAAGAGACCAAAGACGCCCGCGCCAAACTCGGCCCCGTCCTCCTCTACGACCCCGAACACCGCTGCGACACCCCCGCCCGCCTCCACTGGTCCCCCACCGCGGGCTGCGAAGACCCCCTCACCGCCGCCTCCCGCGCCGCAGCCCTCCTCGCCCCCGTCCGCCCCCGCGCCACCGCGGACTCAGCGATCGCCGAAACCGCCGAAACCCTCCTCGCCGCCTGGCTGCACGCCGCAGCCATAGACGCCCGCCCCTTCAAGCACCTCCTCCGCTGGGCCCAGGGATCGAGCGCTCACGAGCCCGTGCGCATCCTCCGTACCCACCCCAAGGCCCGCTCGGGTGCCGCCGGTCTCCTCGAATCGGCCCTCACCGCCTACCCGGAACGCCGCGAACAGGCCCAAAACCTCACCACCCGCGCATTCTCCGCCCTCTCGTCGATCCACCTCCGCGAGGCTTGCACCCCAAACCGAACCGATTCGCTCACCTTGGAATCATTTGTGGTCGAGGGGGGAACGCTCTACATGGTCGGTGAATCGATCGAGGACCCCCGTACCCGCCCCACCGGGCCGGGCGCGATGCCCTTGCTCACCGCCCTCGCCTCACACGTGGTCGAGCACGGCCGCCGCATGGCCGCACGGTCAACCGACGGTCGGCTCGACCCACCAATGACGCTCGTCCTGGACGATGTCGCGGCCGTGGCTCCGCTTCCCCAGCTCCCGGAGCTCCTCACGGCCGGTCAGGGCCAAGGTCTCCCGACCCTGGCCCTGCTCCGTTCCCAGGAACAGTTCAACTCCGCCTGGCCGAAAGCCCGTTGCTGAGGAGCACCCCACCCCGGGGGTGCTCCGATCGCCACCCCGGAATGGCCGGTCACACCCCCCGCATTCCGCCCCCTCACCGCCCAGAGTTATAGGGGAGCCACACGGGAGCCATCCGCACCCCACCCGGGGCGCACTCGCTCCTCCCCCTCCCCACTCTCGGCAGAGGAGGCGACCACCCATGCCCACTCACTCCACACCCACCCGCCGCGAAGCACTCGGCACCGCAGCCCTCGGCGCCGCAGCCGCCCTGACCGGCATCGCCCTCGCCCCCACCCCCACAGCCGCCGCGACGGCCACGGCCCGCCCCACCGCACCCTCATCCCCCACCCTCGCCCTCACCCACGCAACCCTCCTCACCACCCCCAACTCCCGCCGCGTACCCGACCAGACCCTCCTCCTGACCCACGGCAGCATCACCGCCTCCGGTCCGAGCTCCCAGCTCAAGCCTCCGCCCCACGCCCAGGTCATCGACCTCACCGGCAAGTACGTCATGCCCGGCCTGACCGAATCCCACATCCACACCAGCGGCGACGACGCCCTCACCCCGCCCCTCTTCCCTCTGACCGGCGTCACCTCCGTCCGCGAGATGTGGGGCCTGCCCCTCCACCACGCCTGGCGCCAGAAGATCGCCGACAACACCCTCCTCGGCCCCCGCTTCGTCATCGCGAGCCCGATCGTCGACGGCCCGCCCTCCATCTGGGCGAACGACACCGGCCTGCCCGTCATCGAAGTGGCCGACGCCAAGTCCGCCCGCGCCGCCGTCCGCAGGGTGCGGCGCGAGGGCGCCGACTTCGTCAAGGTCTATTCGCGACTCTCACCCGATGCGTACTACGCGATCGCCGACGAATCCGAACGCCAGGGCCTCCCCTTCGCGGGCCACTGCCCCGACACCCTCCCGATGTCCCGCGCCGCCACCTCCGGCCAGCGTTCCATCGAGCACCTGCACGCCATGCTCCTCGCCACGTCCTCCCGCGAACGCGAAATCCGTGCGGCCCTCGCCAAGGTCAGGATCGACCCTTCCGAGCCCTCCAGCCTCTCCCGCTACGGCAGTTGGTTCCGCCAGGTCCACCCCCTGGAGTGGACGGCCGTGCGCAGCTACGACAAGGGCCGGGCCCGCCGCCTCTTCGACACCCTCGCCGAGCGCGGCACGTACGTCACCCCCACCCTGACCATCCACCACGCCCTGGAACGCACCGCCGACCTCCCCGCCTCCTCCCCCGACTGGAAGTACCTCCCCGCCTGGACGGTCGCCTCCTGGCCGTACATCTGGGACGCGATGATCGGCTCCCGCACCCCCGAGGACACGGCCCGCATCCGCCGCATCTACGAACACCGCCTCGACCTCGTCGCCGAGATGCACCGCGCCGGAGTCCGCCTGGTCGCGGGCACCGACACCGGCACGGGTTACGCCGTCCCCGGCTTCTCCCTCCACGAGGAACTCCGCCTCCTCGCCGAAGCGGGCCTCCCCGCTCCCGCGGTCCTCGCCTCCGCAACCACCCACCCCGCCCGCCTCCTCCGTCTCCCCCCTGCCCGCCCCGCCGACCTCGTCATCCTCAACACCAACCCCCTCACCGACATCCGCCACACCCGCGACATCCACGCCGTCGTCAACGCGGGCCGCTACCTGGGCCCCGCCGACCGCACCCGCCTCCTGGCCGCCGTCGAGAAGGCCGCCGCCGAGAGCACTCCCCCGGAGGGCGGCACCCTCCCGACCGCCACCCCGGGCTGCGCCTGCAACGCCCCCCACTGACGACAACCCCCCTGAACGACAAACGGCGAGCGGCGGGCGTCCTCCAAGGACCCCCGCCACCCGCCGTCTCCTGACACCCACGCCTGTCGCCCGCGTCACGCCTGCGTCCGGCGCACCGCCATCTCGATCTCCAGCTCGCCCGAGCCGCCCGCCATCGGCACGGTCACCCCGGTCCGCTCGAAGCCGAGCTTCTTGTACAGCCCCTCGGCCCGCCCGTTCCGCTCGTGCACGAACAACCTGACCCGCTCCGCCTTGGTCTCCCGAAGCTCCCACGACCACTCGATACCGGCCCGGAACAGCGCATCGCCCACGCCGCTCCCCCGCACCTCCGACCGTACGAAGACGCCCACGATGTGGGTCTGGTCCATCACGGCCGGGTCGGAGAAGGCAGTCGCGACCCCAGGCTTCTCCACGAGCACGCTGACCGTCCCGACCCAGCTGCCGTCGGGCGCCTCGGCCACGAACTGCGCCACCCGCTCCCCGACGGCGGAACCCTCGGTCCGCTCCATCCAGAACGAGTCGTCCTTGGCCGACGCGTTCTCGTACGTCTCAAGGAAAGCGATCGAAGCAACCGGGTCCTGAAGAGCAAGCAGCCGCAATTCACGGACCTGCTGCCATTCATCGGCACGTACACGGCGTATGAGGTATTCCATGCCCCGATCCTGACCGCGCCCCCACCCCTGCGGCAACATGATTAAACCGCCCCTTTTTCGTCCCCTCGGATCGTCCCGCGACTGCTCTTCGGCAGCACGAGAGGGAGAGGAGCAGGGCCCCTGTTATGGTGCGTCGATGTCAACGATCAAGCAGTTCCAAGTGACCTTCGACTGTGCGGAACCTGCGCGCCTCGCAGCCTTCTGGTGCGAGGTGATGGGGTACGTCGTACCGGAGGCCCCGGAGGGTTTTGCCACGTGGGAGGAGTACCACCACTCACTGCCGCCCGAGGACGAGATCTACTTCGCGTGTACTGATCCTTCGGGTGTGGCCCCGCGCCTGCTCTTCCAGCGAGTTCCCGAAGGCAAGGTCGTCAAGAACCGCGTGCATCTCTGTGTACGGGCCGGCGCCGGGCTCGTCGGGGACGAGCGCCTGGCCACACTTGAGGCCGAATGCGCACGGCTGATGGCTCTCGGCGGAAAACACGTGCTGACGCAGCGCGCCGATGACTTCAACGAATCTTGCATCACGATGCAGGACATCGAGGGCAACGAGTTCTGCCTCGCCTAATCCTCCCCATGCAACGACAAAGGGGCCTTTCCTGAATCGGCTCGGATTCAGGAAAAGCCCCTTAAACGCAGAAATGCCCCGTACCGGTCTCCCGGTACGGGGCATTTCCACAATGATTGTTCGGCGGCGTCCTACTCTCCCACAGGGTCCCCCCTGCAGTACCATCGGCGCTGAAAGGCTTAGCTTCCGGGTTCGAAATGTAACCGGGCGTTTCCCTAACGCTATGACCACCGAAACACTATGAAATTTGAACACCTGGCTGTAAACACAGGACTGTTCGTTATTTCAGAACTAACACAGTGGACGCGAGCAACTGAGGACAAGCCCTCGGCCTATTAGTACCAGTCAGCTCCACCCGTTACCGGGCTTCCACATCTGGCCTATCAACCCAGTCGTCTACTGGGAGCCTTAACCCCTCAAAGGGGGTGGGAATACTCATCTCGAAGCAGGCTTCCCGCTTAGATGCTTTCAGCGGTTATCCTTTCCGAACGTAGCCAACCAGCCATGCCCTTGGCAGGACAACTGGCACACCAGAGGTTCGTCCGTCCCGGTCCTCTCGTACTAGGGACAGCCCTTCTCAATATTCCTACGCGCACAGAGGATAGGGACCGAACTGTCTCACGACGTTCTAAACCCAGCTCGCGTACCGCTTTAATGGGCGAACAGCCCAACCCTTGGGACCGACTCCAGCCCCAGGATGCGACGAGCCGACATCGAGGTGCCAAACCATCCCGTCGATATGGACTCTTGGGGAAGATCAGCCTGTTATCCCCGGGGTACCTTTTATCCGTTGAGCGACAGCGCTTCCACAAGCCACTGCCGGATCACTAGTCCCGACTTTCGTCCCTGCTCGACCCGTCGGTCTCACAGTCAAGCTCCCTTGTGCACTTACACTCAACACCTGATTGCCAACCAGGCTGAGGGAACCTTTGGGCGCCTCCGTTACTCTTTAGGAGGCAACCGCCCCAGTTAAACTACCCATCAGACACTGTCCCTGATCCGGATCACGGACCTAGGTTAGACATCCAGCACGACCAGAGTGGTATTTCAACGGCGACTCCACCATGACTGGCGTCACAGCTTCACAGTCTCCCACCTATCCTACACAAGCCGAACCGAACACCAATATCAAACTGTAGTAAAGGTCCCGGGGTCTTTCCGTCCTTCTGCGCGAAACGAGCATCTTTACTCGTAGTGCAATTTCACCGGGCCTATGGTTGAGACAGTCGAGAAGTCGTTACGCCATTCGTGCAGGTCGGAACTTACCCGACAAGGAATTTCGCTACCTTAGGATGGTTATAGTTACCACCGCCGTTTACTGGCGCTTAAGTTCTCAGCTTCGCAACCCCGAAAGATCACTAACCGGTCCCCTTAACGTTCCAGCACCGGGCAGGCGTCAGTCCGTATACATCGCCTTACGGCTTCGCACGGACCTGTGTTTTTAGTAAACAGTCGCTTCTCGCTGGTCTCTGCGGCCACCCCCAGCTCAAGCAGCAAGTGCAATCACTGGTGATGGCCCCCCTTCTCCCGAAGTTACGGGGGCATTTTGCCGAGTTCCTTAACCATAGTTCACCCGAACGCCTCGGTATTCTCTACCTGACCACCTGAGTCGGTTTAGGGTACGGGCCGCCATGAAACTCGCTAGAGGCTTTTCTCGACAGCATAGGATCATCCACTTCACCACAATCGGCTCGGCATCAGGTCTCAGGCTATATGTTGTGCCGGATTTGCCTAGACAACGCCCTACACCCTTACCCCGGGAACTACCACCGCCCGGGTTGGACTACCTTCCTGCGTCACCCCATCGCTTACCTAGTACAGATCCGGGTCACCGGCTCCACCACTTTCCTTTCCCCGAAGGGTCCGGAACGGCTTCACGGGCTTAGCATCGTCTGATTCAGTATTGGGCGTTTCAAAGCGGGTACCGGAATATCAACCGGTTGTCCATCGACTACGCCTGTCGGCCTCGCCTTAGGTCCCGACTTACCCTGGGCAGATCAGCTTGACCCAGGAACCCTTAGTCAATCGGCGCACACGTTTCTCACGTGTGTATCGCTACTCATGCCTGCATTCTCACTCGTGAACCGTCCACAACTCGCTTCCGCGGCTGCTTCACCCGGCACACGACGCTCCCCTACCCATCCCAGCCCCCGTTGGGGGTATGTGCTGGAATGACACGACTTCGGCGGTACGCTTGAGCCCCGCTACATTGTCGGCGCGGAATCACTTGACCAGTGAGCTATTACGCACTCTTTCAAGGGTGGCTGCTTCTAAGCCAACCTCCTGGTTGTCTCTGCGACTCCACATCCTTTCCCACTTAGCGTACGCTTAGGGGCCTTAGTCGATGCTCTGGGCTGTTTCCCTCTCGACCATGGAGCTTATCCCCCACAGTCTCACTGCCGTGCTCTCACTTACCGGCATTCGGAGTTTGGCTAAGGTCAGTAACCCGGTAGGGCCCATCGCCTATCCAGTGCTCTACCTCCGGCAAGAAACACACGACGCTGCACCTAAATGCATTTCGGGGAGAACCAGCTATCACGGAGTTTGATTGGCCTTTCACCCCTAACCACAGGTCATCCCCCAGGTTTTCAACCCTGGTGGGTTCGGTCCTCCACGAAGTCTTACCTCCGCTTCAACCTGCCCATGGCTAGATCACTCCGCTTCGGGTCTAGAGCGTGCAACTCAATCGCCCTATTCGGACTCGCTTTCGCTACGGCTTCCCCACACGGGTTAACCTCGCTACACACCGCTAACTCGCAGGCTCATTCTTCAAAAGGCACGCAGTCACGACTGCCATTCCGAAGAATGACAGCGACGCTCCCACGGCTTGTAGGCACACGGTTTCAGGTACTATTTCACTCCGCTCCCGCGGTACTTTTCACCATTCCCTCACGGTACTATCCGCTATCGGTCATCAGGGAATATTTAGGCTTAACGGGTGGTCCCGCCAGATTCACACGGGATTTCTCGGGCCCCGTGCTACTTGGGTGTCTCTCAAACGAGCCGTTGATGTTTCAGCTACGGGGGTCTTACCCTCTACGCCGGACCTTTCGCATGTCCTTCGCCTACACCAACGGTTTCTGACTCGTCTCACGTCCGGCAGAACGTGAAAGAGAGATCCCACAACCCCGCATGCGCAACCCCTGCCGGGTATCACACGCATACGGTTTGGCCTCATCCGGTTTCGCTCGCCACTACTCCCGGAATCACGGTTGTTTTCTCTTCCTGCGGGTACTGAGATGTTTCACTTCCCCGCGTTCCCTCCACATACCCTATGTGTTCAGGTATGGGTGACAGCCCATGACGACTGCCGGGTTTCCCCATTCGGACACCCCCGGATCAAAGCTCGGTTGACAGCTCCCCGGGGCCTATCGTGGCCTCCCACGTCCTTCATCGGTTCCTGATGCCAAGGCATCCACCGTGTGCCCTTAAAAACTTGGCCACAGATGCTCGCGTCCACTGTGCAGTTCTCAAACAACGACCAGCCACCCATCACCCCGCTCCGAAGAACGAGTGCACTGGGACCGGCACTGAAGTACAGCCTCACGGCCGTGCCTTCAGACACCCAACAGCGTGCCCGACCCGGATCCCATCTTCACGTTCCACGCCGAAGCAGTACTGGTGAAGAAAGCCATCCGTGCCGAATAGTCAACGTTCCACCCATGAGCAACCACCGCCGGACATTTGCCGACGAAATGGTCTCTGGACACCAGTGGTGTCTAGATGCTCCTTAGAAAGGAGGTGATCCAGCCGCACCTTCCGGTACGGCTACCTTGTTACGACTTCGTCCCAATCGCCAGTCCCACCTTCGACAGCTCCCTCCCACAAGGGGTTGGGCCACCGGCTTCGGGTGTTACCGACTTTCGTGACGTGACGGGCGGTGTGTACAAGGCCCGGGAACGTATTCACCGCAGCAATGCTGATCTGCGATTACTAGCAACTCCGACTTCATGGGGTCGAGTTGCAGACCCCAATCCGAACTGAGACCGGCTTTTTGAGATTCGCTCCGCCTCACGACATCGCAGCTCATTGTACCGGCCATTGTAGCACGTGTGCAGCCCAAGACATAAGGGGCATGATGACTTGACGTCGTCCCCACCTTCCTCCGAGTTGACCCCGGCAGTCTCCTGTGAGTCCCCACCACCCCGAAGGGCGTGCTGGCAACACAGAACAAGGGTTGCGCTCGTTGCGGGACTTAACCCAACATCTCACGACACGAGCTGACGACAGCCATGCACCACCTGTATACCGACCACAAGGGGGGCACCATCTCTGATGCTTTCCGGTATATGTCAAGCCTTGGTAAGGTTCTTCGCGTTGCGTCGAATTAAGCCACATGCTCCGCTGCTTGTGCGGGCCCCCGTCAATTCCTTTGAGTTTTAGCCTTGCGGCCGTACTCCCCAGGCGGGGAACTTAATGCGTTAGCTGCGGCACCGACGACGTGGAATGTCGCCAACACCTAGTTCCCAACGTTTACGGCGTGGACTACCAGGGTATCTAATCCTGTTCGCTCCCCACGCTTTCGCTCCTCAGCGTCAGTAATGGCCCAGAGATCCGCCTTCGCCACCGGTGTTCCTCCTGATATCTGCGCATTTCACCGCTACACCAGGAATTCCGATCTCCCCTACCACACTCTAGCCTGCCCGTATCGAATGCAGACCCGGGGTTAAGCCCCGGGCTTTCACATCCGACGTGACAAGCCGCCTACGAGCTCTTTACGCCCAATAATTCCGGACAACGCTCGCACCCTACGTATTACCGCGGCTGCTGGCACGTAGTTAGCCGGTGCTTCTTCTGCAGGTACCGTCACTTGCGCTTCTTCCCTGCTGAAAGAGGTTTACAACCCGAAGGCCGTCATCCCTCACGCGGCGTCGCTGCATCAGGCTTTCGCCCATTGTGCAATATTCCCCACTGCTGCCTCCCGTAGGAGTCTGGGCCGTGTCTCAGTCCCAGTGTGGCCGGTCGCCCTCTCAGGCCGGCTACCCGTCGTCGCCTTGGTAGGCCATTACCCCACCAACAAGCTGATAGGCCGCGGGCTCATCCTTCACCGCCGGAGCTTTTAACCCCCGCCCATGCAGGCAGGAGTGTTATCCGGTATTAGACCCCGTTTCCAGGGCTTGTCCCAGAGTGAAGGGCAGATTGCCCACGTGTTACTCACCCGTTCGCCACTAATCCACCCCGAAGGGCTTCATCGTTCGACTTGCATGTGTTAAGCACGCCGCCAGCGTTCGTCCTGAGCCAGGATCAAACTCTCCGTGAATGTTTACCCGTGATCGGGTGAACACATCGGAAGAGCGGAACAGCCACCATCGGAATAAGACGGTGTGTTCCTGCGTCCTCGCTAGTGTTTGCCTGCTTGCCGCATGGGCCAGCAGGACTTCAAAGGAACCTCAACTTGCCGAAGCAAGTCGGGGTATCAACATATTTGGCGTTGACTTTTGGCACGCTGTTGAGTTCTCAAGGAACGGACGCTTCCTTTGTACTCACCCTCGCGGGCTTTCCTCCGGACGTTTCGTTCGGTGTTTCTTGTTTTGCTTTGTTCTTGCGTTTCCGACTCTATCAGACTGTTTCCAGTGCCGATTTCCTCGGTGCTTTCCAGGTTCTTCGCTT
>NZ_JAPEMT010000005.1:300000-545396 GCF_026342435.1 Streptomyces sp. NBC_00237 | reverse complement strand
TCATTTCCGGCCTGATTCCCAGTCAAACTTGGGTTGTCTTCCCGACCTTTGGGCCGTTCCAACGAGTGAGACATTAGCGGATTCCTGCGCCCCGAACCAAATCGGGGTTTCGGCTTCCTCATTTCGCGAAAAGGGTACGAAAAGCAGCACGACAGGCGTCGCGAAGTTCTTCATGATCTTGTTCTGCGGAATGGTCGTCCTGGGCCAGTCGGAACCGGTGCTCACATCGGACAACCCGAAGAACTATACGGGTCTCCCCCGGTCGGGTCAACCCCCGGCTGGCGCACCCCGCCCGACGGCCCGCCACCGGCGGATCATTATTGCTTTTGCAGGGTCTGCATCTTTGCGTAGTCTGCAAGATGTGAAGAACAAGGACGGCGCCCCCGGACTCCGCGAGCGCAAGAAGCAGGCGACTCGGGCGGCGCTGGCCGAAGCGGCGGTACGGCTGGCTGCCGAGCACGGGGCGGAGAACGTCACCGTCGAGGCGATCAGCAGCGCGGCGGGCGTCTCGCCGCGCACGTTCTTCAACTACTTCGACAGTCACGACGACGCTTTCCTGATGGTCGACCCGGCAGTCGGCGAGCGGGTCAGGCGTGCTGTGCGTGAGGCGCCCGCCGAGCTGGCCGTGCTCGACGTACTGCGGGAGGCGTTCGCGGCGGAGTTGGTGGACGTCGAGGAGCGTCACGAGATCTGGAGCCTGCGGGCCAAGGTCTTCCAGCGTTCACCGCACCTCCTCGTCCGTGGGCTGGGGGCCCACATGGCCGAGGAGCTGGAGTTGGCGCAGGCGGTCGCCGAGCGGCTGGGGAGCGGGCCTGACGAACCGGTCGGGCTCTACCCGCGGCTGGTCGCCGCCGTCGCGACGACCGCGATCCGGGTCTCGATCGAGGACTGGGTCGTGCGCACGCCGGACGTCGCTTTCATCGACGTGTTCCGGGCGGCCTTCGACCATCTGGGCTCCGGCCTGACCGCCCCCGCCACCCCTTGAGTTTTTGTTCCTGCCCGATCTCCGGATCGACTCCTCAGCTCTGAAGAAGGACACCGTGAGCGCAATAGAGGCGCCCGAACAGGCGCCCACCTCCATGAACCACAAGCAGATACTCCAGGCCATGTCCGGGCTGATGGCCGGCATGTTCGTGGCCATCCTGGCGGGCACGGTCGTGGCCAACGCACTCCCCCGGATCATCGCCGACCTCGGCGCCAGCCAGTCTTCGTACACCTGGGTCGTCACCTCCGAGCTGCTCGCCATGACGGCGACCGTCCCGCTGTGGGGCAAGCTCTCGGACCTCTACAACAAGAAGCTCCTGCTGCAGCTGTCCCTCGGCATGTTCGTGGTCGGCTCGCTGCTGGCCGGGTTCTCGCACGAGGTCGGGCTGCTGATCTTCAGCCGGGTCGTGCAGGGCATCGGCGCCGGTGGTCTCACCGCGCTCGCGCAGGTCGTGATGGCCGCCATCATCCCGCCGCGTCAGCTCGGCAAGTACGCGGGCATCTTCGGTGGCGTCTTCGCGGTCGGCACGGTGGCCGGGCCGCTGATCGGCGGCGTGCTGGTCGACACCTCGTGGCTCGGCTGGCGCTGGTGCTTCTTCATCGGCGTCCCGTTCGCGCTGCTCGGGATCGTGCTGTTGCAGCGCACGCTGAAGCTGCCGACCGTACGCCGTGACGTGAAGATCGACTTCCTGGGTGCGTTCCTGATCGTGGCGGGCGTCTGCGCGCTGCTGATCTGGACCTCGCTCGCGGGCCACCAGTTCGACTGGGCCTCGTGGCAGACCGCCGCGCTGACCGGTGGCGGTGTGCTGCTGCTCGTCGCCGCGGTGTTCGTCGAGGCGCGGGTGCCGGAGCCGATCATTCCGCTGACCATCTTCCGCAACCGCACGGTCACCCTGACCACGGTCGCGAGTCTGCTCGTCGGTGTGGCCATGTTCGGCGGCACCGTGTTCCTGTCGCAGTACTTCCAGATCGCCCTCGGCAAGTCGCCGACGGTCGCGGGACTGATGAGCCTGCCGATGATCCTGGGTCTGCTGGTGTCGTCGACCGTCGCGGGCCAGATCATCAGCAAGACCGGCAAGTGGAAGGCGTACCTGGTCGCGGGCGCGGTCATCATGACCGCCGGGCTGGGGCTGCTGGCGACGATCGACGCGAACACCCACTTCGGGCTGCTCAGCCTGTACATGGCCATTCTCGGTATCGGCGTCGGCATGCTGATGCAGAACCTGGTGCTGGCCGCGCAGAACGACGTTCCCGCCACCGAGCTGGGCGCCGCCACCTCCGTGCTGTCCTTCTTCCGTAGCATGGGCGGCACGATCGGCACCAGCGCGCTGGGTGCGGTCCTGGCCAGTCGGGTCGCGACCGAGATGACGAGCGGCATGACGGCGGCGGGCATTCCGGTTCCGCAGGGCGACACCGAGGCATCCGTACCCGACATGACCACGCTCCCCGCGCCGCTCCGCGAGATCGTGGAGAACGCGTACGGGCTCGCGACCGCCGACCTCTTCCTGCTGGCGGCGCCCTTCGCTGCGCTGGCGTTGGTGGCGGTGGTCTTCATCAAGGAGAAGCCGCTGAAGACCACGAGCGGCATGGAGCGGCTCGCGGAGGAGGCGAGTGCGGCGGAGCAGGTGGCTGCGGACTCCGGCGCGGCGGCAACTCCGGTACCGGACAAGTTCGTCAAGGACGAAGGGCGGGACGGCGGTTCCGACGGCGGCGGCAAGAGCGCCGCGCCGACGCCGGTCGGCTGAGTCCTCGGTCGTACGAGCGGGATCGTCTGGATCGTACGGAGTAGAGCGACGGGCAGGGCCCCGGTCGCCCCTGGTGGGGTGGCCGGGCCCCTGCCCGTATCGCGAGGCGTCGAAGCGTCGAGGTGTCGGGGGTCAGCGGGTGCCGTGCGGTGGGCGGACCTCGGCGAACCAGCGGCGGCGCGGGCCCCGGTACAGCAGGGCGTCCCAGCCGAGGGCGGTCAGTACGTCGGCGCAGCGTGCGAGCCGGTCCCGTTCCTCGGCGGCGGCTCCGCTGCCGGGCGGACCGAGCCATTCCACGGCGGCGGTCTGCGGTTCGTCGCCGGGGCGCACCCGGTAGCCGGTGGCGGTGCGGTGGCCTTCGGCGTCGGTCGCGGAGGGGGTGAGGGGTGCGGCTTCCAGGGCGAGGGCGACCGCGTTGGTCAGCTGGCGCAGCTCCCAGGCGGCGGGAGCTGCCTCGGATTCCTGGGTGAGGCGGCGGATCTGGAGGAGCCCGTCGAAGGCGGTTTGGACGGCGGCGGCGCGCTGGGCCGGGGGTTCCGTGGGCAGCGGGCCGTCACCGGTGGCGGGGGCGAAGGGTTCCTCCGTCGGGGAGGCGTGCGGGGCGGCCATGGGGCAAGTGTCCTCGTTCGGGGCGGGCAGGACATCGGGAAGGGTGGGTCACAGGACATCGGGAAGGGTGGGTCAGTCGAATGCGCCCGGGTGGGGGCGGCCCGGTTCGCCTGCGGCAGGCCATCCCAACCCCTTCCCCAAGCTCTCAACTTCGTTCGAGCAGGGGGTGCACCCTCGACGGGCTGATTCTCAGGCCCGCGCCCGAGCCCTCCGCACGAGGTCCGCAGCGGCCCCCGCCCACTCCCCCTGCTCGAAGGCGAAGCCCTCGTCCAGGAGGCGGCCGGGGATCACCCGGCGGCTCTTGAGGAGGAGTTCCGTGTCCGTGCGCAGCACGAAGGCGCCGATCGACGCCATCCACCGGGTGGCGGGCAGCCCGACCCGGACACCCGCCGCCCCCCGCAACACCCGCATGAAGTCCCGGTGCGGCAACGGATTCGGGGCGGCGAGGTTGACCGGGCCCTCGATGTCCTCGCGGGCGATCAGGAACTCGACGGCACGCACGAAGTCCCGGTCGTGGATCCAGGAGAGGTACTGGGCTCCGCCCGCGACGGGGCCGCCGAGGCCGAGGCGGACCATCGTGCGGAGGACGTCGAAGACGCCGTCCGCGTCGGGGCTCATCACCATGGCGGCGCGCAGCGCGACCTTGCGGGTGTGCGGCGTGACCGCCTCCTCCTGGGCGCGTTCCCAGTTCTTGGCGATGCGGACGCTGTACTCCCAGTAAGAGGGGACGTCGGGTTCGGTGCCGCCGATGATGCCGGTGGCCTCGTCGTTCGCGGTGGCGTAGCTGTGGGCGTAGACGGTGGCGGTGCTCATCTGGAGCCAGAGGGCCGGGGGTCGCGCGGCAGCGGCGATCGCCTCGCCGACGGCTTCGGCGGACCGCACGCGGGAGTCCATCATGGCGCGGAGGTTGGCCTCGGTGTAGCGGCAGCTCACGCTGCGTCCGGCGAGGTTGATCACGACGTCGCTGCCGTCGATCTCCTGGGACCAGGGGCCCTGGGTACGGCCGTCCCAGGCCACCTGGCGCTCGCGCGTCGGCGTCCTGGTGAGGGTGACGACCTCGTGTCCCGCCGCCGTCAGCGCGCGGTCGAGCACGGCTCCGACCTGCCCGGTTCCGCCGGGTATGACAATCTTCACGGGGCTCCCCCTCGTTCGCTGGGGGGAGCTTATGCCTGCTTTCGGACGGGTGCTCGCTCGGGGCTCCGGGGCTCGTGTCCGGCCCCTCGGCGTCGTGATTCGGACGAGTTGCCGGGGCGGTGTCCGTAGATCACGTCGCGTGGCTAGCATGGCCGGGGTCGGCAGAGCGGATCGGGAGATTCAACTTCCGCTTTCCGGCCGTCCGTTCGTTCGGCAGGGAACGGGTTCCAGCCCCGTTCCGCCGCCGCATCCACGTCAGAGGACCCGCGCCATGACATCGCCTGTCGCACCCCGTCCGCGCCCCAGCCCCCCTGGAGCGCAGCGGCGCCCGCCCTGGCTCATGCCCTTGGCGAGCCTGGTCGTCGTCGCGGCGGTGGGCGGGGGCGCGGTGGCCTCGGCTCCGGCGGTCGCGCGGAGCTGGGTGCTGGGGACGGTCGTCGTGGCCGGGGTGTGCGTGGTCGTGGCGGTCGCCGTGGCCGGGGCGCTGACGCGGAAGGCCGCGCGGGCCGCCGAGCGGGCCCGCGAGGAGAACGACGTACTGCGTCAGGAGGCGCTGCGCCGGGCTGGCGAGGCCGCGCACCTCGTCAACGTGTCGCTGCCGGAGCTCGCCAAGCGGTTGCACGACGGGGCGGGGGCCGAGAGCGCGCTGCACAGTGTGCAGCGGCCCGCCGAGCCGCAGCTGGCTCAGCTCCTGCACACCGTCGCCGCCCGCTTCGGCGACCTGCACGCGCGGACCGCTGCCGCCGAGTCGGGGCGCGCCCGTGCCGAGCACGCCCTCGGCGACGTCGAGCGGCTGGCGGCGGCCGTGCTGCCGGAGGCGGTCGCCCGGCTGCGCACCGGGGCGTCGGCCGAGACCGTCCTCGCGGCGCTTCCGCTGCCCGCCGATCCCCGGTTGCGGGGGCTTCTGGACCGTACGGTGCGGGACTTCGCCGACAGCGAGCGGCGGGCCGTCGCCGCGCAGGCGGCGAGCGCCACGGGCCTGGGGCGGGTGCAGGCGAAGACCCTGCGGATACTCGCCGATCTGCGCGCCATGCAGGACAAGTACGGCGGCGAGGTCTTCGGTGATCTGCTCCAACTCGACCACACGACTTCACAGTTGGGGCTTCTGACGGACCGTCTGGCATTGCTGATGGGCGGCCGGTCCAGCCGTGCGTGGAACAAGCCGATCGTGATGGAGTCCGTCCTGCGCGGCGCGGTGGGCCGGATCAGCGACTACCGAAGGGTGCGGCTGCACTCGACGTCGACCGCCGCCGTCGCCGGGTTCGCCGCCGAGGGCGTGATGCACCTGCTGGCCGAGCTGATGGACAACGCGACGAACTTCTCGCCGCCGGTCAACGAGGTCCACGTGTACGTCGAGGAGGGCACCGCCGGACTCGTGGTGACCGTCGAGGACAGTGGGCTGTGCATGGCCCCTGCCGCGATGCGCCGGGCGGTCGCCTCGGTGTCCGGGCAGTCGAACGACCTGGCCTCCCTCCAGGGCACCCGGCTGGGGCTCGCGGTGGTGGGCGTACTGGCCGCGAAGTACGGGATCTCGGTGAACTACCGGCCGTCGTCGCGCGGCGGCACGGGCGTCGTGGTGCTGCTGCCGCCGCAGTTGCTGGCCCAGCAGCGCAGCGCTCCCATCGCGCCGCCCGCCACGGCTCCCGCGCCCTCCCCGGCCCCGGCGGACCTGCCGCGTCCGGCCGCGTCGCCGGAGGCCCTCCTACCGCCGGAGCCCCCCGTACGGCCTCACCCCGAGGAGCAGTCGTCTCCCGTACGGGGGCAGGAGCTGCCCGTACGGGAGACGCAGGCACCCGTACGCGAGGACCGGGCCGCCGCCTCCACCCCCAACGGCCTCCCGGTACGCCCCCGGGGCCGCACCATGGAGGCCGCCGACCGCAAGCGGCTCGACTCCGACGCGGCCGCCGCCCCGGTGCCGCCGACCCGCCCCGACGCCGGGGCACGGTTCGGCGCCTTCCACCGCTCGCAGCAGAAGCGGCAGGACCCGCCCTCCCTCTGACCCCGCGTACTCCCCCGTGCGCACACCTCCCCCCTGAACCCCCCGATTGGAGGCACGGGCCGACCTCTCGGCGGCAGCCCCGCCCGACGGCCCTTGACCACCGTGCAGACCACTGACAACAGCCTCACCTGGCTCCTGGACAACCTCCTGGAGCGCACCCCCGGCTCCCGGCACGCGCTCGTCCTGTCCCGGGACGGCCTCAAGCTGTGCCGCAGCAGCCACCTCACCCTCGACCAGGCCGACCAGCTCTCGGCCATCGCGTCGGGCATGCAGTCCCTCGCGCACGGCGCCTCCGTGGAGTTCGGCGACGGGTCGGGCGGGGTGATGCACCTGATGACCGAGTTCCCGGGCGGGCTGCTGCTGATCGTGGAGGCCGGGCAGGGCGCCCACCTCGCGGTGGTGGCGGCGGCCGGGGCGGACCCGGGGATGATCGGGCACCACATGAGCGAGCTGGTCGAGCAGATCGGCGACCGGCTGCGGGCCGACCCGCGTCAACCGTCCCCTGACGGCAGCCTGTCATGAGCCGTCCGCCCGTCGACACCGGTTCCCCGGACCGCCTCTACACCGTCACCGGTGGCCGTTCGGAGGCCGACGACAAGGTCTTCGACCTGGTCACCCTGGTGGTCAGCGAGCGCGAACCGGCGCCCGGCATGCCGTCGGAGCACGTCCGCATCCTCGAACTCTGCCGCCATCCCGCCGCCGTCGTCGAGATCGCCGCCCACTTAGGGCTGCCGATCACCGTCGTACGCATCCTGCTGGAGGATCTCCTGTCCGCCGGGTCGATCACCGCCCGCCGCCCCCGTGCGGCGGCCTCCGTCTCCCAACTCCCCGAATCCGAGCTGCTGTTGGGGGTGCTCCATGGACTCCGTAACCTCTGAAGCCGCTGAAGGGACGCAGGCGCCGGAGCGCACTCCGCTCGGTGACGCCGCGGACACCGGGCTGAAGATCGTCGTCGTCGGCGGGTTCGGCGTCGGCAAGACCACGCTCGTGAAGGCGGTCAGCGAGATCCGCCCGCTGAACACCGAGGAGCACATGACGCAGGCGGGCGCGGGCGTCGACGACCTGTCGCTCACCTCGGACAAGACGACGACCACGGTCGCCTTCGACTTCGGGCGGATCACGCTCAACGAGCGGATGGTGCTGTATCTGTTCGGGGCGCCGGGGCAGGAGCGGTTCTGGTTCCTGTGGGACCGGCTGTTCTCGGGGACGCTGGGCGCGGTCGTGCTGGTGGACACCCGGCGGATGGCGGACTCCTGGTACGCGATAGACCGGCTGGAGCACCACAGGACGCCGTTCATCGTGGCGGTGAACCGTTTCGACGACGGGGCGCACTTCTCGCTGGACGAGATCCGCCAGGCCCTCGCCCTGTCCGACTCCGTTCCCATGATCTCCTGCGACGCGCGGGTGCGGTCCTCGGGCAAGGCCGTGCTGACCACCCTCGTCGACCATCTCTACCGCCTCGCCCTGGCACGGGAGTTGACCCCATGAGCGCCACGCATCCCATGAGCGGCAGCAGTACGGAGCACGCCGGGGCGGCGGGCTGTCCGGCGCACGAGCAGGCCGTGCGTCTGGGCGGCCTGGAGTACCAGCAGACCCCGGCCGAGCTGTACCGGGGTCTGCGCCGGGAGCACGGGGCGGTCGCTCCGGTGCTGCTGGACGGTGACGTCCCCGCGTGGCTGGTGCTCGGGTATCCGGAGGTCAGCTACGTCACCAGCCACGACGAGCTGTTCGCCCGGGACTCGCGGCGCTGGAACCAGTGGCCGAACATCCCGGCGGACTGGCCGCTGCTGCCGTTCGTCGGCTACCAGCCGTCGGTGCTGTTCACGGAGGGCGCGGAGCACGAGCGGCGGGCCGGGGTGATCAGCGAGGCGCTGGAGGCGGTGGACCAGTTCGAGCTGGGGCACGACTGCCGGTTGATCGCGGACGAGCTGATCGACGCGTTCGAGGGCAGTGGGCAGGCCGAGCTGATGGGTGCGTACGCGCACGCGCTGCCGATGCGGGCGGCGGTCCAGATGTGCGGCATGCCCGCCGGGGCGGCCGACACGGACGACCTCGTCCACGATCTGCGGGTGTCGCTCGACGCGGCGGAGGGCGACGATCCGGTCGCCGCGTACGTCCGGGTGCAGGAGCGCATCCAGCGGTTGGTGAAGGAGAAGCGGGCGGTTCCGGGGCCCGACGTGACGTCGCGGATGCTGCACCATCCGGCGGGTCTCGCGGACGAGGAGATCGTGCAGGACCTGATCTCGATCATCGCTGCCGCCCAGCAGCCGACGGCGAACTGGATCTGCAACACCCTCCGGCTGCTGCTGACCGACGACCGGTTCGCCCTGAACGTGTCGGGCGGGCGGCTGAGCGTCGGTGAGGCGCTCACCGAGATCCTGTGGCGGGACACTCCGACGCAGAACTTCATCGGCCGGTGGGCGGTGCGCGACACCCAACTCGGCGGGCGCAGGATCCGGGCGGGCGACTGCCTCGTGCTCGGGCTCGCGGCCGCGAACACGGATCCGCAGATATGGCCGCAGGGACATGTGGGCGCGGAGGGCAACTCGGCGCATCTGTCGTTCAGCAACGGCGAGCACCGATGCCCTTATCCCGCACCGCAGTTGGCGGACGTCATGGCGCGGACGGCGATCGAGACGCTGCTGGAGCGGTTGCCCGACGTGATGCTGTCGGTTCCGGCCGAGTCGCTGACGTGGCGTCCTTCGATCTGGATGCGGGGGCTCACCGCGCTGCCGGTGTCGTTCACGCCGGTGGCCAGGTAGGCCGCGCGGGCGGTCGGGGGACCCGTTCTTCCCCGACCGCCGGGATTCCTGTCGTACGGGCGTGACTCCCTGCCGTACGGATGTGACTCCTCGCCGTACGGGCGTGAAGACCTACCGCACGGGCGTGAAGACCACCGGCACCGACTCGGGGCCGCGCGTGAACACGCCCTTCTCGGACACGGACGCCCCGTCCTTCAGCCGTACGTCCGGCATGGCGTCCAGGAGCTGGCCGACCCCGATCTGGACCTCGGCCCTGGCGAGCAGCGCGCCGACGCAGAAGTGCCGGCCGAGCGCGAACGCCAGGTGGTCGGCGGCCGCGGAGAACGCGTTGGTCGCGGTGAGGTCCTCACGGAAGATGTCGAAGGTGTCGGGGTCCGCATAGCGCCGTTCGTCGCGGTTGGCGGAGCCGATCAGGCAGGTGACGGTGGCCCCGGCGGGGATGGTGCCACCGGTGACCTCCACGTCGACGGCCGTCTGACGCATGATCATGTGGACCGGCGGGGTGAAGCGCAGGGTCTCCGCGAAGGCACGGTCGATGAGCGTGCGGTCCTTCCGCACGGCCGCCAACTGGTCAGGGTGGGCGAGGAGGTTGGCGAAGAGGGCGGCGATCGCCTTGTCGGTGGTCTCGCCGCCCGCGGCGAGGAGGAGGCTGCAGAACGCCTTGATGTCCTCGTCGCTCATCCGGACGCCGTCGACCTCGGCGGCGCACAGCGAGGAGAGCAGGTCGTCGCCGGGGTTGTTCCGGCGCTCCTGGATGACCGGAATCATGTACTCGGCGAACTCGACGCGGGTGCGCTCGCCCGCGGCGGCGATCTCGGGGTCACCCGCCAGGTTGCCGAGGAAGGCGATGACGGTGGTGTACCAGCCGTGGAACTTGGCGTGGTCGCCCTTGTCGAGGCCGAGCATGTCGGCGATGACGTTCACCGGGAAGCGGGTGGCGAAGGCGTTCACCAGGTCGACATCGCCCGTTTCCCGGAAGGAGTCGATGAGGATACGGGCGTTGCGTTCGATGACCGGCACGAAGGTCTCCTGGAGCTCCTTGCCTCGGAAGGCGGGGGCGACCAGGGCGCGGCGCACCGAGTGCTCACGGCCGCTGAGCTGGAGGATCGTCTTTCCGTGTACGGGTTCGATCTGCCAGTCGTAGTTGTCGGTGGTGAACTGGCCCGCCTTGTCCTTGAAGATCCGCTCCACGTCCTCGTAGCGGGAGACGATCCAGCTCTGCATGGGCTCGTGCCAGACCAGCGGGGCGTGCTCGCGCATCGCGCGGTACACGGGGTACGGGTCGGCGGCGAACTCGGGCGAGAGGATGTCGGGGATCTCGGGGGGCTCCGGCGTCTTGAGGGTCTCGGGCGTCTCGGATATCTCGTCGGCTGCGGTCACGGGAGAGCTCCTTCGGCAGCAGGGGCGGCTGCGGTTGCGAGAACGGGTCTGCGGCCCAAGGTAGTTGATCATCCAACAGTCCCGGAACCCCTCGTTCCACCGGGCCCTCCCCCGTCCGTCACCGCGCGCCTCCTGCACCCCCTTCCCTTTTCCTGATCGCTCTTGCAACATTCCGTTTGCTTCTGTCCACCCCACAGACGAGGTCCCTCATTCATGCCCGAAGAGCCTGAAGTCCCCCGTTCCCCTGCCGTGAACCGTCGCCGGTTCCTCCAGATAGCGGGCGCCACCGCCGGTTTCGCCGCCTTGTCCGGCAGCATCGACCGGGCCGCCGCCATCCCCGCCGCCCGGCGCACCGGCAGCATCAAGGACATCGAGCACATCGTGGTGCTGATGCAGGAGAACCGTTCGTTCGACCACTACTTCGGTGCGATGAAGGGCGTACGGGGCTTCGGCGACCCGCGCCCCGTGGTCCCGCACGGGCTGAAGTCCGTGTTCCACCAGCCGGACGGGGCGAAGGAGGTCCTGCCGTACCACCCGGACGCGGACGACCTCGGCATGCAGTTCATCGCGGGCCTCAACCACGACTGGGCGGGCGGCCACCGGGCCTTCAACAACGGCTCGTACGACAAGTGGATCCCGGCGAAGTCAGCGGGCACGATGGCCCATCTGAACCGCGCCGACATCCCCTTCCACTACGCGCTCGCCGACGCGTTCACCGTGTGCGACGCCTACCACTGCTCGTTCATCGGGGCCACCGACCCCAACCGCTACTACCTTCTGTCGGGGCACGTCGGCAACGACGGCAAGGGCGGCGGCCCGGTGCTCGGCAACGAGGAGGCGGGGTACGACTGGACGACGTACCCGGAGCGGCTGGAGAAGGCCGGAGTCTCCTGGAAGGTCTACCAGGACGTCGGCGACGGCCTGGACGCGAAGGGCAAGTGGGGCTGGATCGACGACGCCTACCGGGGCAACTACGGAGACAACTCCCTCCTGTACTTCAACCAGTACCGCAACGCCAAGCCCGGCGACCCGCTCTACGACAAGGCGCGCACGGGCACCAACGCCAAGAACGGCGACGGGTACTTCGACCTCCTGACGGCCGACGTGAAGGCCGGGAAGCTGCCGCAGATCTCCTGGATCGCCGCTCCCGAAGCCTTCAGCGAGCACCCCAACTGGCCCGCGAACTACGGCGCTTGGTACATCTCGAAGGTTCTCGACGCGCTGACGTCGAACCCCGAGGTGTGGGCGAAGACCGCCCTGTTCATCACGTACGACGAGAACGACGGCTACTTCGACCACGTGGTGCCGCCGTATCCGCCCGCATCGGCCGCGCAGGGCAAGTCAACGGTCGACACGTCGCTGGACTACTTCGGCGGCAACATCGGGTACGCGGCGGGCGCGTACGGGCTCGGGCAGCGGGTGCCGATGCTTGTGGTCTCGCCGTGGAGCACCGGCGGCTACGTGTGCTCGGAGACCTTCGACCACACCTCGGTGATCCGCTTCATGGAGCAGCGCTTCGGGGTGGCAGAGCCGAACATCTCGCCATGGCGCAGGGCCGTGTGCGGCGACCTGACCTCGGCCTTCGACTTCCGGCTGCACGACACCGGCCCGGCGGCGCTGCCGGGCACCGACGCCTACGAGCCGCCGGACAGGGAGCGGCACGACGACTACGTGCCCAAGCCCCCGGCGGCAGGCGCGCTGCCCAAGCAGGAGCGGGGCTCCCGGCCTGCGCGACCGCTGCGGTACGCGCCGTACGCCGACGGGTCGGCCGATGCGGCCGCGGGGAAGTTCACGCTGACGATGAGCGGCGGGGCGGCGGCCGGGGCGGGCTTCCACGTCACCTCGGCGAACCGCACGGACGGGCCGTGGACGTACACCGCGGAGGCGGGCAAGTCCGTGGCCGACACCTGGAACGCGAGGTACTCGAAGGGGAGTTACGACCTCTCGGTGTTCGGCCCGAACGGCTTCCTGCGCACCTTCCGGGGCGCGAACGGCACGGCGGGTCCCGAGGTCACCGTCCGTCACTCCACCGGCGGGGGCGGGCAGCTCGTCCTGACGGCGACCAACGCGGGTACGGCGGCGTGCCGCCTCACCGTCGTCAACTCCTACGGCGGGGCCCGGAGTTCCTTCACGGTGCCCGCCGGAGGGAAGGTCCAGCGGACGGTGGACGTGCGGCCGGGGAAGCGCTGGTACGACCTGGTGGTGACGTCGGGGACGGACGCGGTGTTCCTGCGGAGGTTCGCCGGGCACGTGGAGACGGGCGCGCCGGGCGTGAGCGACCCGGCGATCATCACCGGCTGACCCGGCCCGGCCTCGCCCCGGCCGAACTCTAACCGGCCTTCTGCGGCGCGTAGTTGTACGGCGTCGTGATGCTGAGCTGGGCGAAACCGAGGCGCTGGAGGATCGGGCGGCTGGTGTCCAGCACGGCGTCCGACTGGAGGTAGCGGTAGCCTCGGGCGGCGGCGAGGCGGGCACGGTGGGCGACGAGGGCGCGGTAGATGCCCTTGCCGCGCCACTCGGGTGCGGTGCCGCCGCCCCACAGGCTCGCGAACTGCGTACCGGGGGCGAATTCGGCGCGGGCGGCGCTCACGGGCTCGTCCCCGGCCATCGCGACGACCACGGCGACCGTGTCCGGGGCGTCGGCGAGCTGGGCGAGCACGCCCGTGCCGATGCGCGTCGAGTCGTGGCCGAAGGCCAGTTCGTGGGCCCTGACCATCAGGTCGATGCCCGCCTTGTCGGTGACCTCGACGAGCCGTACACCGTCGGGCAGTACCGGTTCCACGTCCAGCCCCTCGGTCTCGGCCACCATCACGGCCTCGGGCCCCTCGGGGACGAACCCGGCGGCGAGGAGGCGCTGCGGCAGGTCCTCGGGGCGGTCGTGGGAGTAGTGCTTCCACTCGAAGTCCAGGCCGAGGGCGGTGTAGTGCCGCACCTGCTCGGCGATGGCCGCGTCCGCGGTGTCCTCGGTGAGGTCGGCCCACAGGACGGCGTTCCAGCCTGCCGCGCCGCCGGTGTGGCGGACGACGTGCCCGAAGTCGGGGCCGAGCCGCTCGCCTTCGGCCTCGCGGCGCATTTCGGTGTCGAAGAGTTCTCGTACTGCGTCAAGGTGCATGCGCGTACTGGACCACGCGTCCGGGCTCCCCGCCAGCGAATTCCTCCGGCGTCCCCCGCGCACGGTGCGGCGGGGAGTTCACGCGCCTGCTCGCCGAGTACTCCTACGCGCCGCTCGTCAACTCCCTGGACGTTCCGCTGCCGAAGGCCCCAGTGGGCACGCGGTACGCGGCGAAGGTCGTGGCGGTGGACGCGTACGGGAACGCGTCGACGGAGTTTTCACTGAAGTTCCGCAGCCGGTAGGGGGGTTGGGGGTGGCGAGGGGCCTGATTCAATGATCAACTGACCCGTCGGTCAACAGTCTCCCCCGGTCGGCTTCGCCGCCGCCCCTCGCCCCGCCCTCCTGAAGGACCTCCGTGAACATCTCCGTACGGCTGCCCCGTTCCTCCTCCGGCTGGACCATGGCGGTCTTCGGTCTGCTGGCCACCGCGCTGGGCGTCGTGGGGCTCGTCGCCCCCGACGCCCAGCTGGCGTTGATGGGCTTCGAGCCGATACCCGACGGACAGCGGGCCGACGGGGACCACACCCTGATGTTCCTGACCGCTTCGTCCATGGCCGCGGTGAACATGGGCGTCTACTACGTGCTGGCCGCACTCGCCGACTGGCGGGCCTTCTTCCGCTGGACGGTGCCGTTCCGGTTGCTCACCTTCACGGTCTTCACGCTCGCCGTCGTCACGGGCAGGGCCCCGGCGGGGTTCCTGGGCGTGGGGATCTGGGAGGGTGCCGGCGCGCTGGCCACCGGGATCGCGCTGCGGAGGGAAGCGCTGCGGGGTGGGGCGGCGGCCGGTTCCGCCGCCGTTTCCGGGGCACACGACGAGAGCACCCGGCTCCCCTCGCGTACCGCACCACATGGGGAGAAGTGAGACACCGGGTGAGAAGGTAGGCGCAGCAGCCGCCCGATCAAGCCACGGAAGTACGCCCCATGCCGAGTGAGCCCACCGCACCGCCCGCCGACCGGAGCGGCCCGCCGACCTCCCGGGGCGTACTGGCCCGCTACCGCACGGCGCTGCGGCGCACCCCCGTCTCGGTGTGGAACGACGACGTGTCCGACTGGGCGGCGGCGCTCACCTACTACGCGATCCTGGCCCTGGTCCCGGCGCTGCTGGTCACGGTCACCCTGATCGGTCTCGCCAACCCGGACGCGACCCAGTCCCTCATCGACGACATCGCGTCGGTGGCTCCGGCGGAGTCGGGCAAGGCACTGCGGCAGGCCCTGGAGGACGCGGTGCGCGGCAACTCGGCGGTGTGGCTGCTGATGGTGACGGGCACGGTGAGCTCGCTGTGGTCGGCGTCGAGCTATCTGGCGGTGTTCCGGCGGGCGATGCACGCCATGCACCACGTGCGAGACGTACGGCCCGCCCTGCGCAAGGCCCACCTGATCGTGGTGACGGCCGCCTTCCTCCTCCTGCTCCTCCTCACGAGCGCGGCGGCGCTGGTGATCACCGGCCCGATGGCGCGCGGCATCGCGGACAAACTGGGCATGGGGGAGGTGGGTGAGGCGGTGTGGTCGGGCCTGAAGTGGCCGGTGCTGGGATTCCTGGTGGCGCTGCTGATCATGATCCTCTTCCACACCGGTCCCGCTGTCGCGCGGGGGGTGCGGCGGGGGCTGCCCGGCGGGGTCCTGGCGGCGGCGCTCTGGCTGACGGCGTCGGCCGGGTTCGCGTTCTACACGACGCACATCGCCAGCTACAGCAGGCTGTACGGGTCCCTGGCCGGGGTCGTGGTGTTCCTGGTCTGGGTCTGGTTCGCCAACCTCTCGCTGCTGGTGGGCGCCCAGTTCAACGTGGAGCTGGCCCGTCTGGAGGGCCGGGGGCCCCGGCCTCGCCACCCTCGTTCCGCCCCGGCGCCCCGCACCTGAGGGCCGCCCCGGAGACCCTCACCAGCACGCGTCGAGCCGCAGCACCCCGCTTTCCGCATCTCCGATACCGTCCCCGGGCAGCCGCAGCGCCGCACCCACCCCTGTCGGCAGCGGTGTGAAGCCGAGCAGCCCCGCCGTGAGCAGCCCGGTGGCCGTGTGCCACTCCCCCGCCCGCCGCAGCATCGCGTGGTCGCCGCCCTCGACCTCGATCACACACGCCCGGGCCCCGGCCAGGCGGGCGCGGGCCGCCAGTTCGCGGGTGCCGCGCGGGCTCGTCGTACGGTCGCGGTCGCCGTGCAGGAGTACGAGGTCGCGGCCCGCGAGGTGGTCGACCGGCTCGCCGTCCGGGCACCACGGAGCGAGCCCGACCACCCCGACGACCTGCGGATGTCCGGCGATGCGCAGGGCCGCCCTGCCTCCCATCGAGTGACCGACCAGGACCACGGGCACCGGCCCGAGCTCGGCGGCCAGCTCGTCGAGGGCGCGCGAGGCGTCGTGCACCGGATCGGCGCGCGGGCCGTTCCAGCCCCGGTGCCGGTAGACGGCCGTGCGGAGAGCGAGGGAGTGCTCCCCGGCAGCGCGGACGACGGCCCGCCGGAAGGGGATCAGACGGCGGCCCGGCAGGTTCAGCGGTGGCGGCGGCTCCAGGCCGTCGGCCCGGCCTCCGTGCAGGAACAGGACGGCGGCCTCGGGGCCCGCGCCGCGCCCGTCGGGGCCGACCGCGCCCGGTGATTCACTTACCGCTCGGGATCGCACCGTCACCTCCGTGTCTGCCGCACTCGTCGGCTCTGCCGCCCCGCATGGAGTGGTTCGAAGCCGCCGACCGTACGGATTGCCCGACCGTACGGATTGTCCGGCCGTTCGGGAAGCCCGCGCCGTTCAGGAAGCCCGGGCCCGGAATCCGGACCAACAGGTTCCCCCGCCCGGCCCCGCATGGCATCGTGCATTGGTCCGGACCAGTTCTGCGCGCCCCGGGTGCGACCCGGGAAGGGAGAGGGCCACCGCCATGGAGACCGTAGAGAGAGCAGTCCCGCTGCATCGCCTCCAGGTGCCCGCGCCACAGCAACTCCCCTTCGCCATCGGCTCGTTCGACAGCATCGGAGCCCTCTCGCGCGCTTCCTTCCCGCACCGGCACACCTTCTACGAGATCGTCTTCGTCACCAGCGGGCACGGCGCGCACGTCCTGGACCTCTCCCGCTGGGAACTCCGCCCGCCGCACCTGTGCTTCGTCGTCCCCGGCCAGGTGCACTACTGGGAGAACGCCACCGATCTGCACGGCCGGGTCGTCCTCTTCACCGAGGACTTCCTGCTCGACCACCCGGCCGACCGCGAGCTGCTGCGCGCCCTCGGTGAGCGGCCCTGGTTCAGTCCCGCCGGGGACGACGCCCCGGCCTTCGCCCGGCTGATCGCCGACATGGAGCGCGAGTACCGCACCGGTCAGGACGGGTTCGCCTCGGTGCTGCGCGCCTATCTGCACGTACTGATCGTACGTGCCTCCCGGCTGGTGGGACCGGCCCCGCAACGGCCCGACCCCACCGGCCGGCCCGCCCTGGTCACCCAGGAGTTCGTACGGCTGCTGGCCCGGCCGGGCCCCGACGTGTGGGAGGTGCGCTCCTGCGCCCGCCGGATCGGCGTGAGCGTCGGCTATCTCAACGAGGCGGTCAAGCAGAGCACCGGGCGCACCCCGGGGCAGCTGGTCCGCGAGGTCCGCACGCACGAGGCCAAACGGCTGCTGGTGCGAACGGAGTTGACGGTACGTCAGGTCGCTGCGGGGGTCGGCTTCGGGGACCCCGCCTACTTCTGTCGGTTCTTCCGGCGGGAGACCGGCATCAGTCCGGGCGAGTTCCGGCGGGGCAGCGGTGCAATGCACCACGACTACCGCGTCCCGTCCCTCGCGCACCCCGAGCCGTCGCCCTAGGTTCGAGGGGAGTTCCGGAGCGCGCCCGGAGCGTCCCGGGGCCTGCTCGGCAGGACCCGGACTCCCCCTTCCGCTCCCCCACTTGGAGGCGTCCCCGCCATGGACCAGCCCCAGTCGCCCGGCACGCCGGACCAGCCCGAGTCCGGCCCCTCCGGCTCCCCCGCTCCGAAGAGCCACCCGTCCCGCAAGACCGTGCTGCGTGCGGCCCTCGCCGCCGGGGTGGCGCTGCCCACCGCCCTGGTGGGCGTGCCCGCGCTGGCCAGGACGGCGCGCGGCGGTGACGTACCGCCGCAGCTCACCCCGTCGTGCGACGACGGGGACGACCCGACCCCGGCGCAGACCGAGGGCCCGTACTTCAAGCCGAACTCGCCGCGCCGCACCTCGCTGCTGGACGGAAACCCGCCGGGGACCCGGCTGACCGTGACGGGGTACGTGTTCGGGCTGGCCTGTCGGCCCATCGCGAACGCCCTGCTGGACTTCTGGCAGGCCGACGTGAACGGGGCGTACGACAACACCGGCTTCCGCTTCCGGGGGCATCAATTCACCGACGCGCAGGGCGCGTTCACGCTGACGACGATCGTGCCGGGCCTCTATCCGGGCCGCACCCGGCACATTCACGTCAAGGTGCAGGCCCCGAACCGGCCGGTGCTGACGACGCAGCTGTACTTCCCGAACGAGCCGCGCAACAACACCGACAGCATCTTCGACGCCCGCCTGCTGATGACGATGCGCGACAACGGGCCGACGAGGCAGGGCAGTTACGACTTCGTGCTGAACGTGCCGCAGGGGCCGGGGCCGACCGACCCGCCGACGACACCTCCCCCGTCCGGCACCTGGAAGGCGGGCACCGCGTACAAGGCGGGCGACAAGGTGACGTACGGGGGACGCTCGTACACCTGCCTCCAGGCGCACACCGCGAGCGCGGGCTGGGAACCGCCGAACGTGCCCGCCCTCTGGCGCGCGGTCTAGGAACGCGGTCGGGGAATTGGCTCCATCGGCCCTGCGGGCCCGGCCCGCCGTCCGTGTCACTCTCCGGGGCGCGGCGGCGGTGCCGGGGCCCCCGCGGGCGGGGCGATGCGGGAGTACGTCCCGACGGACCCCGCGGACCCGGCGGACTCGGCGGCGTCTGCCGGGCCAGCGGCCGTCGTGACGCGGGCCTGCACGCCGAGGGCGGCGTCGCGCTTGGCGCCCGGGTCCCAGCCGGTGTCCACGACCCGCTTCTGCATCACGATCGCGCCGGTCAGCAGGACCGCGCCGACCGCCAGCATCAGCGCGACGGCCCCGCCTCCGCCGATCTTGGCGACGTTGCCGATGATCGAGCCGAACCAGCCGAAGTCGGCGTCGCCGAAGGTGGTGTTCTCCTTGCCGAAGGCGCCGAGCACCTTGAGGAGGAGGGCCGGGAGGAAGGTGATGAGCACGCCGTTGAGGAAGGCGCCGACGACCGCTCCTCGGCGGCCTCCGGTGGCGTTGCCGTAGACGCCCGCCGCGCCGCCGGTGAAGAAGTGCGGGACCAGACCGGGCAGGACGAGGGCGAGGCCGAAGGCCGGGTTGAAGATCCAGGCGAGCAGGCCGAGGCTGATCAGGCCGCCGATGAAGCTGGAGATGAAGCCGATCAGGACGGCGTTCTGGGCGTACGGGAAGACGATCGGCGCGTCGAGGGAGGGGACCGCGCCGGGGACGAGCTTGTTGGCGATGCCCTGGAAGGCGGGGACCAGCTCGCCGAGGATCGTACGGACGCCGAAGAGGATGACGGCGACGGCGATGCCGAACTGGAGGCCCTGCATCACGGACTTCATGAGGTAGTTGCCGAAGTCGGTGGCGGCGGCCCCGTCGCCGAATGCCCGGTAGGCGACGTCCTCGCCGACCTTCACCAGGAAGACGATCGCCATGATCAGGTAGATCAGGACCATGGAGAGCGCGGTGGCGACCATCGAGTCGCGCAGGAAGCGCAAACCCTCGGGGAGGTTCATCTCCTCGGTGCTGCGGCTGCGCCTGCCGACGAGCTGACCGGCCGCGCCCGCCGTGATGTATCCGGCGGTGCCGAAGTGGCCGATGGCGACGCTGTTGTTGCCGGTGACGCGTTTGGTCCAGGGGTGCGCGAAGGCGGGCAGGGCGACCAGGAGGATGCCGAGGAGCACGCCGCCGACGATGACGACTGCGACCGAACCCTGTCCGGCGGTGGCCAGGACGATGGTCAACAAGGTTGCCATGAACAGCATGTGATGACCGGTCAGGAAAACGTAGCGGAGAGGCGTGAAGCGGGCGAGGAGGAGACTGACGGCGAAGCCCACGATCATCAGCCAGGCCACTCTCGCCCCGTACTGCGCCTGGGCGATGCCGACGATGGCCTCGTTGGTGGGGATGACGCCGTGCGCGCCGGTCGAGCCCTGGATCATCTCGCCGAGGGGGGCGAGGGAGTTGACGACCAGTCCCGCTCCGGCGCCGATCAGCAGGAAGCCCAGCGTCGCCTTGATGGCCCCGCCGACCACCTGCCCCGTCGACTTGCGCAGGGCGATCAGGCCGACGGCGGTGATGATGCCGATGAGGTAGGCGGGTTGGCTGAGGATCTCGTTGACGAGGAACTTCGCGAAGGAAACGAGCCAGTCCATGTGCGGGGCCTCCGTGCGGTAAGTCCGTGATCAGACGTCGTAGGTGTCGCGGAGTACGCCGTCGACCTCGGTCGTACTGGTGAAGTCCTCGACGACCTTGACCGGCACGCCCACGTCGCCGAGCGTGCGGGCGATCTCGCGCGAGGTGAGGATCGCGACGGCCTCGGACGCCTTGCCCTTGGCGGAGATGGTGTCGGTGGCCTCGACGTTCACGTACCTCGACCAGTTCCAGCGGTCCAGGACCTGTTCCAGGGTGTTCTTCAGGAAGAGGCTGGTGCCGACGCCGTTGCCGCAGACGGTGAGGATCTTGTGCATGCCGGGTGCGGCGGCGCGTCCCGCAGGTGCGGCGGGTGCCCCCTTCTGCGGAGTGCGTACGTCCTCCTGCCCGGCGAGCACGGCGTGCAATGCCTGTGGCGTAGCCGCTTCGTGCAGGGCGCGCGAGGTCTCCGGGTCGCCCAGGAGGCGGGCCAGGGAGGCCATCGCGGCGGTGTGCGCGGCGGCGTCCTTCGCGGCGAGGGCGACCACCAGGGTCACCGGGTCGTTGGTCTCGTGCCCGAAATCGACGGGCTCCGCGAGGCGCACCCAGGACATTCCGGTTCGCAGTACGGCGGGCGACGGGCGGGCGTGCGCAAACGCGAAACCCGGGGCGATGACGATGTACGGACCGTTCTCCTCCACATTCCGGATCATCTCCGCCGTGTACGCGGCGGTGGAGGTGCCGGTGGCGACGAGGAGCTCGCCCGCGTCCCGGACCGCCTGCTTCCAGTCCGTCGCATGGGCGTCGAGTCGTATCGCTTCTGACGGAAGGAGATCAGTCAATGCCGACATGAATCCGATATTTGCACAGTCGTGAACGTGCGGCGCGGCCAGGGCACGTGGGTAGAGAAAGAGGGCACTCGCTCCGCCACCACGTAGATCGACGTACGTCCACGAAGATCACCGAGCCCGAGGGGGGCCACCCGTGCGCAGTGTGGGAGTGGAAGAGGAACTGTTACTGGTCGACAGCGACGGGACGCCGAGGGCGGTGTCCGGGGTCGTCCTGGCCGCGCTGCCCGACGGCTCCACGCTGGAGAAGGAACTGCACCGCGAGCAGTTGGAGATCGCGACCCGGCCGCGCACCACCATCGAAGGGCTGGCCGAGGAGGTACGGCGCTGGCGCGGGGAGGCGGCGGCCGGTGCGCGACGGGCGGGAGCGGAACTCGCGGCGCTCGCCACGTCCCCTCTCCCGGTGAACCCGTCCATCAACTCCGGGGACCGCTACCGGCGGCTGGAGGAGGAGTTCGGGCTGACCGCGCTGGAGCAGCTGACGTGCGGCTGCCATGTGCACGTGTCCGTGGACTCCGACGAGGAGGGGGTGGCCGTGCTCGACCGGATACAGCCGTGGCTGCCCGCGCTCGTGGCACTGAGCGCGAACTCGCCGTACTGGCAGGGCAGGGACACCCGGTACGCCTCCTACCGGAGCCGGGTGTGGGGGCGGTGGCCGTCCACGGGGGCCACCGAGCACTTCGGGTCCGCCGAGAACTACCACCGGCTGGTGCAGGGGATGCTGGCCACGGGGACCCTGCTCGACGAGGGCATGATCTATTTCGACGCCCGGCTGTCGCGGCACTACCCGACGGTGGAGGTGCGCGTGCCGGACGTCTGCCTGGAGGCGGACGACACCGTGCTCATCGCGGCGCTGGTGCGGGCGCTGGTGGAGACGGCCGCCCGGGAGTGGGCCGAGGGCGGCCCGGCGGACGACACGGGTGTCGGGCTGCTGCGGCTGGCGTCGTGGCGGGCGGCACGGTCGGGGCTGTGCGGGGAGCTGGTCGATCCGTCGACCCTGACGCCGGCATCGGCGGAGACGGTCGTACGGGCGCTGCTGACGCACGTGTCGGAGGCGCTGCGGGACAGCGGGGACATGGAGCTGGTCAAGGAGCACCTGGAGGTGTTGCTGGAGAGGGGGAACGGGGCGCACGTGCAGCGGGAGCTTCTGCGGAGGACGGGGAGCCTGAGGGGCGTGGTCGAAGAATGCGCCCGCCGCACCGTGGCCTGACCCTCGCCCCGGGCGAGCCCCGCTCACCCCCGGACAGCGGGGCCGCCGCTGCGCTCCCCTCCCTCTGTTGTCAGGCTCCCCTCCCTCTGCGGTCAGCCCGACGGCTCCTCCACCGAGCGGTCGTCGGAGTCCGCGTCCTCCAGCCCCGGCCCGTCCACCGCCGCCCTCGGATCGTCGTCCGGCGTGGCCTGCTGGTCCGGGAGGTCGCGCGGGATTCCCGGGGGCTGTTCCTCGGGACCGTCCTGACGGCGGTCTTCCATGGGGAGGTCCTTTCGTGCGGAGACAAGGAGACAAGGGGAAAGGGATGAACACGGCGCCGCGTACCCGACTCGGCCCCGACCATGCATCTGCCGCCTGACCTGCCGTTCTGGGCTCGCGCCCCGCCTCGTAGAGTGCGGGGATGCCCCGCAGCAGCTCCGGCACCGTGACGGTCGCCACCCCCTCCCCCCGCTTCCGCGCCCTCCGCTCCCCCTGGGCCGCCCTCCTCGTCTGGGGGCTCACCCGCCTCTGGCTCGTCCCTGCCGCGCTCAAGCTGCCGCCCCTGGACGGCGACGGCACCCTCGACCCGTCCGTCGACCGCGTGTACCGAGGATGGTTCGAGGTGCTGTCGTCGGGGGCGTTCCCCGCGCACGACGTCAGCTGGCAGTACCCGCCGGGGGCGGCCCTGCCGATCCTCGCACCGGGGCTGCTGCCCGCCATGGACTACGGGCTCGCGTTCATCGTGACGGCCGCCGTGACGGACGCCCTGGTGATGGCGGGGCTGGTGTGGCTTGCGGTGCGCCGGGGGCGGTCGGCGGGGGCGGCCTGGTTGTGGGCCGTCGCGCTGGCCGTGCTGTCGACCGTGCCGTGGAACCGGTTCGACCTCCAGGTCACGGCCGTCGCGATGGCGGCCCTCGCCGTCGCCGCCTCGCAACGGGTGTGGGCGGACCGTGCCTTCGGGGCGCTGGTCGCGCTGGGAGCGCTGGTCAAGGTGTGGCCGGCGCTGCTGCTCGTGGGTACCGAGCGCGGGCGGCGTACCCGACAGGCGTGGATCGCGGCGGCCGTCGCGGGAGTCGTGCTGCTCGGCGGGTTCGCGCTCACCATGCCGCACTCGCTGTCGTTCCTCACGGCGCAGAAGTCCCGGGGGATCCAGATCGAGTCGGTGGGGGCGCTGCCCTTCCACGTCGCCCGGCACCTCGGGTGGAGCGGGACGTGGAAGGCGAAGGACGGCTCGCACGAGTTCGTGGGGCCGGGGGTGGAGACGGTGTCGCTGGTCATGCAGGGGCTGACCGTGCTGGCGCTCGGGTGGCTCGTGTACTGGCGGCTGCGGTCGGAGCGGTCCGCGCCCTGGATGCTGCCGGACGCGGCACTCACCGCCGTACTGCTGTTCGTCGTGACGAGCCGGGTGATCAGTCCGCAGTACCTCATCTGGCTGGTCGGTCTGGCCGCTGTGTGTCTGTTGCGGCGGGAGACCTCGCAGCGGCCCGTGGTGTGGCTGATTCTGGCGGCGTGTCTGTTCACGACGCTTGGATTCCCTTTGCTGTACCGGGAGTTGAGGGACGACGCCGATCCCGTGGCGATCGCCAACCTGTTCGTACGAGATGGGCTGCTGGTCGTCGCGGCGGGGCTGTCGGCCGTACGGCTGTGGCGGGCGGGGCGCGTGGGGCGCTGACGTACGGGTGCAGCGGAGGGCCTTTGGCATATACCAGAGGCACCACCGGATCGAGTGTTGCCAAACCGCTTACGGGCCCCCTGCCCCTGTGCGAAAGTCTTAACGGTCGACTTCCCGCAGACCGTCTCGTACTGATCGCTTCGGCCGCTGCCTGTATCGGAGTACGCCATGCCGTCCCCCCTGTTCGCGGATCGCTCCGCGCCGCAGCCTCCCGAGCGGGGCATGGTCGACGCACTGATCACGCAGACCCGTCGGCTGCGCGGGGACATGGACGCGGTCCGCAGGGAAACCCCTCTCGACCTCGGTGACGACGACGCGCAGCTGCGCTGGCAGCGTTCCCTGTGCGATCTGGCGGTCAGCCAACTCGACGACCTGGGCGTCCACTTGGGGCAGCTGAAGGACGGACTGCCGTCCGTCTCGTTCCCCCCCGCCGAGCATCCGGAGGTACGCGCCGGCCGAGGGGCCGCATCCGGTGGCGAAGCCGTGGGCGGCGGCGCCCGGGTGCCGCTCCTCTCCCGGGTCGGAAGCGCCGAGTGGAACCTCCTGACCGACGAGGTCAGCTGGTCGGACGAGCTGTACGAGATCTTCGGGCGCACCCGCGCGGACGGCCCGCTCTCGCTGGACGAACTGCCCTCCCTGCTGCCGGCCGACGACCAGGCCCTGCTGACGGCGATGGTCACCGACTGCCTGGTCGACGGGAAGCCGATCGACGGCGAGTTCCGCATCGTCCGGCACGGCGACGGCGCCGTCCGCACGCTGCACATGATGGGCGAGCCCGTTCTCGACGCCGACGGCTGCACCGCCTCGATGTGGGCGGTACTGCGCGACGTGAGCGCCCTGCGCCGCACCCAGCGCACGGTGCGGGAGAACGTGGACTCCCTCCAGCACGCCCGACGACTCGCGCAGGCCGAGCGCACCGTCGCCGTACAGCTCCAGGAAGCGGTCCTGCCCGCCTGGCGCGGCGCCTCGCCGCCGCTCCCGGCGGGGGACGCGCTCGACCTCGCCGCGTACTACCTCCCTTCCGCGAGCGGCGAACTGGTTGGCGGCGACTGGTACGACGCGTTGGAACTCCCGGACGGGCAGCGACTGTTGACCGTCGGCGGGCTCACGGGTCACGGCGTGACGGCCACCTCCTCCATGGCGATGCTGCTGGGCGCGCTGCGCGGCATGGCGTTCGCCGGAGTGCGGCCGGGGGCCCTGATGGGCCATCTCAACCAGCTCCTGGAAACCACCTCCCCGCATCCCTCTCCCGGCAGCGCCGTGTGCTGTCAGTACGATCCCGCGACCCGCCTCCTCACCTGGGCGCAGGCCGGACATCCCGCCCCGCTGCTGTTCCGCGACGGCCGGGGACAGCCGCTGACCCCGCCGCGCGGTGCCCTGCTCGGACTGCTCGGTGCGGCGAGCGGTGCCGCGTACGAGCAGGCCGAAGTGACCCTCCGGGCTGGTGACCTGCTGCTCCTCCACACGGACGGACTGTCCCGGCGCAGCGCGACGGACGACGAGTGCCGGAGCAGGCTGCTGTCCCTCGCCTCCCGGTTCGCCGGCGCCCACAGTGCACGCGAGTGCGTGCGGCTGGTGCTGGAGGAGTTCGGCGAGACGGAGCGCGAGGAAGACGCCTGTGTGCTGATCGCCAGGGTCGGCGCGTAGCAGTCCGTCGCAGCCGTCGGCCGCAGTCGCTCGCCGTACCTCGGTACGGGATCGGCTCGTTGCGGTGAGTGAGGTGAGTGAGTCGGACGGGCCGCTAGACGGCCGTCCCCGCCCCCCTGGTCCCGTTCGCCTTCTTCGGCATCACACGCTCCAGTTCCTTGCGCAGGTCGTCGATCATGGGGTAGTCCGCGTACTGCGAGGTGAGCCGGTACATGCTGCGCAGCCGGTCCCAGGTGCGGTGCGAGGAGGTCTCCCCCATCGAGTTCAGGGCGAGCCGGGCGTACCGGTCGGCCTGGTCGGGGTCGTTGCCGATGAAGCAGGCCGAGGCCATCGAGATGTGGTCGAAGAGCTTGGAGCGCTGACGTCCTTCGGGGCGCAGCTCCAGGGCGAGCCTGGCGTGCCGCTGGGCGATGACCGCCGCCGCCGGTTCGTGCTCGGCGAGCGTACGGAACGCCAGCGCCTGCATGCCGTGCAGGTCCGCCTCGTCGAACATCTGCATCCAGCTCGGCGGCGGTGTCCTGCCGTCGTCGGAGACGAACAGTTCCTCGGCCTCGCCGAGGGTGCGCCGCATCGCCTGGCCCTGCCCCATGGAAGCCTGCGCCCAGGCTTCGATGGTGTGCAGCATGGCGCGCGTGCGGGGCAGGGCCTGTTCGCCGGAGCCGGACGTGGCGAGCTTCATCAGGTCCAGTGCGTCGTCGGGCTTGCCGAGGTGCACCATCTGCCGGGCGGCCCGGGACAACGCTTCGCCGGCGCGCGGGCGGTCTCCCCCCTCGCGGGCCGCGTGCGCGGCGATGACGAAGTACTTCTGCGCGGTGGGTTCCAGGCCGACGTCGTGCGACATCCACCCGGCGAGGACCGCCAGGTTGGCCGCCACTCCCCACAACCTCCTTTGCAGATGAGCGGGTTGACGGTAGGCGAGCATGCCGCCCACCTCGTTGAGCTGGCCGACGACCGCCTTGCGCTGGAGACCGCCGCCACGTGAGGCGTCCCAGGCGCGGAAGACGTCGACCGAGCGCTCCAGTGCGGTGATCTCGTCCGCCCCCACCGGGGCCGCTTCGTACAGGTCGTACCCGGCGCGTTCCACGTGCAGGGGGTCGTTGATGCGCGGCCCGTCGGCCGCGAGCTTCGGATCGGTGTGCAGCCAGTCGTACATGGCGCTGGTCAGTGCGGAGCCGGCGGCGAGCGCGGCGCCCGCGCCCACCAGGCCGCGTCGGTTGAGCATGAGGTCCATTCCCGTGAATTCGGAGAGGATCTCGGCCAGTTGCTCGGACGTCCACGGCACGCCGTCGGGGTGCTCGGTCTTGCCCGGGGCCCGTCGTCGTCCCGTGCGGCCATGGCGAGTGAACCCGAGGTCCTCGATGGTCACGACACGGCCGAGCCGCTCGGTGAACAGGGCTTCCAGCACCCTTGGTACGGGATCGCGGGGGGACTCCCCCATGTCGATCCAGCGCCTGACCCGCGAAGTGTCGGTGGCCAGTTGGGGGTGGCCCATGGCCGCCGCCTTCCGGTTCACCATTCTCGCGAGTTCGCCCTTGGACCATCCGGTCAGTCCGAACAGGTCGTTCAGGCGGGTGTTGGGTTCACCGCTCACGTCAAGCCCCCAGGTTCTCGGCTGACTTGACATTAACGCGCCGCGATATGCGTCGCGACTATTCGCCAGGGTTCGCCAGGGTGCGCCAGATGGTGTGCCACCCGCGGGCGGGTCTTAGGTAAGAGAGCGCCACCCCGGCCCGGCAGCCGGCTCGCACTCCCCAGGGTGCGGACCGTCCGCCGGGGCGGGTGGCGCACGCAACTCGTCGGCACACGAAGGGACCTGTACCCCCATGTACACAGCACCGTCCTCCGTGTCCGCCCCGCCCCGGCCGCACCGTCCGCTGGTGACGGGCAGTGGACCGTATCTCGATCCGCACCACGCCGCAGCGGCGGGCACCGGGCGGGCGCGGCGTGCGGCAGGGCCCGGATCCCAACCGCTCAGCGGGAGACTCGACTTGTCCGGCCCCCAGGGCGCGCAACTGCGGTCAGCTCTCGCCTCGGTGCACCGGATCTGCCCGGAGTTCCATCCGGTGCAGGTACTGCGCCGCAGCAGGCGTTCCGTCCTGCTCGTCGGCACGGTAGGCCGTACGACCGCGGTCGCGAAGTGTTTACTCGACCAGTCCGACCGGTCCGCCGAGCGGTTCCGGCACGAGATAGCTGTCTATCGCGCCTTCGTCCGGCACCGTCCACCGGTGCGGGTGCCCCGGCTGATCTCCGCGGACCCCGACAACTGCACACTGGTGATCGAACGGTTGCCGGGCCGGGCGGCGGCCCTGACGCGACACCCGGCAGAGGCTCCCCCGCGTGCCGACGTCCGGGCCGCCCTCGGCGCGATCGACAAGCTCAACCACTGGCGGCCGCCGAGCGAGATGTTCGGCCAGCCCCTCGACTACGGCAGGCGGCTCACCGAGTACCACGCGCTGGGCCTGTTCACCGACCGCGACCTGGGTGACCTGCAGAAACTGCTGCACGGCATCTCCCGGTCCTCGCTCCCCTGGCAGTTCTGCCACGGCGATGCCCTGCTCTCCAACATGATCCTCTCGCCGGCCGGTCCAGTGCTGGTCGATTGGGAGCATGCGGGCTGGTATCTGCCGGGGTACGACCTGGCGACCCTCTGGATGGTCCTCGGCGACGCCTCCCCGGTGGCACGCCGTCAGATCAGCCAGCTGGCGCAGGCGGCGGGCACGGCGGCCCGGGACGCGTTCCTGGTGAATCTGATGCTCGTGACGACGCGGGAGGTCCGCAACTACGAGGCGAAGGTGCAGCGCACGATGCGCGAGGCCCCTCCGGCAGGCGTGCTCGGCGGCTCGGGAATCTCCCCGGGCGAGGAGCAGCGGCTGCTGCTGCGCAGGCTGCACGACGACTGCGCGCTGACCCGACGTGCGGTGCGTGCGGCGGTGGGCACCCGCTGAGCCCCTGAGACCCGGACCGGTGCGGTCGGGGCGGGGCGGCGGTGGAGGGGAAGGGCGGAGGGCAGTGCCTGGGCGCGGGCGCTGCCCTCCGCGCTGTCCGTGTGCCGGGTACGGGTGGCTGCGGGTCGGAGGTCCTGTTGCATGGGGGACCTTCGGCCCTTTCTGCGTCGAACGTGCGACTTTGCCGGTGATGGTGCGTTTCGGCCGCCGGTACGGGGAAAGCAGGGAAGAGCTCCGGTCGGACACCGGAGCTCTTTTCGTACGGAGGTAGGAACACTGTGGGCATCATCGCGTGGATTCTGATCGGGCTGCTCGCCGGAGCCATCGCCAAGGCCCTGATGCCGGGCAAGGACCCGGGCGGCTGCCTGGTGACCATGCTGATCGGCATCGTGGGCGGTCTGCTGGGCGGCTGGCTCGGCAAGGTGATCTTCGGGGTCGAGTCGATCAACGGCTTCTTCTCCCTGTCGACGTGGGTCGCGGCGGTCATCGGTTCGGTGATCGTGCTGGCCCTCTACCGCGTGGTCGCGGGGCGCAAGGGCTGATCCCCCTCGGGAGGGGGCCAGGACTGTCGTCGTATCGTCCGATCAGGTGGCGTACGCCAGTCCGAAGGAACACCCCGGTGGGCACGTGCATCCCCTTGCCCAGCAGGTGAATCGACGAGCAGGAGGCCCGTCCCCGGTCCGTCGCCACGCGGCGCGGCCGGGGCGGGCCTGCGCCGTTCGGGGGTCTGCGGTCGGCATCATGAGCGGTTCCGCCGCCCGCTGACCTGCCACCGGAGGACGCCTTGCACCTTTCCGCCACCAGGACGGGGGGCGTCGCGACCGCCGCCGCCCTCCTGCTCACCCTCACTCCGCTCGCGGCCTCGGCCGACGTCCCCGCACCCCTTCCCGTCTCCGCCCCCGTCGGGGAGGCTCGGCCGGTGGCCGCGCCCGAGGCCGACGCGTTGCAACGCGTGTTCGCCGCTGCCGCCGCCCGGTACCGCGTTCCGGCGGACGTCCTGCTGGCCGTCTCGTACCTCCAGTCGCGCTGGGACTCGCACGCGGGTGCGCCGAGCGTGGGGGGAGGTTACGGCCCGATGCATCTGACGGACGAGCGGACGACCTCGCCCCAACTCGCCGCCGGGGCGGGCATGTTGGCGCAGGCGGCAGGTCTCACCGGGCTGTCCGTGGCGGAGCTGCGCAGCGATCCGGCCGCCAACGTACGGGGCGGAGCCGCGCTCCTCGCCGCCGCGCAGCGGCACGTGGGGCGGGCCCCGAGCGCCGATCCGGCCCGCTGGCGTGAGGCGATCGCCCTGTTCTCCGGGGCACAGGAGCCCTCGGCGGCCCGGACATACACGGACGAGGTGTACGCGGTGATGCGGGCGGGTCAGCACCGTACGAACGACGACGGACAGCGCGTGGCACTGGCCGCACCGGTGGACGCGGACCGTAACGCCGCCTCTTTCGCCGGCGCCGGGGGCGCGCCGCACACCGGTCCCGTGGAGTGTCCGCTCTCCGTCTCCTGCGAGTGGATTCCCGCCCCGTACAAGAAACTTGACGGGTCGTCGGACGGGGACTACGGCAATCACGACCTGGCTGACCGCGACCGTGACGCCAGTGTCGACTACATCGTCGTGCACGACACGGAGGGGTCCTGGAAGACCGCGCTGCGGCTCGTCCAGAAGCCCGACTACGTCTCCTGGCAGTACACCCTGCGCTCCTTTGACGGGCACGTCGCCCAGCACGTACCGCTGAAGGACGTCGCCTGGCACGCCGGGAACTGGTACACGAACGCCAAGTCGGTCGGCCTGGAGCACGAGGGGATCCTGACCGCACCGGACGCCTGGTACACCGAGGCCATGTACCGGTCGTCGGCCCGGCTCACCCGGTACCTGGCGGCGAAGTACGACATCCCGCTCGACCGGCAGCACGTCATCGGCCACGACAACGTGCCCGGAGGGACCCCGGAGGCGGTGCGCGGCATGCACACCGACCCCGGTCCGTACTGGGACTGGGCGCACTACTTCGAGCTGCTGGGCAAGCCCTTCGTGCCGACGGCGGGGCCGGACAGCGCGGTGGTGACCGTGCGCCCCCCGTACGCGGCGCACCGCCCGCCGTACACCGGTTGCGGGAAGAAGCCCGCCGAGCCGTGCCCTGAGCACGCGTCGGGCGCGGTCCGGCTGCACACCGCGCCGGACGCGGCGGCTCCGCTGGTCAGGGACATCGGGCGGGGCACGGACTCGACGACCGGCGTCAACGACACGGGGGCCCGTGCCTCCACCGGCCAGAGCTTCGCGGTGGCGGAGCGGCGCGGGGAGTGGACGGCGATCTGGTACCTCGGCCAGAAGGTCTGGTTCCACAATCCGGCGGAGCGGCCGACCGCGGTGAACACGGAGGGCCGGCTGCTCACCGCGCGGGAGGGGCTGGAGTCGGTGCCGGTGTACGGCAGGGCCTATCCGGAGGCGTCCGCGTACCCGGCGGACGTGCCCGTACAGCCGGTCGTCCCGCTGACGTACCGCGTTCTGGCAGGTCAGCGGTACGTCGTCGGGGAACGTGTGCCCGGCGAGTACTTCTACGCGAAGGACTACGGGAAGCCGGGGCGAGTGGTCCGGGGCACGGAGGAGTACTACGAGATCCAGTACGGGCACCGGATCGGGTACGTGAAGGAGTCGGACGTGCGGGTGCTGGGCGACTGAGCGGGTGGGGCCGGTCAGCCCTGGAACATCTCGGCGGGCAGCGGCTTCAGCAGCGCGTACAGGTCGTCGGTGATCGGCCGGTCCCAACTGGCGATCGTGACGAGGACGTTGTCGCTGCGGTCGAACTGCACGCAGGAGATCCGGCTCTCGGAGAGCTTGAGGCGGCGCACGATCAGCAGGTTGTCGCCCTGCATGACGGGGACGTCCTCGGTGCTGACGACCTCGACCTCCTCGTCGTTCTCCAGCGCGAGGAGGAGCTGTGCGACCTCGAAGGGGACCTGGCCCTCGCCGAGCTCGCGGGCCGGGGCTCCTTCGGGCAGGTTCCCGATGACCATCGAGGGGCCGCGCCCGCCGAACAGGTCGTAGCGCAGGAAGACGCCCTGGCACGTGCCGTCGGGGGCGGGCAGCAGTCCGGCGCCGAGGTTGCCCGGCCAGTCGCCCGGGTCCATCGCGAGGACGTCGAAATCCGGCCCCGTGGGCGTGGCGGAGGGGCGGCGGCGGAGGAAGGACATGCGGACATGGTACGTGGCCGGGGCGGGCGGTGTTCAAGCGGTAGGCCCGTCCCCGGCCGCCCCTCAGGGCTGCTGCGGCCCCGTGTGCAGCCGGTGTCCCTCGCCTGCGGCCGCGCGGATCAGTACGTCGGCGAGTTCCGCGGGGCGCGACAGCATCGGGTAGTGGCCGGTGTCGAGGTCGAAGTAGCCCGCTGTGGGGTCGGCGAGCCGGTGGAAGCGGGGGTCTCCGGTGGCGACGAGTGCCTGGATCGCGGCGGTGGACGCGAAGCCGCCGCGCGTGCAGAAGACGGCACTGAAGGGGGGCCAGGGGGTGTCGGCGGGAAGGTCCAGTGGTTGTTCGAGGGTGGCGAGGGGCTGGGGGGCGGCGAGCTGTTCCATCCGCTTGAGGTCGGGTTCGGAAACCTCGGCGAGGGAGCCCCAGAGCTGGGTGTCGTGCAGGGCGGGGACCGGGAGCCGCCAGCCGTCGAGGCTTTCCGCGCGCTCGCGCAGGCGGGTGCGGTAGGTGGGGTCGGGGTTGGCGTCGATCACGGAGAGGCCGTGGGCGGGCATGGCCGCGTCGAGGAAGACCAGCCGGTCGATGCGTCCGGGGCGGCGGAGGGCGGCGCCGACGGCGGGGTGGATGCCGTAGCTGTGACCGACGAGGACGGTCGGCTCGGAGGGGTCGGCGGGGTCGAGGTGGTCGAGGGCCTGGAGGACGTCCGCGACGTGGGTGGCGAGGGTGGTCGAGGGGGTCGCGAGGTGACGGCGGTCGCCGAGGCCGGTGAGGGTGAGGGGGTGGGGGTGGTGGCCCCGCTCCCGGAGGTGGTGGGCGGTGTCGCGCCAGATCCAGGCTCCGGTGTAGCCGCCGGGGACCAGGAGGAAGTGGGTCATGGGGGGGGCTCCTTCGCGAATCGCTCGGGCGCGGGCGGGGTGGGGTTCTGCCGGGTGCGCCGGTGCTGGGCGCGGGCGGGGTGGGGCTGGGCGGAGTGGGGCTGGGCTGTCTGGTGCCGGACGGTACTGGTTCCCTGGCCCGCCCGACACCCGTCCCGCCTTCGGCGGCGGGCCCAGCCCCCTCCGCTTCCGCCTAGCCCCCTTGGGCGGCGGGGCCGCCCGCCTTTACCTCCGCCCATGGACGCGCCTTCGCAAGGGCCCTAGTCGACGAGGGTCGCCGCTGTCCGCTCCCGTGCGGTCGGGCTGAGTGTGTCCTGTGGGCGGCGCGGGCGAAGGCCCGCGGCGGACAGTTCCTCGCGGGCGGCCTCCGCGAGGCCGTCGGCGTGGCACTGGAGTGCCCCCTCAAGGGCCCGGTACAGGTGATCCGCCGCTTCCTCCGTCCGCGCCGTCCGGCGCAGTTCGCGGCCCAGGGCGAAGAGCGAGCAGGTGAGTTCGTAGGCGGCCGGGGACGCTTCGAGGCACGCCACCGACTCCTCCAGGAGCTTGACCCGTTCGGCCGGGGCATCGGCCACCTCCGCCTGGACGCGCAGCGCCTGGCCGATGACCGAGGGCGTACCGGTCTGCCGGGCACGGGCGACCGCCTCCTGCGCGGTGGCCCGGGCCCGCTGGGGCGCGTCGTGCGCCTCGGCACGCGCGAGGTGCAGCATCCAGGGGCACCAGCCGGGGTTGCGGATGCCGCGCGGCTCCAACCGGCGTCCCACTGCGGCCAGTTCGGCCGCCGCCTCCTTCGGGAGTCCCCGCGCCAGGAGCAGTTGGCCGTACACCGTCTGCGCGTCGGGGAAGGTCACCGCCGCCGGGAACGGTTCCCGCAGGCCGTGCCGTTCCGCGACCTCCGTGGCCTCCTCGACCTTGCCCCGGGCGAGCAGGACCTCGACGAGCGCGCCGAGCCCGTACCACTGGACGGGGGTGCGGACGCCCGTGCGTTCGGCGAGGCGCACTCCGGCGCGGACGAGGTCCTCGGCCTCGGCCAGGCGGCCCCGGCGCAGCCGTATGTACCCGAGGAGGGTGTACGCGAAGGAGAGGTGCGCGCCGCGCCAGCCCTGCCTCTCGAACTCGGCGATGCCGGGCGCGAAGAGCTCTTCGGCGCGGCCGGGGCGGTCGGCGTACATGAAGACCAGGGCGGAGAGCACCGGGACTTCGAAGCCCCTGCTGTCGTCGGCCCAGCTCAGGCCGCCTTCCAGGGCCCGTTCGGCGTGGCGGACGGGGATGCTTGAGTCCTCGCCGCGCAGGGTGGCGTCCCAGGCGCGCAGCCCGATGATGTACCGCTCGGTGACGTCGCGGCCGGTCAGGCGGTCGGCGAGGCGGGCCAGGCGGCGGGAGCGGGCCGGTGAGTCCGGTTCGTCGGCCCGGAAGGCGTCCCACATGAACTTCTCCGCCTGCATACGGAGCCGGGTGCGGGCGTCGGTGGCGGTGCGGGCCTCGTGGGCGAGGAGTTCACCGGCTTCGGCGAGGCGGTCGCTGTGGGCGAGCACCTGGGAGAGCCGGTAGACGATGCCCTGCCGGAGGGCGGGGTCGGCGATCGGCTCTTCGAGGGCGGCGCGGAGGTGGTTGACGGTGGTGGCGGGTTCGGTGAGGAGCGACGCGCAGCCCAACTCGTAGAGGACCGCTGCTCGTTCCTCCGTCAGTGGGGGTTCGCGGAGTGCTCGGGCGAGGGCCCGGCGGGCCGCGTCGGGGGCTCCGGCGCGGAGCGTTTCACGGGCGGCCGCGCGCAGGTGGTGGACCGTCCAGGGGTCGGCCTCCGGGTGGGTCTCCAGGAGGTGGCGGGCGGCGGCGGCCGAGCCGAGTCCGGCGTCGACGACGCACCAGGCGGCCTGTCCGTGCAGGGCGACCCGGAAGGCATCCGGTATGGCCCGGTAGATGGCGGTGGCGATCAGCGGGTGCACGAACTCCAGGGGCGCGTCCGGGTCTCCCGCGCCGTCGTCGCGGGTGTGCGGTACGGCGAGGACGCGGGCCTCGCGCAGGCGGTCGACCGCGTCGGCCGCGGCCTCGGTGCCGAGTCCGGCGAGGTTGCCGGCCAGGCCGGGGGATATCTCGGTGCCGAGGACGGCGCAGGCCCAGGCGAAGCGGACGGTGGCGGCGCCCAGGCGTTCCAGGCGGGCGACGAGGCCGCTGCCCTTGACGGCGGCGGCGATGCCGGGGACCAGGTGGACGCTGGCGGCGGTGGGCGGGAGTGTGCGCGCGTGGGCCTTGGCGAGGAGTTCGACGGTCTCGAAGGGGTTGCCGCCGGTGACGTCCCAGCAGGCGCGGCAGAAGGCGTCGTCGGCGTGCCTGCCGAGGGTGGCGCGGACCAGGCGTGCGGTGGCCGGTCCCGTGAGCGGGGCGAGGCCGAGCGGGCGGTGTCCGGCGCGGCCGGGGAGCGTACTCAACTGGTGTGCGTGGTGGGGGAGTTCGTCGGGGCGGTAGGCGACGACCAGGAGCATGGGGAGGTCTTCGACGCGTGGGGCGAACGCGGCGAGCCAGCTCAGCGACTCGGGGTCGGCCCAGTGCGCGTCGTCCACGACGACGACCAGGGGTGCGCGCCGGACGGCGAGGTGGGTGAGGACCCAGTCGAGTCCGTCGCGGAGGCCCTGGGGGTCGGGCGGTGCGCCCCGGGTGGCGGTGCACAGCCCGAGGGCGGGGGCGACGATGTCGTACCAACTGCCCAGCCGGGAGCGGAGTGCGGCGTCGGACTCCCCGGCGAGCTGGGGCTGGAGGAGCTGGCGGGCGACGTGGAAGGCGACGGCCTGCTCCTGGTCGCCGCCGCGTGCGGACAGGACGGTGCAGCCGAGGGCGGCGGCGCGGCGCCGGGTCTCGGCGAGCAGGGTCGTCTTGCCGAGGCCCGCGGGCCCCGCGACGGCGAGGAGTCCGCCGCGCGGCGGTTCGTGCGGGCCGACGGCGTCCGGGCCGGCGGTGTCAGGGCCGACGGTGTCACTCCCGCGCGGGCCCGTGAGGGCGCGCAACGCCTCGTCCACTGCGGCCAGTTCACTCTCGCGCTCGAACATTCGGCGCCCGGGTACGCCGGAACCACGCGACATGTCGCCCCCCACCCAACTCCCGCTCCGCGCCCGGCGCACGGCGGCACCGGCGTGCGGAGCCGAAGGACCTCAGCATATGCCGCCCGGCCTGGCCGAGGGGGGTGCGGGCGGATCAACCGCAGGCGGAACGGCCGGAGAAGGGGGTGGGGCGAGGACTCGGCGGAGCGGGCGAGTTGGCCTGATGTCGCGTCAGGCTTCACACGCACTTCACAGGATCAGGGCCCTCCCCTGTGATCAGCACCCACTATTTTTCGTCAGGTTTCACATCAGGCACACAAATGCTGCACTCAGGCCCGAATATGTGTTTCAACAGAGCGCGACAGCGGCACCCCTGCGGGAGCCGCTGCCGCCTTGGGGGTGGGGGGCCGCCCGGCGTCACCGCCGTACGCCTCGTTCGGGAGGGAAGCACACCGCATGAAGCGGAGTCAGACGTCATCGTTCGCGGGGCGCGGGGGCACTCCCGCCGACGCGCGGCCCGCCGCGACCCGGCTTGCCCACACGGCGGGCGCCGGAGTTCGACCCGACCGCGCCCGCCGACGCGTCACCTGTCCGGTTCCGCCCCCGGTCGTCCAGCGCTGACCACGCACCGCCGAGGGTGCGTACGCCGCCCGGCCCGCCGCCCTCGTCTCTTCCGCACCCTTCTTGACCCTTCTTGCCGTGGAGCGCATCGATGCACGATCCACACCGCACGCCGCACTCCGGTGCCGTGCGCGTCACCCTCCTCACCGAGGGCACCTATCCCCACAGCCACGGCGGCGTGAGCGTCTGGTGCGATCAACTCGTCACCGGCATGCCGGACGTGGAGTTCGACGTCGTCGCGGTCACCGGCACCGGCCGGGAGCCCCTGGCCTGGGAGCTGCCCGGTCACGTCCGCGACGTCCTCTCCGTGCCCATGTGGGGTCCCGCCCCGGCCGGTGCGGAGCCGCGCGGCCGTCGGCGCCGACGGCTGACGGCCGCGTACGAACGCTTCCTGACCGCACTGCTCGACCCGGGCGCCGAGGACGGGTTCGCGCCCGCCCTGTACGAGATGGCGCACGCCGCCCGGGACGGGCTGCTCAGCCCGGCGCTGCGCGGCGAAGCGGCGGTCCGGGTGCTGACGGAGGTGTGGAACCGGCCGGGGCTCGCGGTCCGCGAGGCAGCTCCGACCGTGCACGACGCGGTGACCGCCACCGGGCTCCTGGAGCACGCGCTGCGCCCGCTCTCCGCTCCCCCGCCGCGCACCGGCGTCTCGCACGCCGTCAGCGGCGGGGTGGCGGTCCTGCCCGGACTCGCCGCGCTCCAGCTCCACGGCGTACCGCTGCTGTTGACCGAGCACGGGGTGTACCTGCGCGAGCGCTACCTCGGCTACCGGACCGCTCCGTACCGCTGGCCGGTCAAGGCGGTGCTGCTCGGGTTCTTCCGGCTGCTCGCCGAAGAGACGTACCGCAAGGCCGCGTTGATCACCCCCGGCAACCGGTACAACCGACTGTGGGAGGAACAGGGCGGCGCACCACCGGAGTTGATACGCACCGTCTACAACGGCGTCGATCCCGCCGCCTTCCCGCCCGCCGGGCCCGAACCCGAAAGACCCACCCTGAGCTGGGCGGGCCGGGTCGACCCGATCAAGGACCTGGAGACCCTGATCCGTGCGTTCGCCGAGGTGCGGGCACAGCTTCCGAACGCCGTGCTGCGACTGTTCGGCGGCACGCCGCGCGGCGGCGAGGCGTACCGGGAGCGCTGCGAGGCCCTCGCCGCTGAGCTCGGACACGGCGACGCGGTGACCTTCGAGGGACGGGTCGACGACATCAAGGACGCGTACGCGGCCGGCAACGTCGTGATGCTGTCCAGCATCAGCGAGGGCTTCCCGTTCACCCTGATCGAGGCCATGTCGTGCGGGCGGGCCACCGTGTCGACGGACGTGGGCGGGGTGCGCGAGGCGGTCGGCGACGCGGGGCTCGTGGTACCGCCGCGCGATCCGTCGGCGATGGCGGCGGCCGCCCTGGAGCTGCTGCGGGCCCCGGCCCGTCGGGCGGCGATGGGCGAGGCGGCGCGGCTGCGGGTGATCGAGCAGTTCACGCTGCGGCAGACCGTGGACACCTTCCGGGAGATCTACGTCGACCTGGCCACCGGCACCCCGACCGGCCGGACCCTGGACATGACGGGTCGTCACCTGCATGCGGAGACGGTCCAGTTGCGGCAGGTGGCCGGATGAGCGGCCCGCTGCCCCTGAAGGACGCCCGCCGTGCGGACGACACGCTCACCCTGCGCCTCGCCTCCCCCTCGCCGATCGACGGGGCGCTGCGGCTGCCGCGCATCGGCGCGGGCCGCCGGGTGCGCGCCGACGACGCGGTGGACGAGTTGGCGGCCCGGCTCGCCGACCGGATCGGGCCCGCCGTGCACCCGTACGAGGTCGCGGCCCTGCTGGAGTCGGAGGGCCTGACCGGTGAGGCGATCACCACGAGGTACGGCCACGAGAACCTCTTCTCGCTGGCCGAGGACCTCTACACCCGGGTGCCGCGCGACTTCCCCGAACCACCGGCGGCCGCCGACCCGTGGGCGCCCGACCACCTCCGGTGCGCTCTGCGCGGGGCGCTGTTCGGGCTGCCGGGTCTCGCCTATCCGCTGACGTCCGGGCTGTGGTTCTCCGAGGGTGCGGTGGCCGCGCTGATCGTGGCGGGCCTGGTGTCCTGGGCGTGGAGCCAGGGGCTCGCGCACCGGGCGTACCTGCGGCTCGCTTCGGGGCGCCACGAAGCCGGAAGGACGCTGCTGTACGGGGCCCCGGCGGGCGCGCTGCTGGCGTCGGGGGCGGCTGCGGTCCTGGCCGGGCCCACCCCGGCCGCGCTCTTCGCCGTGGGGCAGTCGGTGTATCTGGCGGCGGCCGGAGTGCTGCTGGTGTTCGCCGAGGAGCGCTTGCTCCTCGGCGCGCTGGTGCCGGTCATGGCGGGTGCGGCGCTGCTGCCGTGGGTCGAGCCGGGCCCGTGGGTGCGGGGCGGCCTCCCCGTGCTGACCGTCGTGCTGGCGGTGGCGACGGCCTGGCGGGCGATCGGTGCTGCGGTACGGGAGGACCCGGCGCCCGGTGCCGTCCGGCCGGGGGTGGCGGAGTCCCTGCCGTACGGGCTCTTCGGCCTGGGGGCGGGCGTGCTGGTGATGTGCGCCGGGCTCCAGCACCCGTGGGCCGTGGTCGTCCTGACCCTCAGCATGGGGCCGGCCGAGTGGCTGCTGTACCGCTACCGGGGGCTGTCGGTCGCCGTGCTGCGCAGGGCGACGACGCCCGCGGGGTTCCGGCTCAGGTCGGCCGGTGTCCTGGGCGGCTGCCTGGGCGTCTACCTGCTGCCGCTCGTCCCGGCCGCGCACTTCACCGGGGGCGGGACCGCGTCGCTCCTCGCGCTGGCGGCGGTGCTGTGGACGGCGCTGCTCCTCCAGGCGTTCGGCATCGCCTGGCTTCCGGCGGCACTGACGCTGTGCGCGGCGGCAGGGGTGGCGGGGGCCGCCTTCCTGCTGCCCCCGGCGGACCCTCTCGTACCGCTGCTGTGCTGCGGTGTCGCGGCCCTCGCCCTGCTGGGCTGCGCACTGCATCTGCTCGGGCGTCCGACGGCGCACGTCTGAGCCGCCCGACGCCTCCTGAACCTCTCCGGCGCCCCCAGACCCCGGGCGCCTCCTTCGGGGCGAATCCCGCCCCTTCCGCAACTACCTCTAAGGAACGCCCAGTTGACCACCTCACCGCTCGCCGCCGTCACCGGGGCCGAGGGCTTCATCGGCTCCCACCTGACCGAGGCCCTGGTGGCCGCCGGGTTCCGGGTGCGCGCCATGGCGCAGTACAACTCCTTCTCCTCGTACGGCTGGCTGGAAACCCTCTCCCCTGACGTCCTGGACCAGGTCGAGATCGTCCTCGGCGACGTACGCGACCCGGGTTCGGTACGGGCCCTGGCCGAGGGGGCTCAGGCCGTGTACCACCTGGCGGCGCTCATCGCGATCCCGTACTCCTACCAGGCCCCGCACAGCTATGTGGACACCAACGTCACCGGCACCCTCAACGTCCTGGAAGCCGTACGGGCGTTGGGCACTCCACGCCTCGTCCACACCTCCACCAGTGAGACGTACGGCACGGCGCAGACGGTGCCGATCACCGAGGACCACCCGATCAACACACAGTCCCCGTACGCGGCTTCGAAGGCGGGCGGCGACCGGCTCGCCGACAGCTACTACGCCAGCTTCGCCACACCGGTCGTCACGCTGCGCCCCTTCAACACCTTCGGCCCCCGGCAGTCCATGCGGGCGGTCATCCCGACCGTCATCGGCCAGGTCGCGGCGGGCTCCCGCACGATCACCCTGGGCGACCTGCGCCCCACCCGCGACTTCACCTTCGTCAAGGACACCGCGCAGGCATTCCTGTCGGTCGGCACCGCACCCGCCGAGGACGTGGTGGGCCGCACCTTCAACGCGGGCACCGGCGGCGAGATCTCGGTCGGCGACCTGGTGCGTCTGATCGGCAAGGTGATGGAGAGCGACCTCGACGTGCGTGAGGACGAGCAGCGCATCCGGCCCGCGAACTCCGAGGTGATGCGCCTGGTCGCGGACGCTTCCCGGCTGACCGCCGCGACGGGGTGGACACCGGGGCACGACCTGGAACAGGGGCTCGCCGCGACCGTGGAGTTCTTCCGCGACCCGGCGAACCTGGCCCGCTACAAGACGGACATCTACAACATCTGACTTTCCGTCACCACCAGCCCAACTCCGCACAGCACTCATTACCTTGCCGGTTCCGCGTTCCAACCGCTCCACCAAGGGAGGCCACCATGCACGCTGTGATACTCGCCGGAGGCAAGGGCGTCCGGCTGCGGCCGTACACCACGGCCCTGCCCAAGCCGCTCGTCCCGATCGGCGACCAGCACGCCATCCTGGAGATCGTGCTGCGCCAGCTGTCGTCCGCCGGATTCACCAGCGTCACCCTCGCGATCGGCCACCTCGGGCACATCATCCGCGCGTACGTCGGGGACGGCGAGCGCTGGGGTCTGAAGGTCGACTACGCCACCGAGGAGAGCCCGCTGGGCACCATCGGACCACTGCTCAACCTGCGCGAGCAGCTCCCCGAGTCGTTCCTCGTGATGAACGGCGACATCCTCACCGACCTCGACTACGCGGACGTGCTGGCCTGCCACCGCGCCTCGGACGCCCCGCTGACCATCGCCACGTACGCCCGCCAAGTACGCATCGATTTCGGGGTGTTGACCACCGACGAGAGCAAGGTGGTGGCCTTCACGGAGAAGCCGAGCATGGACTACCGGGTGTCGATGGGCGTGTACGGGGTCTCCCGCGACACCCTCGCGCCCTACACTCCGGGCCTCCCCCTCGGCTTCGACGAACTCGTCCTGGACCTCCTCCGGGACGGCACTCCCCCGCACGCCTACGCGTTCGACGGCTACTGGCTCGACATCGGCCGCCCCGACGACTACGACCGGGCGAACGCGGAGTTCACGACGCACCGTTCGCTGCTGCTCAAGGGAGCCTGAGAACCGATGCGCGTACTCGTACTGGGAGCGACCGGCTATCTGGGCCGCCACACCGTGGAGCGGCTGGAGTCCCTCGCGGACGTCCTGGTCCTCTCCGGCGGCCGGGGCCCGCAGGCCGCGTTGCGGGTGGACCTCGGCTCGGCCGACGTCCACGAACTCGCCGAGGCTTTACGGGAGTTGCGGCCCGACGTGGTCGTGAACTGCGCGGGAGCGGTGGGCGGCGACGCGGTCACGCTCGCCGAGGTCAACGCCCGCGGCCCGGCCGTCCTGGCGGCGGCGCTCCACCGGGCCGCGCCCCGTACCCGGCTGATCCACCTGGGTTCCGCCGCCGAGTACGGTCCCACGTCCCACGGCATCCGGGTGTCCGAGGCCGACCCGACCCGCCCGGCGGGTGCGTACGGCGCGACCAAGCTCGCCGGGACGGTGGCCGTCGCCACCTCGGGCCTGGACGCGGTGGTGCTCCGGGTAGGCAACCCGGTGGGCCCCGGCGCACCGCCGACGGGACTCCCGGGCCGCCTCGCCCGCGAACTCCTGGCGGCGGGCACGGACCCGGACGCGGTGATCCCCATCGGCGACCTCTCCGCGTACCGCGACTTCGTCGACGTACGGGACGTGGCCGAGGCCGTGGCCCTGGCCGCGACGGCGTCCGGGCCGCTTCCCCCCGTCCTCAACGTGTCCGGCGGACGCGCCCGCCCGGCCCGGGACCTGCTCCACGAACTGGTCCGGCTCTCGGGCTTCCTCGGCCGGGTCGAGGAGGGCACGCAGCGCTCGACGCGGTCCGCCGAGGTGTCCTGGCAGTGCTCGGACATCTCCACGACGGGCAGCGCACTGGGCTGGCGCCCCCGTTACGGGCTGGAGGACGCGGCGCTGGCACTGTGGGAGGCGGTGCGCTCCGGGTCAGGAGGGGCGGCGTGGACCCCGGCCGGGGAGACGACGGAACGGGCGGACGGGCCGAGGGTACGCGGCGCGCGGACCATCGGCACGGCCGCCCCGGCACCGCTCTCCGACCCGCTCTCCGACCCGCTGCCCGACCCCCTCCCGGGCCCGCGCTCCGGTCCCGAGGCCGCAGGCGCATCCCCTGTGCGCCCCCGGCCCGGCACCGGCCAGCACCCGCAGGCCCACGCTCCGAGACCGAGGCCCGGTGCCGGGCCGGCCGCCGACGCGCACCCCCGGGGGTCCCGCACCGGCACCGCGTCCCGCGCTCCCCGCCCGGACGCACCGCGGTGAGCATCCTGCTGCCGCTGTACGCGCACCCCGCCGTGGACCCTCAGGCGTGGCGGCTCGCCGCCCGCGCCGGCGACCAGGTCCACGGCGTGGTGCTCAACGCCGCCGACGGGCCGGGCGAGCTGCCCGATCCCGCGTTCGCCTCCGCCGCCGCCGACCTGCGCGCGGCGGGGGTGCCCGTCCTGGGGTACGTCGACCTGGACTACGGCGAGCGCCCGGCCCCCGAGATCGCCGCCGACCTGGCCCGGCACGTGGCGTGGTTCGGTGTCGACGGCTGGTTCTTCGACCGGGCCCCCTCGGAGCGTTCGGCGCTGGCCCGCTGCCGCAGAACCGTCCGGTCCGCGCGCCGCACCGGCGCGCGGACCGTGGTCCTCAACCCGGGGGTGCACCCCGCACCCGGCTACGCCCGCATCGCCGACCTGATCGTCACGTTCGAGGGGCACTGGACGAGTTACGTCACGCTCTTCGACCGCCCCCGCTGGACCCTGCGCCACCCCCCGGAACTCTTCTGCCACCTGGTGTACGGGGTACCGCGCGCCATGTCCCAGGTCGCGGCCCGCACCGCGCGCACGCGGGGCGCGGCGGTGTGCTGCGCGGTCGGCGGCGAACTCCCCAACCCCTGGTCGGCGCTGCCGCCCGAACTTCTGGAGCACCCGTCATGAGACCCCTGCCGCGCCGAGGCACTCCGCCCCTGAGGGCTCCCGGGGCCTCCTGCCCCGCCCACCCGACGCACGCCGTCACCCGCGTACGGAAGCGGGCCCACCCGGCCCTGCCGCTGGCGCTCCTCGTACTGCTCGCGGTCGCCGGATGCACGTCGTCGCCGGACCCGTCGCAGGACCGTGCCGACGCCCCGGCCCCACGCCCGCAGGCCGTGGGCTCGCCCCCGCCGTCCCGCCCCACCCCGCAGCCCTCCCCCACCGCCTCTCCCACCCCCACGACATCGGGCGGCACGTCCCGCCCGCCTTCCTCCTCACCGCCACCCCGGAAGGGCGCCACCACCCGCCCCGCCGCCCGGGGCATCTGGCAGCCCCGCCCCGGGACCGCGTGGCAGTGGCAACTGGACGGCCGGGTCGATCCCCGTACCGACGTACCCGTCTACGACATCGACGGATTCGTGAACAGCGCGGCCGACGTGGCGCGGCTGCACGCCGACGGCCGCAAGGTGATCTGCTACGTCAACGCCGGTGCGTGGGAGGACTTCCGCCCCGACAAGGGCGACTTCCCGAGGTCGGTCCTCGGCGGCCCGAACGGGTGGGAGGGCGAGCGCTGGCTGGACATCCGCCGGATCGACGTACTGCGCCCGCTCATGGAGCGCCGCTTCGACATGTGCAAGAAGAAGGGCTTCGACGCGGTCGAACCGGACCTGATGGACGCCTACCTCAACGACACCGGCTTCCCCCTCACCGCCGCTCACCAGCTCACGTACAACAAGCTGCTCGCTTCCCTGGCTCACGAACGCGGTCTGGCCGTCGGCCTCAAGAACGACCTGGAACAGATCCCGCAGCTCGTCCGTCATTTCGACTTCGCGGTCAACGAGGAGTGCGCGGAGTTCGACGAGTGCGCACGGCTCCGTCCCTTCATCACCGCGGGCAAGGCGGTCTTCCATGTGGAATACGCCTTGCCCAACGGCGAGTTCTGCGCGGACTCCCGGCGGCTCGGTCTGTCCTCGATGCGCAAGAACCTGGGTCTGGACCCTTGGCGCAGGCCCTGCTGACGCTCGTTCGCGGGTCAGGTCAGATCGAAGGCCCCGGCCCTGGCGTTGACCACGAAGGCCCGCCACTGCGCCGGGTCGAAGATGACGGAGGACCCCACGGGGTTCGCCGCGTTGCGCATCGCGATGAACCCTTCCACGAAGGCGATCTGCACGTCCCCCGCCCCCTTGCTGCCGGACTGCCAGTCCGCCGCGCTGAGATCGAGCTCCGGCCTCGCCCGCCCCACCAGTTCCTGTTGCGTACTCGTCGCCACCGTCGCACTCCCCTCACATCGTCGTCGTCCGCCAGCAACACTAGCCATCACGCCGTACGACGGACAGGGTCCGACGGCCGCTCCCCCCTCGGCCGGGGGCCCGGCGGCAGGGCGCAGGCCGGTGTGCCGCCGGGCATCCGCTCGCGGTTGTTCGCGACGAGCCGGTAGCTGCCGTGCGCGAGCAGCCGTACGAGAGGCAGGGTGAGCAGCGCCCCCAGGACGGCCCACCCCCGCCCCGCGCTCAGGAGAACTTTCGCGACGGCCTGCGCCCCACCGTGCACGGCCCCGGCCGGGGTTACCCACAACACCTCGTGCTCGGCCCGCTGTCGGGTGACGCCGAGAGCTTCGAGATCGGCGAACTGCCAGGGAACGCTCGCGCACCGGGGCCGCAGTCGTCGCTCGGCGAACTGCACGGAGGTGGTGCAGAAGGCGCAGTCCCCGTCGTACACGAGCACAGGTTGGTTCGGCATGCCCCCATCATGCCGCGCGCCCTTCAGCCGACGGCCCTTCGCCCGGCGGCCCTTCACGTCGATGTCCGTCAGCTCGCTGAGCAGCCTGCCCACGGCTCGCGCGCCCGGCTCGGTGGATCTGCGCGGCGAGCTTGCACTGGCGGGGGTGGCGTCTCCCCTGCTGGAGCGAAGCCGGGAGCTTGGGGAAGTTTGACGACAACGCCGCAGGGGCCCCCTGGTCCTCAAGACCTTGGGGGAGGGCGCGCCAGGGAACGCGACCGCGACAGGATCCGCCGGGCAGGCCCTAGGCTCGCGTGCATGGAGTCGGTCGTGGCAACAGGCGTGTGGCTGTATGACAACGCTGTGCCCACAACGGTGCTCGTGGTCATGCTGGACTACGACTTCTGGTTCGGTATCGCCGAGGCAGAGGGCGATCTGGAGCCGGGGGAAACCCCGGAACTCAACTCGGAGGGCCATCTCTACTATGTGAGGCATCAGCCGGGTTGGTCCGAGACGGATCGTTGGTTCTGGCCGGACTCGCCAGGGTTTGACACCCTGGCGGAGGCGGTCACGGCTGCGGAAGCCGTCGTCCCAGGTCCGATCGTGTGGCAGTAGGGACGCCCACGGCTCCTTCCGGCCGAAGCGGCTGCGGGTCCGCCTCGCCGCCCTCTCGGCGGGCCACGCTCGTCACCCGCCCGGCCGGTCCGCCCCCACCACCCACATGGCGAAGAACTGGGAGCCGCCTCCGTAGGCGTGGCCGAGGGCCGTGCGGGCGTCGGGGATCTGGTGGGCGCCGGCCCGGCCGCGTACCTGGAGGGCGGCCTCGGCGAAGCGGATCATGCCGGAGGCGCCGATGGGGTTGCTGGACAGGACGCCGCCGGAGGGGTTCACGGGGAGGTCGCCGTCGAGTTCGGTGACGCCTGATGCGGTGAGTTTCCAGCCTTCGCCCTCTCCTGCGAAGCCCAGGTTTTCGAGCCACATGGGTTCGTACCAGGAGAAGGGGACGTACATCTCGACGGCGTCGATCTGGCGGCGCGGGTCGGTGATTCCGGCCTGGTGGTAGACGTCGGCTGCGCAGTCCTTGCCCGCCTGCGGGGAGACGAAGTCCTTGCCCGCGAAGAGGGTGGGTTCGCTGCGCATCGCCCCGGCGTGGACCCAGGCGGGCGGGTGCGGGGAACGGGCGGCACCGGTGCGGTCGGTGAGGATCATGGCGCAGGCGCCGTCGGACGAGGGGCAGGTCTCGGAGTAGCGGATGGGGTCCCAGAGCATGGGCGAGGACTGGACCTTCTCCAGGGTGAGGGTGGGGTCCTTGAGGTGGGCGTACGGGTTTTTGAGGGCGTTGCGGCGGTCCTTGTAGGCGACGAGGGAACCGATGTGGTCGGGGGCCCCGGTGCGGCGCATGTACGCGCGGACGTGCGGGGCGAAGAAGCCGCCGGCGCCCGCGAGGAGGGGTTGCTGGAAGGGGACGGGGAGGGAGAGGCCCCACATGGCGTTGGACTCGGACTGCTTCTCGAAGGCGAGGGTGAGGACCGTGCCGTGGACGCGGGCGGCGATGAGGTTGGCTGCGACGAGTGCCGTCGAGCCGCCGACGGAGCCCGCGGTGTGGACGCGGAGCATGGGTTTGCCGACCGCGCCGAGTGCGTCGGCGAGGTAGAGCTCCGGCATCATGACGCCCTCGAAGAAGTCGGGGGCCTTGCCGATGACGACGGCGTCGATGTCCTGCCAGGTCAACTCGGCGTCGAGCAGGGCACGTTGGGCCGCCTCCCGGACGAGCCCGGCGATCGAGACGTCGTGTCGGGCGGAGACGTGGGCGGTCTGGCCGATGCCGACGACCGCGACGGGTTCTTTGTGGCTGGTGCGGCTGGTGCGGCTGGCGCGTGGGGTGCTCACCGGGGGTCTCCTTCCAGGACGGCTACGAGGTTCTGCTGGAGGCACGGGCCCGAGGTGGCGTGGGCCAGGGCCGCGTCGGACTCGCCCCGGTGGATGCGGGCCGCCGCCTCCCCGATGCGGAGGAGACCGGCGGCCATGATCGGGTTGGCGGCGAGCGCCCCGCCGGACGGGTTGACCGTGATGTCGTCGCCGAGGCCGAGTGCCTTGCGCAGGACGACTTCCTGGGACGTGAACGGGGCGTGCAACTCCGCTGTGTCGAGGCGCACTTCGTACGCTCCCGCGCGTTCGGCGGCGAGCCGGGTGGACGGTGAGTCGGTGAGGTCGCGGACGCCGAGGCTGTGGGCCTCGATGCGGTGGTCGATGCCGCGTATCCAGGCGGGGCGGGAGCAGAGCTCTCGGGCCCGGTCGCCTGCGGCAAGGATGACGGCGGCGGCTCCGTCGCTGACGGGAGGGCAGTCGGTGGTGCGGAGGGGGTGGACGAGGTAGTCGCCCGACGGGACCTCGCCCTTGACCTGGGCATGCGCGTTGGCCCGGGCGTCGGCCCTGCTGCGGGACGCGACCGAGGCGAGGGCGCGTTCGTCAGTGTCGCCCGCGTCGATGAGGGCCTGCGCCTGGAGGGCGGCGAGCGAGACCGAGTCGGGCCAGAGGGGGGCCAGGTAGTAGGGGTCGAGCTGGCGGGTCAGGACGTCGCGGACCGAGCCGGGCGAGGACTTGCCGTACGCGTAGACGAGTGCGGTGTCGGCCTCCCCGGTGAGGATCTTCACCCATGCCTCGTACAGGGCCCAGGCCCCGTCCATCTCGACGTGCGACTCCGAGATCGGCGGCCAGGCGCCGACGCCGTCGAGGGCCATGGTGAAGGAGAACGCGCGGCCCGCGAGGTAGTCGCTGGAGCCGGAGCAGGTGAACCCGATGTCGCTGGTCCTGAGGCCGGTCTCGTCGAGGACCTGGTGCAGGACGGGCATCAGCATCTCGACTTCGGACAGTTCGTCGGTGCGGCGGCGGTGGTCGGTCTGCGCGAAGGCGACCACGGCGACGTCGCGCACCGGCCGAGCAGGGGTCGGCGGCATCTCAGATCAGCTCCTTGTACGCGTCGTAGTCGGCGTCGGGCTCGCCGGTGGGCCGGTAGTGGTCGGGGTAGCGGGCGCCGTCCGTCCACACCGGTTCGACCCGCAGGCCCATCCGGACCTCGTCGTACGGGATGCCCGCGATGCGGCCGTGCAGGGCGAGGTCGGCCCCGTCGAGGGCGATGTGCGCGTAGACGTACGGGACGTCGATGTCGAGGTTCTTCGCCTTGATGTTGACGATGCAGAAGGTGGTGACGGTGCCGCTGGGGCCGACCTCGACCTGTTCGGCGGTGGCGATGCCGCAGGTGGGGCAGGCCCCCCGGGGCGGGACGTACACCTTCTGGCAGGAGGGGCAGCGTTCGCCGACGATGCGGTGGTCGGCGAGGGCGGTGAGGTAGTCGGTGGGGGCGCGGCCCGGGGTGTAGGTGTAGTCGAGGCGGGCGGGGGCGGTGAGGAGGGTGGTCATGTCCTCGAACTCACCTCTGTGCACGCTCACTTCGTGCTTGTTGGTGCTTTCGTGCGGCTCGAAGCAGGCGATGTCGGTGATGGCGCCGGTACGTTCCTCGGCCCAGCGGACACGGACGCGCATGCCGGTGCGGAGGTGGTCGGGGCCGGGGGCGTCGAGGACGTGCAGGAGGGCGGTGTCGGCGCCGTCGAGCTTGACGAGGACCCAGGCGAAGGGGGTCGCCAGGGGCTGGAAGGGGCGGGGGGAGGGGTTCCAGGCCCAGGTGGTGACGGTGCCGGTGGGGGCGACTTCGACGAGGTCGCGGAGCTCTTCGGCGGTGACGGGGTCGTACTCGGTGGGCGGGACGAGCACCTCGCCCGAGGTGGTCCTGACGCCGAGAAGGGTGCGGTGGCGCAGGCCGGTGAGGAAGGCGGACTGGACGGGACCGAGGGAGCGGGTGAAGGGGAACTCGACGGTGAGGGGGGCTTTGAGGGCGGGCATGTGATCTCCGATCTCGGGGTGCGGATTCGGATCGCGGCCCGGGTTCAGGCCCGGGCTCGGGTGCGGGTTCAGCCCGGCCTCGGGCGGGGCCCGGCTTCGGGTTCGGGCTCGGGCTCGGGCCTTGGCTCGGGCTCGGGCCTTGGCTCGGATTCAAGACCGGCCTCGGGTTCGGCCCGACCTCCGGTTCGGGTTCGGTCCGGTTTCAGACTCGGGTCCGGGTATTGGCTCGGATTCGGGACCGACCTCGGGCCCGAATTCCGGTTCAGCCTCGGGCCCGCGTTCGGGTTCGGGCCGGGCTGCGTGGTTGGCCGCTCCGGGCGGCCGGGGGCGCCAGGTGGCCCGCCCCCTACCGCCGCCGGAACACCGCCCCCCGACCCTCCGCGAAAGCCCTCGCCCCCTCCTTCGCGTCCTCCGTGTCGAAAATCGGCCACCCCTTCTTGAGCTCCGCCGCCAGCCCCTCCCCCTCGCTCATCTCCGCCGTCTCGTAGACCGACGCCTTCACCGCCTCCACCGCCAACGGCCCGCAGGCGTTGACCTGTTCGGCGATCTCCAGCGCGCACTCCAGCGCCGTCCCGTCCGGAACGACCCGCCCGATCAGCCCGATCCTGGCCGCCTCCTGCGCCCCGTACGGCCGCCCCGTCAGCAGCATCTCCAACGCGTGCGTCCGCGCGATCTGCCGTGGCAGCCGCACCGTCGAGCCGCCGATCGGGAAGAGGCCGCGGCGCACTTCGAAGAGGCCGAAGGTCGCGGAGGCTCCCGCGACCCGGATGTCCGTCCCCTGGAGGATCTCGGTGCCGCCCGCCACGCAGTGGCCCTCGACCGCCGCGATCACCGGCTTGCGCGGCCGGTGGTGGCGCAGCATCGCCTTCCAGTGCAGGTCGGGGTCGGCCTTCATCCGTGCGCGGTACGTGTCGCCCTCTCCGCCCATCCCCCGCGTTCCGGCCAGCGCCTTGAGGTCCATCCCGGCGCAGAAGCAGCCGCCCGCCCCCGTGAGGACGACCGACCGCACGGAGTCGTCCGCGTCCGCCGCGAGCCAGCCGTCGTACAGCCCGACCAGCATCGGCAACGACAACGCGTTCTTCGCCTCGGGCCTGTTCAGGGTGAGCACGAGCGTGGCGCCCTCGCGCCGTACGGCGAGGTGTTCCGTGCCCGGCTCCGCACCCCTCGCACCCGACCTCGCACCCGATTCCGTATCGGACATGACCGTCCTCCCGTCGTCAGACCTGGAACAGGTTGCAGGAGAGCCCCCGCCACTTCAAGAGTTTTCTGACAGTCAGTCAGATTTCTTCGGCGTACACCCTTCCCACTTGAAGCACCCTTTGCTGTGATGGCCGACACATCAACTCGCCTGTGCACAACCGGGGTTCAGGAGGAACGGTGGAGTACAACCTTGCCGACCTGTTCGAGTCGGTCGTCGACGTGGTCCCCGACCGCGAGGCGCTCGTGTACGTCGACCATCCCGGTACGGGCGCGGAGCGCCGCCTCACCTACGCCGAACTCGACTCGGCCGCCAATCGCGTCGCGCACCACCTCATCCACGCGGGGCTGAAGCCGGGCGAACACCTGGGGCTGCACCTCTACAACGGCGTCGAGTACCTCCAGACGGTGCTGGCCTGCCTGAAGGCGCGTCTCGTACCGGTCAACGTCAATTACCGTTATGTGGAAGAGGAGTTGGTCTACCTCTATCGCGACGCGGACCTCGCCGCGCTGGTCTTCGACACCGAGTTCACCGAGCGGGTGGCAGCCGCCCTGCCGCGCACCGGGAAGCTGCGCCATCTGGTCCGGGTGGGCGGGCGGCCCGCCGACGCCCCGGCCGTCGACTGCGTGGAGTTCGTGGACGCCGAGGCTTCCGGGTCAGCGGGAAGGGGCTTCCCCGACCGTTCCGCCGACGACCTCTTCATCATCTACACGGGTGGCACGACGGGCATGCCGAAGGGGGTGATGTGGCGTCAGGAAGACCTGTTCTTCGCTGGGTTGTTCGGCGGGGACCCGACGGGCAGTCCGGTGAGGCGGCCCGAGGAGCTGGCCGAGAAGGTCGCGGCCGGTGGTGCCGGTCTCGCCTTCTTCCCCACTCCCCCGCTGATGCACGGCACCTCGACGCTGACGTCGTTCATCGCCTTCCACTACGGGCAGCGGGTGGTCATCCACCGCAAGTACGTACCGGAGGAGGTGCTGCGGACCATCGAGAAGGAGCGGGTGTCGAGCGTGTCACTGGTCGGCGACGCGATGCTCCGCCCCCTGATCGACGCCCTGCACGGCCCGCTGAAGGGCACGGACCTCTCCTCGCTCTTCAGCGTCTCGTCCTCCGGGGCGATCATGTCGGACACGGTGCGCGCCCAGTTCCAGGAGCTCGTGCCGAACGTGACGCTGCTCAACAACTTCGGTTCGTCGGAGTCCGGTTCGAACGGGAAGGCCACGGACGACTCCGGCCCGGAGAAGGGGTTCCGGCTGGAGGTCAACGAGCGCACGAAGGTCGTCGACCCGGCGACGTACGAACCCGTGGGCGTGGGCGAGATCGGCAGGCTCGCCCAGTGCGGACACGTCCCGCTCGGCTACTACAACGACCCGAAGAAGACCGCGGAGACCTTCTTCCAGCGCGAAGGGCAGCGCTGGGTGCTGCTCGGCGACATGGCCACCGTCGACGGCGACGGCATCGTCACCGTCCTCGGACGCGGCTCGCAGTGCATCAACACCGGCGGCGAGAAGGTCTACCCGGAGGAGGTCGAGCAGGCCCTGAAGGCCCATCCGGACGTGTACGACGCGCTGGTCGCCGGGGTTCCAGACCCGAAGTGGGGCAACCGGGTCGCAGCCGTCGTCCAACTCCGCGCAGACGCCGCCGTTCCCGACCTGACAGCCATTCAGGAACACTGCCGCACCCGGCTCGCGGGCTACAAGATCCCCCGGAAGCTGGTGATCACCGACCGGATACACCGCTCGCCGAGCGGCAAGGCGGACTACCGCTGGGCAAAGGCGGAGGCCGCACGGGAGAGGTAACGGCCGGACGGAAGGGTCAGCGGCCGGGCGGAAGGGGCCTCGGCTCACGGCCGCGCGGACCTCACCGCCCCTTCGGTTCCCGCAGCAGCGCACGCATCGCCCGCCCGAAGACCACCCGGCCCGCCGCCGCCAGCAGCGGGTCGCACATCCGGGGCAGCCCGCGCAGCCGCAGATCCTCCGTCCAGATCACGTACGCGCCCGGGCCGCCGTCCGGTACGGGCCGTACGTCGATCTCGGCCCACCCCGTCACCGCCCGGCCGCTCTTCTCCAGTCGGCAGTGCTCCGGCGGCCGCCACTCGACGACTTCCATGGGGTCGTCGAATCCGATCCTTCCGATCCGGGTACGGGCCACGAACCGGGTGCCCTGCCGGGTCGGCGGGTCGGTGCCGAAGACCATGTGGGTGAAGGGGACCTGGGCGGCGTGCCGTTCCCAGGCGGTGAGCCTGCGCCAGGCTTCGTCCGGGGCGAGGGGCGTGCGGTGTGCGATGCGGAAGAGGGCCACGGAACAAACGGTACGCACTCAACGCGGCGTGGGCCTGTCGGAGTGTCACGGACCCGTCACACAGCCGGTGGCGTTCTCCCGGTTGCGGGGGTCCCGGCCGCAGCATGGAGCCATGTACACGCACCAGCGTTTCACCACGGTCGGCGCGCTCGCCGCCGCAGTCCTGCTCGCCGCTTCCGCCACCGCCACCGCCTGCGTACTGCCGACGGGCGGCGGTCCGCTGCCGCGCTGCGCGGAGCGGAACCTGACGGTCGGGGCGGCTGCCGCCCCGACCCCCGACGTCCTCACCGTCCGCTTCACCAACAAGGGCAAGCACGCCTGCACCGTCGACCGCATCCCGACCGTCACCTTCGGGGGCCTGGACGGGTCGGCCCGCCCGAATCCCCCGGTCGGCAGTGCCCCGTACCGGGTGGCGGCGGGCGCGAGCGCGTACGCCTCGGTGCGCACCGTGCTCGCGCCGCCGACGCCCGGCGATGTGCGCCTCGTACGGGACATCGGGGTGGCGGCGGATCCGGCGCACCGCGGGGTGCGGATCACGGCCGCGTCGCTCGGCCTGCCGAAGGGGGTCAGGGTCTACGACCCGGTGACCTCCCTGTGGCAGCCGAAGGCCCCCTGACGCGACTGTCGACTTCCGCCCCCTTACTTCGTCAACCTGGCTTCTTGTACACGGAGTTGCAGGGTGGCCAGGTCGAGGAGCGGAGTGGCCACGCCGAGGGCGCGGGCCCGTGCCACGAGGTCGCCGAAGAGGTGCTCGGCCTCGGAGGGCAGGCCCGCCGTCATGTCCCGGAAGAGGGAGGTCGTGAGCGGGGAGCCGGTCTCGGTCGCCATCCCCGACACCAGGTCCCGTACGTCCTGGGGCAGCTCGTGCCCCGAAGCGGCGGCCACGGCTGCCGCTTCGGCCAGGGCGGCGGGGCCGAGGGCATCGCCGCCCGGTGCGGCGACGACCTCGCCGACGCTGCCCCGGCCGAGGATGTTCACGGTGCTCACCGTCACGATGAAGGACCACTTGGCCCACATGTCGCCGAGCGTGTCCGTGGACGCCTTCGCCTCGATTCCGGGTACGGCGTCGAGCAGCGCGGCCGTCCGCTCGGCCCGAGCGGGGTCGCTGCCGTCGAAAGGCCCGAAGTCCAGAGTCGCGAAAGGGGCGAGGCGGACGATGTCGCCGTCGTCGTTGAGGGTGGTGATGATCTTCGCGACACCGCCCCAGACCCGGTGCGCGCCGAAGCGGGCGGCGAGCGGATCGAGGTGGGCGAGGCCGTTGAGGACGGGCAGGATCACGGTGTCCTGGCCGACGGCGGGCGCGAAGTCCTCGATCGCGGGGGTGAGGGCGGTGGCCTTCACCGTGAGGAGGATCAGGTCGTACGGGGCCGGGTCGGGCGCGGCGGCGAGTTCGGCGGCGGTGGTGAACTGCGGGGTCACGTGCTCGTCGGGCTCACCGAGGCCGGTGAGGCGGAGGCCGCGCCGACGGAGGGTGTCGGCGCGGTGGGGGCGGACGAGGAAGGTGACGTCGTGTCCGGCTTGGACGAGGCGGGCACCGAAGTAGCCGCCGGTGGCACCGGCGCCGATGATCAAGATTCGCATGGGGGCCTTCTCTTGGGGCGGGAGAAAATTCGGCCCGTCCGGCGTTCGAGGACGCGCGGGCGAAGCCCGTGCAGGGGGCGAGGGGCATAGCCCCCATCCGTGACCCCAGCGCCGTCAACGGGCCGCGTCGCGGCCCACCTTCGCCGCCCACATCACCAACGGCACCTGGAGCGGAATCCGCGCGTACGCCCCTGCCCGGAGGGCCGTCGGCTTGTCGCGCCAGTCGCGGGCCATCTTCAGGTGCGCGGGCAGGATCGCCGCGAAGAACCCGGCGGCGGCCAGCCCGCCCGCCCTCCGCGTCTGCGGTACGGCGATCGCGGCGGCGAGCAGCAGTTCGGCGACGCCGCTCGCGTGCGTCCAGGTGCGCTGCTCGCCCGGCAGGAACTCCGGAACCATGGCGTCGAACAGCTTCGGCACCACGACATGGGCGGCGCCCGCCCCGGCGAGCAGGCCGACGAGCAGACGGGCGGATCGGTCGTTCGCGGTCAACTCGGGCCTCCGGTGAGGGGTGGGGAAGGGTTCTTCGGACGTGCGGCCAGAAACATCCTGATAGACGGATCGTCAGCAGCAGCTCTCCGAGATCAGTAAATACCGAAGCCCCGCAGTTCCGCCAGGAATCCCGTCGGATCGTTCCGGTGGATCAGGTGACCCACCGGGATCGTCACCCTGCGGGCGCCCGGGATCAGTTCGGCCAGTTCCCGCTGGCCCGCACCGGGCAGGAAGCTCGCCTCGCCGCCCCAGATCACCAGCACCGGCGCGGTGATCTTCGCCAGCCCCGCCTCCCATTCCGGGTCGGGGTGGTTGGCCCCTTCGTCGGTCGCCGGGACGACGTCCCAGTCGAAGGCGAGGGCGTCGGTCTCCTCCTGCGGAGGGCGCGGTTCGGCGGGCCGAGGGGGGACGATCGGGAACGGCGGCAGTGCGTCCTCCAGCACCAGCCTGGCGATCTGCTCCGGTCGGGCCTGGGCGACCTGGAGCGCGATGGCGCCACCCATGGAATGCCCCACGAGGTCGATCCGGTCGAGGCCCAGGGCGTCCATGACCTCGCCCACGTCCAGCGCGAGTCGGGGGTACGCGTAGTCGCCGGGCCAGTCGCTGAGGCCGTGCCCTCGCGTGTCCAGGGCGTACACCCGGCGGGTGGCGGACAGGTCCTCGGCGATGCCGGTCCAGTCGGCGCTGTTCATGCTGCGGCCGTGCAGCAGGACGACGGGCGGGGCGGCCGGGTCGCCCCACACGCGGTAGGCGATCCGGTTCCCCCCGGCCAGCCGCACGCCGTGCACGGCGGGGTCGAGGAAGGCGGCGACCGTACGGACGAAGCCGCGCGGGTCGTCGAGCCACGGGAAGTGCCCTCCCCCTGCCTGTACGGCGACCTCGCCGTGCCGGAACAGGGCCGCGATCTCCGCCGCCTTGACCGGGTCGGGGGCTCCGTCGAGTTCTCCCGCCAGCACCAGCACGGGCGCTTCGAGCGCGGCCAGCGCCTTGCGCACGGCGGGCCCGTCGACGTGCTGCGGGTCGATGTAACGGGCGGCGGCGGCCGGGTTGCGCTGGTCGGCGTCCGCTGCGGCGTGGGCGCGGGCCGCGTCGTCCCAGCGGCCGTAGAAGAACGGGTCGACGGACACCTCGGTCCCCTGCCCGGCGAGCCGTGCCTCGTACGCCGCGTACGCCTCGGTGAACCAGGTCTCCCCCGCGCGCAGTCGGGCGGCGGCGAGGCGGTCCTCCGGCGCGATCAGGACGCCCGCCTCCCAGGCGGTCGGGGTGATCAGGGCGAGGCTGCGCACACGGTCGGGGTGGGCGGCGGCGTAGAGGATGCCGAGGTTGCCGCCTGCGGAGTGGGCCAGGACGTCGACGCGGTCCAGACCCAGGTGGACGCGGAGGGCCTCGACGTCGGCGACCTGGCGGGCGCAGCGGTAGGAGTCCTCGTCGGCGGGGGTGCCGGAGGCTCCGGTGCCACGCAGGTCGAGGAGGACGAGCTGGCGGTGGGCGGAGAGGCCGCCGAGGTCCCCGAGGTACTCCGAGGCGCGCATCGCTCCGCCGGGGAGGCAGAGGAGGGGTTCGCCGGTGCCTGTGAGGTGGTAGGCGAGGTGGGTTCCGTCGGGGGCGGTGAAGGTCGGCATGGGGGCCATCCAAACAGGTGGATGGGGCGGGTGCGTGCCGGGGGTTGGGGTGGGGGGCGGGGGCCGGTCCGCTGTAGCGCGGGCACGCGACCGGGGCGCCGTCCTGCGCAGGCCGTCTGCGGCGAGGCCCCGGTGCGTCGTGTGTGCGGTGTTCCCCCGATCGCCGGTGGTGGGATGGGGTTCAGGCCGCACATCGGTACAGCCCCGCGCCCCTTCCCTCAAGCGCTCGCCACGCGGCTGGTCCCATTACGTGCGGGAGCGTCGTGCCGGGGCGCGCCCGCGCGGCGGAACCGCACATCGGTACGGCCCCGCGCCCCTGCGGGCACTACAGCTCCGGGCCGCCCTCGTTTGCGGCTTCTACCGCGGCCACTCCGGCAGGAGTCCAGGCTCCGCCCGGGGCGATGTAGCCCTTGCCCAGCCACTTGTCGAACTGCTGGAGCGCCGTCACCGGGTCGTCCGCGTACTCGATCTTGTCGGGGTTCCACCAGCCGGTCGCCTTCAGCCGGTCCAGTTCCTTGGACGCCGCGTCCGGGTCGCCGGTCAGGACGACGTCGGGCTTCGCCGCGCTCTGGGGCTGCCCGGTCGGGGCGGCCGTCGCGGTCGGGACGGGTGCGGGCGGCGGCGGGGTGGCCGTCACCGTGACGGTCGGCCCGGGGGCGGTGACCGTCGTCGTGACGGCGGGGACGGGTTTGTCGTCGCCGCAGGCGGCCAGAACGGCCGCCCCCGCCACCCCCATCAGCACGGCCACTGCGGTTCTGCGGAGTCGACGCTGCGTCACGGACTGCTGCATTTCGGGGTCCTTGCCTTCGATCCGGTTCTTCCTCGTTCAACCGATACCCTCCAGTTTGGGGTGTTTTGCATCGCCGGTGCGGGCGGGACACCCGGAAGTCCGTCGTTCCGCCCCGTACGACCTCTTGCCAGAAGCCCTCCCGCCCTGAATTACTGGCCCCGTACGCACCACGACCGAATGATCGGTAGTCCATTTTGGCGAGGAATGGGCGTGGCGAACGGGCGCCGGGAACGTGCGCGAGGAACGGGAGAGTGATCCATGAAGGCGCTGCTCGACGCGACGGAACGGCTCGGCCGTGAGGAGCTCGAAGTCCTCCAGCTGGAGCGGTTGCGGAGCACCCTGCGGCACGCTTACGCGAACGTGCCGCACTATCGGGCGGCCTTCGAGACGGCGGGGCTGAAACCGGAGGACTGCCGTTCGCTCGCCGACCTCGCGCGGTTCCCGTTCACCACCAAGGCCGACCTGCGCGAGAACTACCCCTTCGGGATGTTCGCCGTACCGCAGGACGAGATCCGCCGTCTGCACGCCTCCAGCGGCACCACGGGCCGCCCGACCGTCGTCGGGTACACCGAGAACGACCTGTCGATGTGGGCCGACATGGTGGCCCGCTCCATCCGGGCCGCCGGGGGGCGGCCCGGCCACAAGGTCCATGTGGCGTACGGGTACGGCCTGTTCACGGGCGGGCTCGGGGCGCATTACGGGGCGGAGCGGCTCGGCTGCACCGTCATCCCGGCGTCCGGTGGGATGACGGCCCGTCAGGTGCAGCTGATCCAGGACTTCGAGCCCGAGATCATCATGCTGACCCCGTCGTACATGCTCACCCTGCTCGACGAGTTCGAGCGGCAGGGCGTCGATCCCCGGTCCACCTCCCTCAAGGTCGGCATCTTCGGGGCGGAGCCCTGGACGCAGGAGATGCGCCGGGAGATCGAGGAGCGGTTCGCGATCGACGCGGTCGACATATACGGACTCTCCGAGGTCATCGGGCCCGGGGTGGCACAGGAGTGCGTGGAGACCAAGGACGGGCTGCACATCTGGGAGGACCACTTCTATCCGGAGGTCGTCGATCCGATCACCGGGGAGGTGCTGCCGGAGGGGTCGGAGGGGGAGCTCGTCTTCACCTCGCTGACCAAGGAGGCCATGCCGGTGATCCGTTACCGGACCAGGGACCTGACCCGGCTCCTGCCGGGCACGGCGCGCACGTTCCGGCGGATGGAGAAGATCACCGGGCGCAGCGACGATCTGGTGATCGTGCGCGGGGTGAATCTCTTTCCCACGCAGGTCGAGGAGATCGTGCTGCGCACCCCCGCGCTGGCCCCGCACTTCCAGCTGCTGCTGACCCGGGAGGGCCGGATGGACTGTCTGACCGTACGGGCCGAGGCGCGGGCGGACGCGAGCGGTACGGAGCGGGAGGCCGCCGCGCAGGCGGTCGCGGCGGCGATCAAGGACGGCATCGGGGTGTCCGCCCGCGTCGAGGTGGTGAGTCCTGAGACGCTGGAGCGGTCGGTGGGCAAGTTCAAGCGGATCGTGGACCAGCGGCCCAAGTAGCCGCAGGGCGAGTCCCTTCCGCCCCTCCCGCTACGTGGAGAACCTGTCCCGGAGTTCCCGCTTGAGGATCTTCCCGCTCGCGTTGCGCGGCAGCTCGTCCACGAACACGATGCGCTTCGGCGCCTTGAAGTGGGCGAGCTTCTCGCGCGCGTAGGCCAGGAGTTGATTCTCCGTCAGGTCGGTGTCGCGCGGTACGACGACGGCCGTGACCGCCTCGATCCAGCGCTCGTCCGGCAGCCCGATCACCGCCGCCTCGGCGACCGACGGGTGCGTGTAGAGGGCGTCCTCGACCTGGCGGGAGGCGACCAGCACTCCCCCGGAGTTGATGACGTCCTTCACCCGGTCGACGATCGTGAAGTAGCCCTCGGCGTCGCGCACCGCCAGGTCGCCCGAGCGGAACCAGCCGTCCGTGAAGAGGCCGCTGTCGTCCATGCCCCAGTAGCCGAGGCAGAGTTGGGGTGAACGGTAGGCGATCTCGCCCGCCGTGCCGTCCGGGACCTCCGTGCCCTTCTCGTCGACGACGCGCGCCTCGACGTGCCGTACGGGACGGCCGCACGAGTCCATCCGGCCCTCGTGCTCCTCGGGGCGCAGCACGGTGGCGAGCGGGCCGATCTCGCTCTGGCCGAAGCAGTTGTAGAAGGCCAGGGCGGGGAGGCGGGCGCGGAGCCGCTCCAGGACCGGGACCGGCATGATCGAAGCCCCGTAGAAGGCTTTGCGGAGCCCTTCCAGCGAACGGGTCCCGAAATCGGGGTGGTTGGCGATCGAGATCCACACCGTGGGCGGGGCGAAGAAGCTGTCCGCGCGGCCCGCCTCGACCAGGTCGAAGAGCGCGCCCGCCGCGGGCCCGTCCAGGAGGGTGTTCTCCGCGCCGACCGCGAGGTAGGGGAGGAGGAAGACGTGCATCTGGGCCGAGTGGTAGAGCGGCAGGGCGTGGACGGGGCGGTCGGCCTCGGTGAGGTCCAACGCCTCGATGGCGCTGGCGTACTCGTGCACCAGGGCGCGGTGCGTCATGATCGCGCCCTTGGGGTCGGCGGTGGTGCCCGAGGTGTAGAGGAGCTGCACGGGGGCGAGCGGGTCGTGGTCCGACGCGTACGGGACCGGGGTCGTCAGCACCTCCAGGAGCGAGTCGGGCGCGTCGCGCAGCGGAAGGACCGCGAAACCCCCGGGGACGCGGTCGGCGAGGTCCGGGTCGGCCAGCACGAGGGAGCTGCCGGACTGGCCCAGGATGTACGTCAGGTCGTCGCCGGTGAGGTTCTGGTTGACCGGGACGTGGATGAGTCCGGCGCGGGCGCAGGCCAGGTAGGTGATCAGGTACGCGTCCGAGTTGTGGCCGTACGTGGCGACCCGGTCGCCCTCGTCGAGGCGGCGGTCGGTGCGCAGGTGGGCGGCGGCGGTGCTGACGGCCGCGTCGAGTTCGGCGTACGTCCAGGAACGGTCCCGGTAGTGCAGGGCGAGGCGGTCGGGGGTGCGGCGGGCGGTGGCGCGCAGCACGCCGTCGACAGTGCCGTCGAGGAGGCCGGAGGGAAGGCCGGACGGAAGGCTGGAAGGGAGGCCGGGGGTCCCTGGTGTCGTCATGGCGTGATCCTGCGGTGCCGTGCGCGCCAAATCAAGAGAATCGAAGCAGCGACATACCGTCCGGGATGTTGACAGGTACCGACCGGTAATGACTGAGTGGCACCACATGTCACGGCCGACTCTCGCAACTCCTCTGTTGCGACGCCTTGTTGGGAGGCACGTTGTCCCTCCGGACCCGTACGAGATCCCTCACCGTCGCCGCGGTCGCCCTGCTCACCGCGGCCACCGCACTGTCGCCAACGGCTTCGGCCGACGGCCGGGGCCAGGAGCGCCGCCCCTCGGGCGGCGGGCTCTCCGCCCTCATCCGGTACACCGAATACGGCATTCCACACATCCTCGCCAAGGACTACGCCAACCTCGGCTTCGGCAACGGCTGGGCGCAGGCCACCGACCAGACGTGCACCCTGGCCGAGGGCTTCGCGACCGTACGGGGAGAGCGCTCGCGGTTCTTCGGTGCGGACGGGAAACCGGACGGCTCGCTGTCGTCGGCGTCGACGAACCTGGCGAGCGACTTGTTCTTCCAGGGCGTCCGGGAGGCCGGTACCGTCGAAAAGCTGATGGCGCGGCCCGCACCCGTGGGTCCCGGCAAGCAGGTCAGGGAGCTGATGCGGGGCTGGACGGCCGGGTACAACGCCTGGCTGAAGCAGCACCGGGTGAGCGATCCGACGTGCAAGGGCGCCCCGTGGGTGCGGCCGGTGTCGCTGACGGACGTACAGCATCTGAACTACGCGTTCTCCGTGCTGGGCGGGCAGGGGCGGGGCGTCGACGGGATCACCGCCGCGAAGCCGCCGGGCGCGGCGGCTCCGCGTGCAGGTGCGCAGTCCCGTGGCGGCGCGACGCCGGTGGACCCGGGTGAGGCCGCGCGGAAGTTCTTCGACACCTCGGACGCGGCGATGGGGTCCAACGCCGTCGCGTTCAGCGGGAGGACGACGGCGAACGGGCGGGGGCTGCTGCTCGGCAATCCGCACTACCCGTGGTCGGGCGGGCGGCGGTTCTGGCAGTCGCAGCAGACCATTCCGGGTGAACTCAACGTCATGGGCGGGTCGTTGGTCGGTTCGACGACGATGTCGATCGGGCACACCTCGCGGATCGCCTGGAGCCACACGGTCGCCACCGGCACCACCATGAACCTCCATCAGCTCACACTCGCCCCCGACGACCCGACGGTGTACGTCGTGGACGGCAAGCGGGAGGCGATGACGAAGCGGACCGTGACCGTGCCGGTCAAGGACGGCGAGCCGGTGACCCGCACCCAGTGGTGGACCCGGTACGGGCCCGTCGTCACCGGGCTCGGCGCGCAGCTTCCGCTGCCCTGGACGGCCACGACGGCGTACGCGCTGAACGACCCCAACGCGACGAACCTGCGCGCCGGGGACACCGCGCTCGGGTTCGGCAAGGCGCGGGACGTGGCGGGTGTCGAGGACGCGCTGCGCCGGACGCAGGGGCTGCCGTGGGTGAACACGATCGCCTCCGACTCCTCGGGCGGTTCGCTCTTCACGCAGTCGCAGGTGCTGCCGCGCATCACGGACGACCTGGCGCAGCGGTGCTCGACGCCGCTCGGCAGGGTCACGTATCCCTCGGCGGGGCTGGCGGTCCTGGACGGTGCGCGGACGGACTGCGCGCTGGGTCGTGACGAGGACGCCGTCGAGCCGGGGATCTTCGGGCCTTCGAAGATGCCGACGCTGAAGAACGCGCCGTACGCCGAGAACTCCAACGACAGCGCTTGGCTGACCAACGCCGACCGGCCGATCACCGGGTACGAGCGGGTCTTCGGCACCCTCGGCACGCAGCGCTCGATGCGTACGCGCGGCGCGGTCGAGGACGTGGCGGCGATGGCGAAGAAGGGTCGGCTGACGGTCGCCGACCTCCAGAGGCAGCAGTTCGCCAACCGGGTTCCGGCTGCGGACCTGACGGTGGACGAGGTCGTGAAGGGCTGCGAGGAGCTCCAACTCGGCGCCGCGTGCGCGGTGTTGCAGCGGTGGGACCGGAAGATGGACACCGGGAGCCGGGGGGCGCTGCTCTTCGACCGGTTCTGGCGGGCGCTGGTGTCGTCCGTGCCGGGGGAGACGCGGTGGAGGACGCCGTTCGCCGCGGCGGATCCGGTGCGCACGCCGCGCGGGCTCAACACGGCGGCCCCCGGGTTCGCCTCGGCCCTGAAGGGCGCGGTGGCCGAATTGCAGGCGGCGGGGATCGCGCTGGACGCGCCGCTGGGTCAGAACCAGTTCGTCGTACGCAACGGCAAGCGCATCCCCGTCCACGGCGGGACCGAGTCGCTGGGCGTGTGGAACAAGGTCGAGCCCGTGTGGAACGCGGCGGGCGGGGGCTACACCGAGGTGACCACCGGGTCGAGCTACCTCCAGGCGGTCGGCTGGAACGGCGGACCGTGCCCGGTGGCGAAGACCCTGCTGACGTACAGCCAGTCCTCGAATCCGGACTCGCCGCACTACCGCGACCAGACGGAGCTGTACGCGGGCGAGAAGTGGGTGGAGTCGAGGTTCTGCGAGGGGGACGTGCTGACCTCGCCGAAGCTCAGGGTGGTGTGGGCGAGGGAGCGGTGAGCGGCCTCCTTCACCGATAACAAGATCATTAACCGGCCCCGGGCGCAGATTCACTACTTCGGTGGTGATCGCCCGGGGCCGGTGCCGTACGGGCCGCCCACCTGCCTAGCGTGAGGCGGATCGGCGCCCAGTGCGCCGGATCGATGCTGCGACCACCGTCGAGAACCGCTGTCGAACCGGGAAGGCGATCACCCGAACCATGCCTCAGCCCTTCACACTGCCAGAGTTCTACATGCCGTATCCGGCCCGGCTGAATCCGCATCTGGAGCATGCTCGCGCACACTCCAAGGCGTGGGCCCGCGAGATGGTCATGATCGAGGGCTCGGACATCTGGGACGAGCACGACTTCGACAGCCACGACTACGCGCTGCTGTGCGCGTACACCCATCCCGACTGCACGGCCGAGCAGTTGGCGCTGGTCACCGACTGGTACGTGTGGGTGTTCTTCTTCGACGACCACTTCGTGGAGCTGTACAAGCGCCACCCCGACATGGTGGGCGCGAAGGCGTATCTGGACCGGCTGCCGATGTTCATGCCGGTGGAGGCGGGCGCGGCGGTGCCCGAGCCGACGAACGCGGTGGAGGCGGGGCTCGCCGACCTGTGGCGGCGGACCTGCCCGTCGATGACCGAGGCGTGGCGGCGCAGGTTCGCGGTCGCCACCGAGCACCTCCTCGAAGAGTCGATGTGGGAGCTGATGAACATCAGCGAGGGGCGGATCTCCAACCCCATCGAGTACATCGAGATGCGCCGCAAGGTGGGCGGCGCCCCGTGGTCGGCGGGGCTCGTCGAGTACGTGGCGAACGCCGAGGTTCCCGACGCGATCGCCGCCTCGCGGCCGATGTGCGTGCTGCGCGACGCGTTCTCGGACGGGGTGCACCTGCGCAACGACCTCTTCTCGTACGAGCGGGAGATCCTCGACGAGGGTGAACTGTCCAACGGGGTCCTGGTGATGGAGACCTTCCTCGACTGCCCGACGCAGGAGGCGGCGGAGCGCGTCAACGATCTGCTGACCTCGCGGCTCCAGCAGTTCGAGACGACCTTCCTCACCGAACTGGAGCCGCTCTTCACGGAGTTCGGCGTCGGGCCGCAGGAGCGGCTGGACGTGCTGGCGTACGTCAAGGGCCTCCAGGACTGGCAGGCCGGCGGCCACGAGTGGCACATGCGTTCCAGCCGGTACATGAACGGCGCGGGCGACGACGCGCACGGCCCGGCGTCGTACGCGCTGGGCGGGCCGACCGGACTGGGCACGGCCGCCGCCCAGTTGCTGAGCTCGCTGTCCGTGGGCGTTCCGGCCCGGCTGAAGAACGTGGCGGTGCACCGCTTCGAGAAGGTCGGACATCTGGAGATCCCGGATCTGGGCATGCCGTACGCGACCCGGCTGAGCCCGTACCTCGACGCCTCGCGGGAGAACGTGGTGGTCTGGGCGCGGGCCATGGGCATCCTGGACGAGGTGCCGGGGCTGCCGGGTTCGGGGGTCTGGAACGAGGAGAAGATCCGGGCGTACGACCTGCCGCTGTGCTCCGCCGGAATCCACCCGGACGCCACGCTCGCCGAGCTGGACGTCACCTCCGGGTGGCTGGCCTGGGGGACATACGGCGACGACCTCTTCCCGCTGCTGTACGGGCGGACGCTGGACCTGGCCGGGGCGAAGGCGGCCAACGACCGGCTGTCGCTGTTCATGCCCGTGGAGAGCGAGCCGGTGCCGGTGCCGGTGACTCCGCTGGAGCGGGGGCTCGCCGATCTGTGGCAGCGGACGGCACGGCCGATGGCGGTGGACGCCCGGAAGAAGTTCCGCAAGGCCGTCGAGGACATGACGGCGAGCTGGCTGTGGGAACTGGCCAACCAGGCGCAGGACCGGGTGCCCGACCCGGTCGACTACTTCGAGATGCGCCGCTTCACCTTCGGCTCCGACCTGACGATGAGCCTGTCGCGGCTCTCCCACGGGAACACGCTGCCGCCGGAGATCTACCGCTCGCGGCCGTTCCTGACGATGGAACGCGCGGCGATGGACTACGCGGCGTTGTTGAACGACGTCTTCTCGTACCAGAAGGAGATCGAGTACGAGGGCGAGCTGCACAACGGGGTGCTGGTGGTGCAGCACTTCCTCCAGTGCGGCATCGAGCAGGCGCGGGACGTGGTCGTCGATCTGATGAAGGCGCGGATGGCGGAGTTCCAGCACGTGCTGAGCGGGGAGATCCCGGAGCTGTGCGAGGAGTTCGGGCTGGACGAGGCGGCGCGGGGGGTGCTGATGCACTACGCGGAGGAGCTGAAGAACTGGCTGTCGGGGATCATGACCTGGCACGAGGGGTGCCGTCGGTACCGGGCGGAGGATCTGGTGCGGCTGCACGCGGAGCCCGCTGAGTCCCCGTTGCACGCGCCGCCCGCCGAGTCCCGGCCGGGCTGGCTGGCACCGACGGGAATCGGCACGTCGGCGGCACGCGTCGGAGAGCTGTGGGCGGGCCGGGGAGTGGGTGTGGTCTGAGCTCCCCGGACCCCTAGAGGTTCCGCCCGTCCCAGTACGGCTCCCGCAAGCGACGCTTGTAGAGCTTGCCGTTCGGGTCGCGGGGCATCGACGCGATGAAGTCGAGCGTCTTCGGGCGCTTGAACGCCGCGAGTTGCCCCGCGCAGTGGTCGAGGACCGCCGAGGCCAGGGCGTCCGAGGGTGCGTGCCCCTCGGCCGCCTCCACCACCGCCTTGACCTCCTCACCCCACTCCGCGTGCGGAATCCCGAACACCGCCGCGTCCGCCACCGCCGGGTGGGAGAGGAGGACCGCCTCGATCTCGGCGGGGTAGATGTTCACGCCCCCGGAGATGATCATGTCGATCTTGCGGTCGCGGAGGAAGAGGTAGCCGTCCTCGTCCAGCACGCCCAGGTCACCGACCGTGAAGAAGTCCCCGATCCGGTTCTTCCGCGTCTTCGCCTCGTCCTTGTGGTAGCTGAAGCCGCCCGTGTTCATCTTCATGTAGACGGTGCCGAGTTCGCCGGGCGGAAGGCGGCGCGCATCGTCGTCGAAGACGGCCAGTTCACTGATCGGCCATGCCTTCCCGACCGTGCCCGGCTTCTTCAGCCAGTCCTCCGCCGTGGCGAAAGCACCGCCGCCCTCGCTCGCCGCGTAGTACTCCTCGACGCAGTTCCCCCACCAGTCGATCATCGCCCGCTTCACGTGCTCCGGGCAGGGCGCGGCCCCGTGGATCGCGTGCCGCATGGACGTGACGTCGTACGAGCGCCTGGTCTCCTCCGGGAGCGCGAGGAGGCGGTGGAACTGGGTGGGGACCATGTGGGTGTGCGTGCAGCGGTGGGTGTCGATGAGGCGGAGCATTTCCTGCGGGGTCCACTTGTCCATGAGGACGAGAGGGTGGCCGATGTGCAGGGCCGCGCCCGCGAACTGGAGGACCGCCGTGTGGTAGAGCGGTGAGCAGACGAGGTGCACGTTCCCGTCGAAGGGCCTGATGCCGAAGATGCCCAGGAAGCCGCCGAGGTAGGACTCCTCGGGAAGCTTGCCGGAGAGCGGGCGGCGGATGCCGCGCGGGCGGCCGGTCGTACCGGACGTGTAGTTCATGACCCAGCCGAGGGTGCGGTCGGCGGGGGGTGACTGCGTTTGACCGGCGAGGAGTTGGGGGTACGGGGTGAAGCCCGGGATGTCGCCGACGGCGTAGCGGTGGGACGCGGGGAGGTTCGCCGCGTCCGCGGCGGCCGTGGCGGTGTCGCCGAAGCGTTCGTGGGCGATCAGGACCTTGGCGGCGGAGTCGGAGACGATCCAGGCGATCTCCGGTCCGGTGAGGTGGTGGTTGACGGGGACGAGGTAGAGGCCCGCCTGGGAGGCGGCGAGGTAGGCGGTGAGGAAGGCGACGCCGTTGGGGAGGACGACGGCGAAGGAGTCGCCGCGCGACAGGCCGGCCGCGCGCAGGCCGTGGACCAACTGGTTGGCGTTGGCGTGGAGTTGTGAGGCGGTCCAGTGGGCGCCTTCGGGGTCGGTGAGGACGGTGCGGTCGGGGTCGGCGGCGGCCTGGGCCCAGAAGCCGTTCGGGGGTCGCTCCGGGTCCGGGGCGGTCTCGGTCTCGGCCTTGGTCATGCGCGCTCAGCCCCTTCCGGCGATGCGGTTGATGCGGGTGACGGCCTTCTCGAAGCCCCGGGTGAGGTCGTCGAAGACGGCCTGGACGCTGCGTTCGGAGTTCATGCGGCCGACGATCTGGCCGACCGGGGTACCGAGGAGGGGTTCGACTTCGTGGCGTTGGATGCGGGAGTTGGCGTCGGCGACCAGGAGGCCCTGGAGCGGCATCGGGAGGGCGCCGGGACCGTTCGGGTCGTCCCAGGCGTCGGTCCAGGCGGTACGGAGCTGGCGGGCGGGTTTTCCGGTGAGGGCGCGGGAGCGGACCGTGTCGCCGGAGCCCGCGGCGAGGAGTTTCGCGGTGAGGGCGCGGGAGTGCAGGTCGGCCTCTTCGGTGGTGAGCCAGAGCGAGCCGAGCCAGGCGCCCTGCGCGCCGAGGGCGAACGCGGCGGCGATCTGCTCGCCCGTACCGATACCTCCGGCGGCGAGTACCGGCAACTCCCCTACGGCGTCGACCACTTCGGGGACCAGGACCATGGTGGCGATCTCGCCGGTGTGGCCGCCCGCCTCGTAGCCCTGCGCGACGATGACGTCGATCCCGGCTTCCGCGTGCCGACGTGCGTGCTGGGGGCTTCCGGCGAGGGCGGCGACGAGGACGTCGTGGGAGTGGGCGCGGGCGACGACGTCGGCGGGCGGTGAGCCGAGGGCGTTGGCGAGGAGCTTGATCGGGTAGTCGAAGGCGACGTCGAGCTGGTTGCGGGCGACCTGCTCCATCCAGCCGGTGATGCGCCACCCGGAGGCTTCCCCGTCGGCGAGTTCGGGGACGCCGTGCCGGGCGAGGATGTCGCGCACGTACGCGCGGTGCCCCTCGGGGATCATCGCCTCCACCTCGGCCTCGGTGACGCCCTCGACCTTCTTGGCGGGCATGACCACGTCCAGGCCGTACGGCTTGCCCTCGGTGTGCGCCTCCAGCCAGTCGAGGTCGCGGGCGAGGTCCTCGGGGGCGGAGTAGCGGACCGCGCCCAGCACGCCGAATCCGCCCGCCCGGGTGAGGGCCGCCGCCACGGCGGGGAACGGCGTGAAGCCGAAGAGGGCGTGCTCGACTCCCAGTTTCTGGCTCAGCTCCGTCTTCATGGGCGGCAGGATGCCGCAGGAGGGCGAAGAGCGGAAGAGCTTTTCTGATGCTGCGTCAGATTCTCGGGTGCTGTGGCGACCGTTGACACGGGCGGTGTGCTTTGGCCTGCTGGTGGCCATGACTGAGGATGATGCGCACAGAGACGACAGTGGCAGTCACCGAGGCATGGGGCGCAGGCGCTTCGCGGGTGGGGCCGTGGCACTGGGAGGTGCGCTGGTGCTGGGCCCGATTCCCGCAGCCGGGGCGGCGGACGGCGAGAAGAGCGGCACGGGACGGCACCGTCCGACGCTGCGGTACGGGTCGGCGGCGCGTGCCGGGCTGCTGCCCGAGCACCTGGAACGGGTGGTCGGCGAGGCGAAGCGGTTCCTGGGCCCGTCCCCCAAGCACCCCTGGTACGCGGGCGCGGTGGTGCTGGCCGGGCGCGGCGGCACGGTCGCGCTGCACGAACCCCTCGGGACGGCCGTGCGCTACGCGGCGTACGACGAGAAGACGGACACGGCGGTGGAGTTCCCGCCGGAGCAGCAGATTCCGATGGCCCGGGACACCGTCTTCGACCTGGCGTCGGTGTCCAAGCTGTTCACATCGATGCTGGCGGTGCAGCAGATCGAGCGGGGCGCGCTGGAGCTGGAGGCGAAGGTCGCCTCGTACCTGCCGGAGTTCGGCGGGGCGGGCAAGGGCGACATCACCGTACGGCAGCTGCTGACGCACACCTCCGGGTTCCGGGCGTGGATCGCGCTGTACTCGCAGCCGACCCGGGAGGGGAAGCTGAAGATGCTGTGGGCGGAGGCTCCGGCCAGCCCGCCCGGCACGGCGTATCTGTACTCGGACCTCAACCTCATCTCTCTCCAGCTCGTCCTCGAAAAGATCACCGCTCGCCCTTTGGATGCCCTGCTCCACGACGAGATCACTGCTCCGCTCGGGATGCACCGCACTCGTTTCAACCCGCCCGCCTCCTGGAAACCGAAGGTCGCCGCCACCGAGGACGCCCGCAAGCCGTGGTCGGGCATCGACCGAGGGCTGGTCTGGGGCGAGGTGCACGACGAGAACGCGTTCAGCTTCGACGGCGTCGCCGGGCACGCCGGAGTCTTCTCCACCGCCTGGGACCTCGCGATCCTCGCCCGCACCCTCCTCAACGGCGGCGTCTACGGCCGCGCCCGCATCCTGGAGCCGGAGTCCGTGGACCTGATGTTCACGGACTTCAACACCGCCTTCCCCGGCGACGAACACGGGCTCGGATTCGAGCTCTACCAGCACTGGTACATGGGCGCGATGGCCACTCCGCGCACGGCGGGCCACACCGGCTTCACGGGCACCAGCCTCGTCCTCGACCCGACGACCGACTCCTTCCTCATCCTCCTCGGCAACTCCGTCCACCCGGTGCGCAGTTGGCGTTCCGGTTCCGCGCCCCGGGTGGCGACCGCCGACGCGATGGCCCGCGCGGTCGCGGTGCGTCCGGAGCGCGGCCGCAGGGCCTGGTTCTCCGGCATGGCCTCCGCGACGACGGCGACGCTCGCCCTGCCACCGCTGCGGCTCGGCTCGCACCGGGGGCTGTTCCGCTGCGACCTGTGGTGGGACACGGAACCCACCGCGGACACGCTCGCCCTGGAGGTCTCGGCGGACGCGGGGGCGACCTGGCGGCCCGTCCCGTTCACGACCGTACGGAAGGGGGAGCGGCCCGAGCCGCACCCCGGCGGGGCGGTCACCGGGTGGTCGGGCCGGGTCTGGCACCGGGCGGGCGCGGACCTCGCACCGTACGAGGGCACGAGTGTCGCGCTGCGCTGGCGGTACACGACCGACCTGCGGTACGTCGGACGCGGGGTGTACGTCGACGGCCTGCGCGTCGAGGACGGGCACCGGACGGTGTTCGACGAGACCCGGCCCCAGGACGCGGCCCGCATCGAGGCGCGGGGCTGGACGGAGTCCCGGGACTGAACCTCGCGGCGGGGCCGGGGGTCCGGGGACCCCCGGCCGCTCAGCGGCGGCGGCGCAGGAGCAGCAGCACGGCAGCTCCTGCCGCCGCCGCAGCCGCGGCCCCTGCGGCGGGCCCCGGCCCGTCGCCGCCGATCGCCCGCAGGCTGTACCGGGACCGCACGGAGAACATCGACCAGGCGGACTGCGCGGACAGGAACGACCCGGTGCTCATCACCGACCCGATGGACACCCTGGACAGTGCCGAGCCGATCGACCCCGCCGACAGCACGGAACCGACCGAACCCACGGACAGCACGGAGCCGACCGAGCCGACGGACAGCACCGAGCCAGCGGAGCCGATCGACAGCAGGGAATCCTGGGAGTAGAGCGAGAAGGTCGAGTTGACGGACGTACGACCGCGGCGCTTCCCGAGTTTCGACATGCGGCCATACTGCCCCGGAACCTCGGTGTGTGTCCCGGGTCGTGCGCGGCCCGCCCGCCTACCGCCCCAGCACCGCCATCGCCGCGTTGTGCCCGCCGATGCCGCTGACGCCGCCCCCGCGTACGGAACCCGCGCCGCAGACCAGCACGTTGGGGTGTGCGGTGGCCACGCCCCACCGGTCGCCAGGACCGGCCGCGTACGGGAAGGCGAGGTCGCCGTGGAAGATGTGGCCGCCCGGCATGCGCAGTTCGCGTTCGAGGTCGAGCGGGGTCTTGGCCTCGATGCAGGGGTTGCCGTCGGCGTCCCGTGCCAGGCAGTCGGCGATCGGTTCGGCGAGGTGGGCGTCGAGCTGGGCCAGGGTGGTCCGCAGGAGTTCGGCGCGGGTGGCGTCGTTGTCGGCGGCGAAGAGGCGTGCCGGGGTGTGCAGGCCGAAGAGGGTGAGGGTGTGGTGTCCGCTTCCGGCCAGGTCCTGGCCGAGGATCGACGGGTCGGTCAGCGAGTGGCAGTAGACCTCCGAGGGCGGGGCGCTCGGCAGCCGCCCGGCGGCCGCCTGCGCGTACGCCTCGCCCAGCGCCTCGTACCCCTCCCCGATGTGGAAGGTCCCGGAGAACGCGTCGCGCGGGTCGACGGAGGGGTCCCGGAGCTTCGGCAGCCGCGTCAGCAGCATGTTGACCTTGAACTGGGCGCCCTCCGGGGGCGGCGCGAACGGGGCGGGCCCCTCGCCGAGCAGCGCGCCGAGGTGGTGCGGAGCCGCGTTGACCAGCACGTGGCGCGCGCCGACACGTCCGCTCGCCCCCTCGCCCGTACGGTACGCAACCTCCGCCCGGACCCCGTCGGTCTCGACGCGGGTCACGTCGTGCCCGGTGACGAGGGTGGCGCCGGCGGCGCGGGCGGCCCGGGCGAGGGCGTCGGTGAGGGCGCCCATGCCGCCGACGGGTACGTCCCAGTCGCCGGTTCCGTTGCCGACCACGTGGTAGAGAAAACAGCGGTTCTGGACGAGTGAGGTGTCGTGCGCATCGGCGAACGTCCCGATCAGCGCGTCCGTCAGCACCACTCCCCGCACCAGGTCGTGCCCGAAGTTCTGCTCCACGGCGACGCCGATCGGCTCCTCGAAGAGCATCCGCCAGGCCACCGGATCGTCGATGCGCCGACGCAGGGCGTCCCGGGTCGGCAGCGGCTCGGTGAAGGTCGGGAAGACCCGCTCGGCGACGCCCCGCAGCCTGCCGTAGAACTCCTCCCAGGCCCGGAACTCCGCGTCTCCCCCGGTGAGTTCCGCGAACGAGGCCCGCGTACGGGAACCGCCGACCAGCAGACCGCCGTCTCCCTTGGGGGTGTACGAGGAGATTGTCCGCTTCCGTACGTCGAACGAGAGTCCGAGGTCGCGCACAATGGCCTCGGGGAGGAGAGACACGAGATACGAGTAGCGCGAGAGCCGGACGTCCGCGCCGGGAAACGGGCGGGCGGACACGGCGGCGCCGCCGGTGGCGTCGAGGCGCTCCAGCAGGAGCACCGAGCGACCGGCGCGGGCGAGGTAGGCGGCGGCGACGAGACCGTTGTGGCCGCCACCGACGATCACGACGTCGTACGAGGAGCGCAGCGGCGGGGGCACCGGCCGGGACAGGGACGTAGGCATGGCCGGACCCTATGCGGTGCGTCACAGGTACGACAGGGGGCGGTGACAGGAATGGCCGTGGAGCGGCAGGAGTACAGACCGGACGAAGACGGCCGGGAGGGGGGTCGCTTTGTGCCACCTCGTCCGCATAGGGAAAATCAGGAGGTGACCTACCCGGAGCCTCTCACCCCGACCCACGACGACCCGCGCCTGGACGTACGCGACGGCCGCTTCCCGGCCGTGCCCCCGTCCGCACCGCGCGCCTCGGCACCCGAGGACGGGCCCTCCGGCGCACCCGCGGACGCGCCCACGGACTGGCGGCAGCGCGCACGGACGTTCGCCACCCCGGCGGCGGCGGTCGCGGTGCTGATCGTCGTCGCGCTCCTCGGCACGGGCATCGTGTCCCGCAACACGGGCGAGCTGTACATACCCGGGGCCGGGACCACGACCTTGCTGCGCTCGGTCTTCCTGGCCGCGCTCTTCCTCCACACGGGCGAGATCGTCGGTCACCGCCTGGCGCGCACGGTGGCGGGTGCTCCGGAGGTCCGGCCACCCATGTGGGGGATCGCGCTGTCACTGGCCGGGGCGGCGGCTTCGTTCGGCCAGATCGTCCAGATGGCCGACTACAGCGGAATGACCTTCACCGAGACGTACGCGACCGAGCCGGGCGGCATGCTGCTCCTCCAGGCGAACGCGTTCCTGGCGGCGGCCGGATGCGCCTGGCTGTTCAAGAAGCCGGTGTGGGCGCTCCTCCCGCTGGCGGTGGTCATCTTCTCCGAGGCGGTGCGGGCGCACCCGGAGCAGGACACCCCCGAGATCGGCATCGCGCTCACGACGATCCACCTGACGGCCTCCGCCCTGTGGACGGGCGGCCTGGTGTACGCACTGCGCGCGATGCACCTGTGGCGCGCGCAGCCGGACGGCGAACCGGGGGCGGGCCGCAGGCTCCTCGGCCGGTACGCCCGCATGGCGGCCTTCCTCTACGTGGCACTGGCGGTGACGGGCACCTTCAGCACGCTCCGCCGACTGCCGCTGGAGAACATCCTCACCACGGCGTACGGGCGCACCCTGATCGTCAAACTCGCCCTCTTCACGCTGGTGAGCGTACTGGCCCTGGTGGCCCGCTCCCGCCTGCACCGCAAGCCCTCGGCCCACGGCCGGGTGGATCCGGACGGAGCGGCGAAGGCAGCACGGGCCGAAGTGGTCGTCCTGGTGGGTGTGGTGGCCGTCTCAGCACTCCTGACGGTCGTCCCGACACCGACGTGGTGAGGATTTCCCGCCCCACCGGCGTTTGAGGCGCGGGGGTCCGGGGGCGGGGCCCCGCGCAGTAACCCCAGCCCCCGCACGGCCTAACCCCGCCCTCTCCTGAGCGCGGCCACCCGCCGGTACAGCTCCGCCGCCTCCGCCCCCCTCCCCAACTGCTCCAGACACTGCGCCTCGTCATTCCGGCTGGCCAGAGCATCCGGATGGTCCGCCCCCAGCACCCGCTCCCGCGACTGCGCCACCTGCCGGTACACGGCCAGCGCGTCCGCCCACCGCCCCAGCCACCCCAGCCCCACCGCCACCTCGCGCCGCGACACCAGGGTGTCCGGGTGGTCGGGCCCGAGCACCCGCTCCCGGATCGCGCACACGTCCCGCGCCTCGGCGAGGGCCTCCTCCCACCGCGCCAGCCGCCCGAGGTTGACCCCGAGCCCGTGCCGCGCCCGCAGCGTCTCCGCGTCGGCGGGCCCGCCCGTGCGGGTCCGGTCGTCGACCAGATCCCGGTACAGCTCCAGCGCCTCCGCGCTCCGCCCGAGCCTCCCCAGGCAGATCCCGACCTCGTACCGCGCGGACAGCGTGTCCGGATGATCGGCCCCGAGCGCCTGCGCCCGTGCCCCGGCGACCTCCCGGTACGTCTGGAGCGCCTCCGTCCACCGCCCCAGCTGCCCGAGCGCGTACGCCACCTCGTACCGGGTCACCAGCGTGTCGGGATGCGTCGCCCCGAGCACCCGCGCCCGCGCGGCGGCCACGTCCCGGGCCATCCGGTACGAGTCCTCCAGCCGTCCCAGCCGGCTCAGGTTGAAGGCCAGGTTGTGCCGACACCGCAAGGTGTCGACATGATCGGGCCCCATCGTCCGCTCCCGCGCCGCGAGCACCGCCGAGTACACCTGGTGGGCGTCGAAGTGCCGCCCGAGCTGCCCCAGCACGTAGGCGGTCTCCTGCCGGGCGGCCAGCGTCTCCGGATGCTCGGCGCCCATCGTGCGCGTGCGCCCCTCGGTGACCTTCGTGAACTCCCGCAGCGCGTCCGCCGCCCGTCCCGTACGACTGAGCGTGAAGCCGACCTCGTAGTGGCTGGCCAGGGTGTCGGGATGATCGGGTCCCAACGCGTGCTCCCGCTCGGCGGCCACGGCCCGATGCACCTCGCCCGCCTCCTCCCAGCGCCCGAGTCGCCCCAGGCTGAGGCCCGCGTTGTGCCGGTTGTCGAGTACGTCGAGCACCTCGGGCGGCGGAGTGGGCCGCTCCGCACGGGCGGGAGGCACGGAGTCGGAGCCCGCCCGCAGTCCACCGCCGCTGGTCCACTCCCCCGTCAGCCCCGCCGCCGGATCACCGTGCGCCGGGGTGAGCGTGCCGGTGCCGCCCGCCTTGTGTCCTGTGGTCATGCCGCGCGTCCAGGACGGCAGCCCGGGTGCTCTGCTCGACGGCTGCTCGGGCCGCTTGGCGGGCGGGCGCAGCTCGGGCGCGGTGGCGAGCACGGTCGCGGGGTGCCCGGCGACGGCCACGCCCGCCGGGGAGAGCCGTCCGTCGGTGAGCCGCCTGCCGAGGTCCTTGGCGTCCGAGGGCCGCCCGTCGGGCGTCTTCGCCAGCAGATCCAGGACTATCCGGTCGAAGAACTCGGGCAGTTCCTCCCGGTGGCTGCGCGGCGGCTCGGGCGCGGTGTCCCGGTGCCCGACGAGCACCGCCCAGGCGTCGTCGAGATCGAAGGGCGGCACACCGGTCGCGATCTCGTACAGGACGCAGCCCAGCGAGTACAGATCGCTGCGGTGGTCCACGTTGACCCCGCTGATCTGCTCGGGCGACATGTAGTGCGGGGTGCCCATGGCGATGCCGGTGCCGGTGAGGCGGGAGGTGAAGCCGATGTCGTGGCCGAGCCGCGCTATCCCGAAGTCGCAGATCTTCACGGTGCCGTCGGCGAGCCGCATGATGTTGGCGGGCTTCAAGTCGCGGTGGACGATGCCCTGTTCGTGGGTGTAGGCGAGGGCCCAGGCGACCTGTTCGGCGATGTCGACGACGTCGTGAACGGGCAGCGGGTGCTGCTTGTTGTCCTCCAGGAGCTGACTGAGGTTGCGCCCCTCCAGCAGCTCCATCACCAGGAACAGCACGCCCTCGTACTCGCCGAAGTCGTGCACGACGGTGACGCCCCGGTGCTGGAGGGCAGCCGCCACCCGGGCCTCACGCCGGAAGCGCTCCCTGAGCACGGAGGAGATCTGCTGGTCGTGCTGGGTTCCGATGGGCTTGAGGCACTTGACCGCGACCCGTCGGCCGAGCGATTCGTCGCGGGCACGCCACACCTCGCCCATGCCCCCGCGCCCGATCAGGTCGAGCAGCCGGTACCGGCCCTGGATCAGCCTGGTGTCCGCCATCTCGTACTGTCGCCCCCGTCATCGTCCCGCACCCTCCCCGGCCCGTCCCAGTATGGCCGCCTGCGCCCTGAGTTTGTACGGGGCGGGGCGGCTGCCGGGGCCCAGGCGGGCAACTGCCTTCAAGATGTGACCTGGTGGCAACTGCCAGCGGAGCCTGGAGGGAATCGCGCGCAGGACGTGCCCGGCGGCGAGGAGCTGACGGTCCGCGGCACGGGGGCCAGGACCGGGCCGGCCGTACAGGGCGTGCGCGAAGGGCGGCAGCGAGACGTACGCGACGGCCGCGACCCGCCGCCAGACCAGCTCACGCGCCGGTACGAGGGCGGGGGGCACCGGTGGCCGCCGGAGGAACGCGTCCACCTTGCGGGCGTCCTCGCCCGCCTCCAGCAGGGGATGCACCGAGGCGAAGTAGTCCGCCATCTCCCCCGTACTGGAGGGGACTTGGGCCGGGTCGAGGCCGACCAGGCGGGCGCTCTGGCGGTGTTCGTCGACGTAGCGGTCGGCCTGCGCTGCCGTCAGCGGCAGCCCGGAGCGGCGGGCGACCGAAAGATAGGAGTCGATCTCCGCGCAGTGCACCCAGAGCAACAGCCCGGGGTCGTCGACGCCGAGCAGCCGGTGGATCTTCCGGACCCGGGCCCCGGCCTGCTCGGCGGCGTCCTTCGTGCCGTACGTCGTCGTGCCCACGAAGTTCGCGGTGCGCATCAGACGGCCCCAGGCGTCGTCCATGAAGGTGCTGTTGATCATGACGCCTCGTACGGCGACGGGGTGCAGGGCCTGGAGGTAGAGGGCGCGGACCCCGGCGATCCACATCATCGGGTCGCCGTGCACCTGCCAGGTGACGGAGGCGGGCCCGAAGAGGCCGGGGTCGGCCTCGGCGCGGACGGCCGGGCGTGCACGGTGACCGGGACTTTCCGGGGGCACTTTCCCACACTCCTGATCCGAAGCGGTGCCGGACGACGTACCTCGCAGTACCTCGCCGTACCTCGCAGGTAATGGCCACGGTTGGCCGGAGAGTGACAGTCTCATCATCGCAGGGGTCGCCGCCCACCGGACACCCCGCACGGAGACCGAGGAGCGCCCCCATGAGCCGTCTGAGAATCGCCAAACCCGGTCCGGTGAAGGGCCGGCGGTGGACCCCGGTCACCGTCGCCAACGCGGCGGTGGCGCTCGCCCTGGAGTGCGGAATGCTGGTGGCGCTCTTCTGCTGGGGCCTGGCCACCGGTACGAACACGGTCTGGGGGATCGTCATCGGCGCGGCGAGCGCGGCCCTGGCGGCGGTCGTGTGGGGAACGTTCCTCGCGGCCGGAGGCCCGAAGGTCCCCCTGCCGGTGGGCGCGGAGATCACCGTCAAACTGGCGGTCTTCGGCGTCGCCGCGCTGGCCCTGGCCGACTTCGGGCGCACCACCCTGACGCTGGTCCTCGCGGGGCTCGCGGTGATCAGCGTCGCGGTGGAGTACACGGCGGTGGGCCCGCCGCCGGAAACCCGGGACGACGCCCTGGCCGGAACTCCTGACCTGAACTCCTGACTTGAATTCCTGGCCGGGCCTCCTGGCCGGGCCTCCTGACCTGACCTCCTGGCCGGGCCTAGCGCCGGACCCTCGGCATTCCCAGCCCGATCCACGAGATGATCTCGCGCTGGATCTCGTTGTTGCCGCCGCCGAAGGTGAAGATGACGGCGGAGCGGTAGCCGCGTTCCAGTTCGCCGTGCAGGACTGCGCCGGTGGAGCCCTCCTTGAGGGGGCCCGCCGCGCCGACGACCTCCATCAGCCAGCCGTAGGCGTCGCGGCGGGCCTCGGAGCCGTACACCTTGACGGCGGAGGCGTCCTGCGGGGTGAGGGTGCCGTTCTGGACGGCGTTCACCATCTGCCAGTTGAGGAGCTTCATCGCGTCGAGCTTGGTGTGCGTGCGAGCCAGACGGCCGCGCACCCAGTTGAGGTCGATGACCCGGCGGCCGTCGGTCAGCCTGGTGTCCATGGCCCAGCGCTGCACGTCGTGCAGGGCGCGCACCGCCATGGTGCCGTGGGCGGCGAGGGTGACGCGTTCGTGGTTGAGCTGGTTGGTGATGAGCCGCCAGCCCCCGTTCTCCTCGCCGACGCGGCGGGAGACGGGGACGCGGATGTTCTCGTAGTAGCTGGCGGTGGTGTCGTGCGAGGCGAGGGTGTTGATGATGGTGCAGGAGTAGCCGGGGTCACTGGTGGGGACCAGGAGCATGGTGATGCCCTTGTGGAGCGGGGCCCCTTCCTCCAGGGGGGTGGTGCGCACGGCGAGCCAGACCCAGTCGGCGGTGTCGCCGTTGGTGGTCCAGATCTTCTGGCCGTTGACGACGTAGTGGTCCCCGTCGAGGACGGCCCGGGTCTTCAGGGCGGCGAGGTCGGTGCCCGCGTCGGGTTCGCTGTAGCCGATGGCGAAGTCGAGTTCGCCGGAGAGGATCCTGGGGAGGAAGTACGACTTCTGCTCGTCGGTGCCGTACTGCATGATCGTCGGGCCGACGGTGTTGAGGGCCATCAGGGGCAGCGGGACGCCTGCCTGGGCTGCCTCGTCGAAGAAGACGTACTGCTCCATGGGCGTCAGCCCGCGTCCGCCGTACTCCTTCGGCCAGCCGACGCCGAGCCAGCCGTCCGCGCCGAGGCGGCGGACGGTCTCGCGGTAGAAGCGCTTCTGCGTGGCGGCATCGCCGAAGCGGGCGTGGGCGTGGGCCTCGTCGGGGACCAACTCGGCGAAGTAGGAGCGCAGTTCGGTGCGCAGCTGCTGCTGTGCGGGGGTGTAGGCGAGATGCACGGGCCCTCCAGGCGTCTTGCAGACGTGTACGACACGGGGTTCTGGCGGCGGCGCACACAGTAGAACGTGTTGCAGGAATGCGGAAGGGGGGCGCGGTGCGTGCGGACGGGGCCCATGGGTGATGGGTTGGGGTCTGGGGGCCTGGGGGTCTGAAGTCAGCAGTACGCGGTCGACTCGACCAGCTCCAGCGCATCGGCCAGGCTGTGCGGGCGGTGGACGCCCTCGGTCGGCGCGGTGCGTGACCAGCCGGGCCCCCCGGCGAGGACCATCGGCTGGGTGCGGGCCCCGCGGATGCCGCGTGCCGTGGAGCGGACCATGCCGAGGACGGCGCGGTCGGCGGTGGGCCGGGTCTGGGACCACAGGACGACGGCGCGCGGGCCGGTGCGGCGGACGGCCTCCGCGAGCGCGCGCAGCGGCACCGCCGCGCCGAACATCCTTACGGGCAGGCCCCGTTCGACCAGGGTCGCGGTGAGGGCCTCCAAAGCGAGGGTGTGCATTTCGCCCGGCAGACAGGCCAGCAGTACGGGCTGCTCGTCGTCGCCGGGCTCCTCGGTGTCGGCGTTGCGGCGCAGGGCGGTGGAGATGTGCCAGGAGAGCAGGTGCTCCGCCTCCACGTAGCGCTCGCCCGTGGGGTCGCCCGAGCTCGCCCAGGTACGGCCGATGGCGCGCAGGGCGGGGGACATCGCACCCTCCCAGGTTCCGGCGAGGCCGTGGGAGTGGACCGTCGAGGTGAGCATCCGGTCGATGAGGGGGGAGTCGAGGCGCACGGCGGCGTTCCGCAGGCCGCGCACGGTGCGGACGGGGATGGTGGTGGACGGGAGGCGGGGGGTGGGGATCTTGGCGAGGGGGGCTGGTGGGGCGGAGGCGGGTGGGGGGCTCTTGCGGGCCGGGGCGTTCTCGGGGGCCGGGGTGTTCTCGCGGGCCAGTCTGGCGGCCTCGGCCGGGGGCACGCCGCGTGCGGTGAGGGCGCACATGCGCTCCAGCAGGTCGATGTCGGCGGCGGCCCAGCGGCGGTGCCTGCCGTCGTCGCGGACCGCGGGCCCGATGCCGTAGCGGCGGTCCCAGGAGCGCAGGGTGGTGGGGGCGACTCCGAGGCGGCGGGCGACGTCGCCGGTGGTCATTCCCGCCGCGTGGTGGTGCGTGGTGGTGCCGTCGTTCGGGATCCGGCTGCCGTTCATGGCCCGACGATACGACGCACGAGCGACGCAAGTTGCCGGGTTCGCCGAACTGCGACGAAGGTTGCTCACGTAGGAACTGCGGCTGGTTTCGCGACCCGCGCCTCCTCCGTCGCCGGCGTTACGGAGGGCGTGCGGGGCACCCTTGCGGGGAGCATGTGAGTGGCCCGGCTGCGGGGTGGTGTCACGGGCGGATGATCGGCCGTCCGTGGCCCCGCCGGTTCCTCTGGGTGGGGCGGTGGGTGGAAGACACCATTGCCGGGGGCTCCGCCCCCTCGAGCCCCGGGCCCGCCTTCGGCGGAATTTCTGCCCCTGCCCCACCCCTTGGCCACCCCCGGCCTCCGTGCGGACCCTCACCCGGCAGGGAGCCAGGACGTCACCCGTACGACGGTGTCCGCTCGCACCACCCCCTCCTCCGCCGCAGCATGGCGATGCCCCCTTCGTCCATCTGTCGACTCCGGAGGAACCATGACCACCGTCCGTGACCTGATGACCCCCGATGTGCGGTCCATCCCGGCGACCGAGACCCTCGACCGTGCCGCCCAGCTGATGCGGGAGCACCACATCGGGGCCCTCCCCGTCCAGGGCAGCGACGGTGGGCTCACCGGCATCGTCACCGACCGCGACATCGTCGTGAAGTGCATCGCGGCGGGGCACGACCCGTCGAAGACGACCGCGGGCGACCTCGCCGAGGGCGCCCCCGTGTCCGTCGACGTCTCGGCCGACAGCGACGAAGCGGTACGGGTCATGAGCGACGCCCGCATCCGCCGCCTCCTGGTGCTGGAGAACGGCGTCCCGGTCGGCATGGTCACCGAGGCCGACCTCGCGCGGGCGCTGCCCGCCGACCAGCTGGTGACCTTCGTCAGCGCGGTGTACGCGGGGCGCTGACGTCCGCCCCGTCCCCGCACGCTCCTGTGCCCCGCCCGGTCGTCGATCCGGGCGGGGCACAGGAGCGTTCCGGCCGGGGAGGTTCGCCGCGGAAGTCCGCTGGGGAAATCCACCAGGGCGGTCCGCCGGGGAAGAACGCTAGGGAAGTTCGCTCTCGATGGCCGCGCGGCCTTCCTTCTCCAGCCGCTTGCGCGCCCACTCCAGGTTCTCCGGCGTGACGTCCCGGCCCGACGCGAGCACCAGGTCCTCCGGGGTCGCGTCGTCGCTGCCGCCGCTGTGCAGCAGGCTGTCGGGGGTCACTTCGGACGGGTCGGGGCCCTGGTCGCTCATGGCGCCTCCTTCGTTCGTCCGGACGCTCACACCGGACATTCCGGGTCGCGTCCCGCTTGCCACGCATTCTTGTGCCCGCCCGAACGGTCCGCACCTCCTGAGCCGCACACCCCGGGCCCCGCCGGGATGCGTACCCCGTCCGAGTGAGGCAGCGTGAGGTCATGAGCGACATGTACGACGGTGCGGGCGACGGCGACCTCCCCGAGGACGACGGGGTGCTCGACGCCCAGGACACGCTGATCACGGACCGTCTCGACTACGACCCCCTGGACTCCGGCATCGATCCGCCCGACCACTGGTCTCCCGCCGAGTCCTTCGGTACGACGGCGGAGGAGGCCCGGCGCGGCGAGTCCCTGGATCAGCTGCTGGCCGAGGAGGAGCCGGACATTCCGCAGCCCTCGGGGGACGAGACGGGCGACGAGTACGCGGACGACCTGGACCTGGATCCGTCGGACGACCTGTAGGGACATCCGCAAGGCGGCCCGGAGTCCGTAAAGCTCCCTCCGGACCGATTCGCGAGTTCAGGTGAACATGTCCGTTCGCAACTGAAATGTCCATGCCCGCGCTGTACGGTGCCGGGCATGAACGGGGTACGGGGCACGCGCCCTCTCGATGAATCCGGCACGTTCGGCGCGGAGTTGAGGCGGTTGCGCGGCGAGCGGGGGATGTCGCTCACCGCGCTGGCACGGTCGATCCACTACAGCAAGGGCTACCTCAGCAAGATCGAGACCGGCGGGAAGCCGCCGACACCGGACGTCGCGCGCCGGTGTGACGAAGCGCTCGGTGCGCGGGGCGCGCTGCTGCGGCTGGTGCCGGACGTCCCGGCCGCGCGGCAGCCCGCGCCCGCACCGCCCGCAGAGGCCCTGCCGCCCTCCGACGCGGACCAGGAGTGCCCGTACCGGGGGCTGGCGTCGTTCGGGCCGCAGGACGCCCGCTGGTTCTTCGGCCGGGAGCGGGCCACCGCCGACCTGCTGCGCAAGCTGGCGGAGCGGGCGGGCGCCGGGCCGCTCGTGGTGGCGGCCCCTTCGGGCGCGGGAAAGTCGTCGCTGCTGCGGGCCGGTCTGGTGCCCGCGCTGCGGCGCGGGGAACTCCCGGTGCCGGGGTCGCACCACTGGCCGGTGGCGCTGTGCACCCCGACGGCGCACCCCTTGAAGGAGCTGCTGCACGGCGTCACCGAGGCACTCGGCGGGGTGCCGGGACTCGCCTCCGGAGAGCTCGGCGGCCTGCCCGTACTCTCTCCCGATGCGCTGGCGGCCCGCCCGGAGCGGCTCGCGGAAGCGTTGCGGGAGGCGGGCCCGGGAGAAGCGGGCGCGGGACCTGAGGTCCCGGACCGCCGACTCGTCCTTCTCGTCGACCAGTTCGAGGAGACCTTCACCCTGTGTGCCGACGAGCGCGAGCGGCACGCCTACGTCGCGGCCCTCCGCGCGCTCGCCGCTCCCGGCGGACCGGCCGTCGTCGTGCTCGGACTGCGTGCCGACTTCACCGGGCGCTGCCTCGAAGTTCCCGCCCTGGTACCGGTGTTCACACACGGGCTGTTCGCCCTCGGGCCGATGACCGAGGGCGAGCTGCGGGAGGCCGTCACCCTGCCCGCCGCCCGGTGCGGCCTCGTCCTGGAGCCCGGACTCGTCGAGCTGCTGCTCCGCGACCTGGGGCACGGTGGGTCCTTCAGCTGCGGGCCCGACGCCCCCGGCGCTCTGCCGCTCCTCGCGCACGCCCTGCGGGTGACCTGGCAGCACCGCACCGGGCGCACCCTCACCGTCGCCGGGTACGAGCGGACCGGCGGCATCCGAGGGGCCGTCGCCCACAGTGCGGAGGACGTGTTCACCCGCCTGCTGCCCGCCGAACGTGACATGGCCCGGCGGCTGTTGGTGCGGCTCGTGCACCTCGGCGAGGACGGCACCGAGTCGCGTCGCCGCACGGGGCGCGAGCGGCTGCTCGCCCGGCTGCCCGATCCGCGCGGGGCGCAGGCCGCGCTCGACGCGTTCGTCGCGGCCCGGCTGCTCACGGCGGGGCGGGACTCCGTGGAGATCACGCATGAGGCCCTGCTGCGGGCCTGGCCTCGGCTGCGCGACTGGATCGACGCCGACCGGGCGGGCCTGCTGCTGCGCCAGCAGCTCACCGCGTCGGCCGCGGAGTGGGTGCGGGCGGACCGCGATCCGGCGCTCCTCCCCCGGGGCTCCCGGCTGCGCACCGTCGCGCAGTGGGCCGACCAGCGGGACGCCAGGATCGAACTGGGGCCCGCCGAGGCCGAGTTCATCGCGGCGGGCCGGGCGGAGGAGCGGGCCAGGCAGCGCACCGAGATCCGCCGGGTGCGCACGCGCCGGGTGCTGCTCGCCACCCTCGCGGGGCTGCTGGTCCTCGCGACGGGGGCGGGCACGGTGGCGTACCAGCAGCGGGAACGCGCCTACCAGGAGCGGCGCACCGCCCAGTCGCAGGCCATGGCGGTACGGGCCGGGACGCTCGCCGCCGGACGGCCGGAGGAGGCGATGCGGCTCGCCCTGCGCGCGTACCGCACCGCCCCGACCGTCGAGGCGCGCGGCGCGCTGCTGAGCACGCAGGCCCCGTACTTCGCCGGGCGGCTGACGGGACACACAGGCCCGGTCAACGCGGTCGCGTTCGCCCCGGACGGGCTGACGCTGGCGTCGGGCGGCAACGACGGCACCGTACGGCTGTGGGGCGGTCCCGGTCACCGGCAGCCCCTCGCGACGCTCACCGGACACGGCGGGCAGGTGCTCGGCCTCGCCTTCAGCCCGGACGGCCGGGTGCTCGCGTCGGCGGGGGCGGACGGCACGGTACGACTGTGGGACGTACGGGACCACCAGCCCGCCGGAACCCTGCTCGGGCACGGCGGCGCGGTGCGGGCGGTGGCGTTCGCCCCGGACGGGCGCTCCCTCCTGACGGGCGGCGCGGACCGCACCGTACGCCTGTGGGACGCGCGGCGGCACACGCTGCGTACGACGTGGCACGGGCACACCGACGCGGTGATGGCGGTCGCCTGGTCGCCCGACGCCCAGCGCGTGGCGTCCGCGGGCATGGACCGCACCGTGCGCCTGTGGGGTGTCACGGGGGATTCCGGCGCAGCCCCCGCAGCGGTGCTGCACGGGCACACCGACGGGGTGCTCGGGGTCGCCTGGTCGCCGGACGGGCAGCAGGTCGCCTCCGGTGGCGCGGACCGCACCGTGCGGCTGTGGGACGCGCGGCGGCACCAGGTGCGGCAGGTGCTCGTGGGGCACAGTGACGACGTCAACTCCGTGGCGTACTTCCGCGACGGGACCACGGTCGTCAGCACCGGGGGCGACGGGAGCGCACGCCTGTGGGACGTGGCGACGCGGCGCACCGTGACCACGCTGTCCGGGCACACGGACTACGTGCTCGCGGTGGCCGTCGGGGGCGGCCGGGACGGCGCCGTGCTGGCGACGGCGGGCTTCGACGGGACGGTGGTGCGCTGGGACCTGGGGCGGGCGGCGCTGACGACGCGTCCGTTCGCGGAGTCCTGGCAGCCCGCGTTCTCGCCGGACGGACGCTGGCTGGCCTCCGCGAGCGCCGACCGCACGGTCAAGCTGTGGGACGCGCGGACGCACCGGCCCCGGGGGTCGCTGGGCGGACACACGGGGTCCGTCTTCCAGGTGGTGTGGTCGCCGGACGGACGGCGGCTCGCCTCGGCGGGCGCGGACCGCACGGTGCGGGTCTGGGACACGGGTTCGCGCCGCCTCCTGAAGTCCCTCGCCGGACACACCGGTTCGGTGCTGGGGCTCGCCTGGTCGCCGGACGGGCGCTGGCTGGCGTCGGCGAGCGCCGACCGCACGGTGCGTGTGTGGGACGCCCGTACGCTGCTGCCCGCCGCCACCCTGACCGGGCACCGGGACTTCGCGAACGCGGTGGCGTTCGGCCCGGACGGGCGCACGCTCGCCAGCGGCGGCGACGATCTGACCGTACGGCTGTGGAGCGTGCCCGGGTGGCGTCCGGGCGTCGTGCTGCCCGGGCACACCGGGTCGGTGCGGGCGGTGGCGTTCGCCCCGGACGGCCGCACTCTGGCGTCGGGCGGCAACGACGGCGCCGTACGGCTGTGGGACCTGACGCGGGGCGTCGGCGTCGCGGCGCTCACCGGACACAGCGGCGCGGTGCGCGCGGTCGCCTTCGCACCGGGCGGCGGGACACCGGGCACCACGCAGGTCCTGGCGAGCAGCGGCAGCGACGGCACGGTGCGCCTGTGGGACGCCGTACGCCACGAACCGACGGCCGCTCTCGCCGGTCACGGCGGGGCGGTGTGGGGCATCGCCTTCGACCGCCGTACGGGAACGCTCGCCAGCAGCAGCAACGACGGAACGGTGCGGCTGTGGGACACCTCGGTGGCCCGCCGGGAGGCGGCGGTGTGCGCTCTGGCCGGGTGCTCCGGCCTCTAAGACACTCCGGGACACCCCGGTTTCCCTGCGCGTTTCCCGTTTCCCGGCGCATCGGGAGACGCCAGGAGTCTCGACAGCCGCCGCAGCCACCGCCCAGTCTCGAAAGGGCCGGACACACCTCCGGCACCTCACCCGCCATCCACTCACGCACCACGAACGGGGACCCGTCCATGCACCACCGCACCCGGCACCCGCCCCGGGCCGCCACTCTCGTCGCCGTCGGCGTTCTCGCCCTGGCCGCAACCCCGCTGACGCTCGCTCAGGTGACGGCGGCGGCATCCACAACAGCACGGGCGGCAGCACCGTCCGACTGTGACGTCCTCGCCCCCGGCGCGTCCGCCGCCGCGCAGAGGGCGGTCCGGGCCGCCTGCACCCAACTGGGCACCTGGTACTCCTGGGGCGGTGGCCACGGGCCGCAACCTGGGCCCACGTACGGGCAGGTCGACCCGACCGACCCGGACAGCTCCCAGGACCCGTACCGCAGGGGGTTCGACTGTTCGGGCTTCGTGCGGTGGGCGTACGCGCAGGCCACCGGGCAGGACCTGCTCAACGGCAACGCGCACGGCCAGTACGGCTCCGGGCGGGTGAGCGCGCGTTTCGACGCCGCGCAGGGGCTCGGTCCCCTCCTGCCCGGGGACCTGGTCGTCTGGGGCAGCGCCCGCAAGATCCACCACATCGCGGTCTACCTCGGCGCGGGAAAGATGGTCGAGGCCAAGGAGTCCGGCACCAAGATCATGGTCAGCGACGTCCGGCTGGGCGGCGACTACTTCGGCGCGGTCCGCATCGGCGCCGAGCCCGGCCAGGGCGGTAACCACAGCACCTGGGGCACGGACGTGTGGACGCACGCCGAGCCGTCGACGACGAGCCGACGCGTGCACAGGTTCGCCGGGCCCACGCAGGTACGGATCGAGTGTCAGAAGCACGCCCAGTCGGTGACCGCCGAGGGCATCACCAACGACGCCTGGTCGTACCTGCCCGACCACAAGGCATGGATCACCAACATCTACCTCAAGGGCCCCGCCTGGCTGGACGGCGTGCCGACCTGCCCGTAAGGCCCACTCCCCCACCCGCACGAGCAACTCCGCAAGAACACGAGCAACTCCGCAAGAAAAGGAAGCAGTTCATGAACCTCACCAAGAAGTTCGCCGTCGCCATCGCCGCCACCGCGCTCACCGCCGGTCTCACCGCCGCTGCCGCCCCCGGGATCGCGGCCCCGCAGTCCGCCGCCGCCGAGTGCGGGGTCCGCTCCGACGGCAAGCTGTACTGCGGCAACAAGGCAGGCGCCAAGGGCTACGAGCACCGCTCGTACGGCTCGGCGGTACGCGGGCAGATGAACACGACGTTCAGCTGGTTCCAGTGCTGGGGCCGGGGCGACAGCCACGGCGGCGGCAACAACGTCTGGTACTGGACCCAGCTCGACAACGGCCAGTGGGGCAACATGCCCGCCGTCGACGTCCACACCTCGGTCGACCCGGCGCCGGGCCTGCGCGAGTGCTGAGGCGCCTCGGCGGGCGCTGAACCGCCTGCGCCGTGGGCCGCTCCCGCAGAAGCCGTGGGCCGCTCCCGCAGAACCGGGGAGCGGCCCACAGCCACGTCACGGGTCACGCGGCCCGCGTCAGATGGACACGCTCCGCCCGCCGTAGTGCGAGCCGCCGGGGTCGATCACGTAGTCGACCGTTCCGGTGCAGCCGGAGCCCGACCACACCACCGCGACCTGGTCCGTGTCGTTGACGACATGGGACGGCGCGAAGTCACCGAGCTGGTAGCAGCCGCTCGGCTCCCGGTCGTTGCTCCGTCCAGCTCACCACGATGGGTTGAAGTCGGGGCGAATCATTCCATTCCTGTCGAGTTGTGGGGAACCTGTGCCCCATGGCTGCCATGCCCTTCCCCGCGCGGGCGGTGCTCCGGCGCGCGTTTGCCGCGCTGCTGGCGTTCACCGCGGTGTTCGCGCTGCTGGTGGGCGCGGAGCCGGGCATGGGTGTCGGCGGTTCCGTGGAGACCCGGTCGGCGGGTGCCCCGCCCGGTTCGGGCTCCGCCGAGAGCGAGGGTGCGCCGGACGGCTCGGCGGATGCGGAACTGCGGCTCCTGCTGGGCGGCGTACGCCGGGTGCAGGCCCCGCCCGCCCCGCCGCAGAGCCCGCCGCGCAGCGGCCCTCCGGTGCGGTCGGTGTACGTGCCGACCGCCGCGTCCGCCCGCACCTCCCCCGCCCGTGGGCCCGCGCCGTACGCGGCACGGTGCGCGGTGCTGCGCTGCTGAGAGGCCCCTGTACCGGTCCGCCCGTAGGGCTCCTCCCGGGCCCTTCCGGCCGGTACGCCGTGCCCGCCCACGCACCTCTCAGAGGCGCGCGGGGTCTCTCCGTACCGCAAAGGACGACACAGCCATGCCGTTTGACCCGTACGCCGCACTGAACGCGATGATCCGCGCCGAGGTCCGCCGCTCCTCCGACACGAGCCCGTCCCCGATCGCCCGCCGTACGCCGGAGTCCACCGAACGCCACCACCACGGCGAGCGTCGGACCGTCGAGCAGTCCGAGCCGGTCCGACGGCAGCACCGCACCGGCCAGGAGCACGGCAGGAGCTGACACCGCAGACCGAGGGAGGGGCCGGGGAGTCGTCAGGACGTCCCGGCCCCTCCCCTGTGCTCACTCCGCGTGCAGCGCGTCCACCACCGCCATCCGGCGCACCCTCCGGGCGGGCAGGACGGCGGCGGTCAGGCCGATCAGGACCGTGACGCCCAGCAGCCCGGCGATCATCAGGGCGGGGGTGTGCTCGATCCCGTACGACCGGGTGACCGAGCGGCCCGCGAGCCAGCCGTAGACCAGACCGAGGACGGTGCCCGCGACCGCGCCGGTCAGGGACAGCAGGACCGCCTCCAGGGTGAGCATCGCGCGCAGCTGTCCGCCGCCGAGGCCGATCGCGCGGAGCATGCCGATCTCCCGGGTGCGCTCGTCGACGCCGAGCATCAGGGTGGCGGCGACGCCGAGGGCGGCGATCAGCATCGAGAAGGCAAGCAGCACCCCGGCGACCATCACCATGCGGTCCATCATCGACCGCATGACCTCGGCCTCCGCGTCGGTGTCCTGGACGCGGACGGTCGGCAGGTCGGCCAGGGCCCGGTCGAGGAGTTTGCGGGCCTCGTCGTGCGGGAGGTCGCCGACGGTGGTGACCCAGGCGGCGCTGACGACGGTGCGCGGGGCGAGGCGCTCCAGGGTGCCCGGGGTGACGAAGTACGACGCCACGGGCAGGACCGAGAAGGGCAGCGACGAGGTGCCGGGCACCGGCTTCAGGCCCGGCGGGACGTCGGCTTCCTTCCCTGTGGAACCGGCCAGGGCCTGTCCTTCGGCGAGGGTGCGGGCCCGGCCGACGTCCTTGGCGTTGTCGTTGAGGAGTGCGGGGTCCGCCGCTGCGACGACGGTCTTGCGGCCGTTCACCTCGAAGGTGGCGCTGCGGACCGGGGCGACCCGGAGCCGCTTCTCCCGCCCGATCGCGTCCAGCGCCTCCTGCGGCACCTGCTTCTTGTCGGTGACCAGGGAGAACGCGCCGGGCTGCCGGGAGGACAACAGGTCGTTGAGGGAGCCGCCGGTGGTGGAGACCACGGTCGCGGCGGCGACCATCACGGTGACGCCGACCAGCAGGGCGGAGGCCGCGGAGCCGGTGCGGCCCGGATTGCGGTGCAGTTGCTGGGCGGCGAGTCTGCCGGTGGTGCCGAAGAGGCGGCGGGCCGGGAGGGCGAGGACCGTCACGACGGGCGGCAGCAGCCAGCGGGCGAGCCGCAGCACGCCGAAGAAGCTGAGGATCGCGCCCAGGGTGACGGCGAGCAGGCTCATCGGCGCGGGCGCCACGGAGCCGACGGCGAGCAGCGCCGCGCCTGCGCCCAGCAGCAGCACGGAGAACACGGTGCGCACGACGCGGCTGCCGGCGCTGTCCGGGGTCGCGGCGTGCGCACCGCCGAGCGCGGCGACGGGCGGCACGGCGGAGGCGGCCTTCGCCGGGGCGCGCACGGCGAGCAGGGTGAGCAGGACGCCGAAGAGGAAGGCCAGGGCGAAGACGTACCAGCCGGGCATCAGGTCGACGGTGACCGGGCCGAGGTCGAACGTGGACAGCAGGAGCGTGCCGCCCGCCGCCGCGCCCGCGCCGGCGCCGAGGCCCACGAGGGACGCGCCGATGCCGAGGAGCAGGCCCTGACGGCGGACGTGGCGGCGCACCTCGGTGCGGTCCGCGCCGATGCAGCGCAGCAGGGCGAGCTGGCGGATCTGCTGGGAGAGCACGACGGAGAAGGTGTTGGTGACGACCATGCGGGCCACTGCCATGGCGATGAGCACGAAGCTGAGGGCCGCGACGAGGACGATGCCGTACAGGGTGCTGCTGTCCCGCGTGGCCGCGTCGACGGAGGCGGCGCCGGTGCGGACCCGCAGGTCGTCGCCGAGTGCCGTACGGACGGCGTCGGCGGCGGCCCGTTCGGCGCCGGGCTTCACCGCGAGGTCGAGCTGGGTGGTGCGCAGACCGGTGGCGTACCGGGCGATCGTGGCGTCGGGGGCGCCGAGGACGGGCTGCCCCGCGGTGCTGGGGGCGGCGCGGGTGTCGAGGGTCCCGGCGAGGAGGGCGCTGGTGCGCTCGCCCGTGGCGGTGAGGAGGTGGAGGCGGTCGCCGGGGCGCACGCCGACGCGGTCGGCGGTGGTGCTGTCGAGCATGACCTCGTCGGGGGCGGTGGCCCACCTGCCGCCGTCGGTGAGCTGCCAGCGCAGGGCCGGGTCGCCGGTGAGGGAGAGGGCGACTGCGGGGTCGTCGAGGGGGCGGCCCGCGGGGGTGAGCACGGTGGCGCGGCCGGTGCGGCGCGCGGCGACGGCGTCGACGCCGGCCACGCGGGCGGCCTTCGCGGCGGCGTCCTCGGGCACGGCGGGGCGATCGGGGCCGCGTGGGTCCGGCGTGACCTGGACGGCGGCGGGGCCGACCTCAGCGGCGGCGAGCTGGCTGAAGGAGCTGACAAGGGCGCCGCTGCCGCCGACGGCGAGGACGAGGAAGGCCACGCCGACGGCGACGGCGGCGCCGGTGAGCAGGAGCCGTCGTGCCTGGCCCCGGAATTCCTTGAGCGTGTACGTGAGCGTCGCCATGGCCGTCCGCCGTCCTCCCCTGCGTCGCAGGCGGCCCTGAGCCTCCTGTCGTCCTGCTTCGACGCTAGGTGCGGCACGACGGTGAACTGTCAGCTCTCCGGCTGGACTCGGGGTCCTCCTCGGGGCTTACGTTCCGGCGTTCCGGTAGCCCTGGAGGCTGACCCGGCCCCTGAGACTCCGGCTCGGGCTCCGGGCTCCGGAGCCGTCCGGGTCACAGCGGGCGGTGCATGACGTGCAGGCCGACGTACCCCTTCTCGGGGTGGTGGAAGCCCTCCGGAATCGTGCCGACGACACAGAATCCGAGGCGTTCGTAGAGCCGGACGGCGTGGGTGTTGGTCGCGGCGACCGCGTTGAACTGCATGCCCCGGAAGCCGTTCGTCCGGGCCCAGTCGAGGCTGTGCTCGACCAGGGCGCGGCCGACGCCCCGGCCGCCGTGGGCGGGGTCGACCATGTAGCTGGCGCTGGCGATGTGGGCGCCGTTGCCGTTCTGGTTGTTGTTCATCTTGGCGGTGCCCAGGACGGTGCCGTCGTCGTCGACGGCGACGACCGTTCGGTTCGGGGCGTTCAGCATCCACCAGCCTCGGCCGGTCTCGTGGTCGAGGTCGAGGGGGAAGGTGAAGGTGTCCCCCGCTGCGGTGATCTCGTGGAAGAAGGGCCAGATGGCGGCCCAGTCTGCGGCGGTGGCTTCTCTGATCAGCATCCGCCCAGCGTGACCGTCCGAAGCCCCCGCCACCAGCCCTTTTCGTACGGCGACGGGCGGTCGAGGACAGTCTCACCCCTCCAGAAGTGGGACACCATCCTTTCGTGTGAGACACTGATGTCTCATTCGAGGCTCGCCGGTCTCGCAATGTCGTCCTCTTCGAAACGGAAGTCTCATGTCCTCCCCCGCCGCCACCCGGCCCGACGCCAAGGCCGCCGCCCCGCTGCTGGATCCCCGGCGCTGGATCGTCCTGGCGATCCTGTCGGGCAGCCTCCTGCTGATAGCCATGGACACCACGATCCTCAACGTGGCCTTCCCGTCCTTGGTCTCCGACCTCCAGCCGGGCTCGGTCGAACAGCTGTGGATCATCGACGTCTACGCCCTCGCCCTCTCCGGGCTCCTGGTGACGGCGGGCGCGCTGGGTGACAGGTTCGGCCGCAAGAGGATGCTGCTGACCGGCTTCGCGATCTTCGCGCTGGCGTCGCTGCTCGCGGTGTTCGCCACCGAGGCGTGGCACGTGATCGGCGCGCGGGCGCTGCTCGGCATCGGCGGGGCGGCGATCATGCCGTCCACGCTGTCGATCCTCCGGCACGTCTTCACCGACGCCAAGGAGCGGGCCTTCGCGTACGCCGTGTGGGCGGCGGTCTTCGGCGGCGGCATGGCGCTCGGCCCGGTCGTCGGCGGTCTCCTCGTCGAGGACTTCGGCTGGCAGTCCGCGTTCCTGCTGAACCTCCCGGTCGCGGCCCTGGTGATCGCGCTGGGCGCCTGGTTCCTGCCCGAGTCGCACTCGCCGCGGAGTGGCCGCTGGGACTGGTGGGGCGTCGGTCAGTCGATCGTCGGCATGCTCGCCCTCGCGGGCGGCATCAAGCAGCTCGGCAAGAGCGGCTTCGCGGACCCGCTGCCGTGGGCGCTCCTGGTGCTCGCCGCGATCTCGCTGACGGTCTTCGTGCGCCGTCAGCTCCGCCTGGAGAGCCCGCTGCTCCAGGTCCGCCTGTTCGCCAACCGGTCCTTCTCCATCGCCGCCGTGTCGATCTTCCTCGGCATGGTCGGCATGGGCGCGGTGCTCTTCCTGGTGACGCAGTGGTTCCAGTACGGCGAGGGCTACACGCCTCTGGAGGCGGGCGTCCGGCTGCTGCCCGCGTCCCTGGGTCTGGTCGTCACCTCGATGGTGACGCCGTCGCTGATGCAGCGCTTCCCGATCCGGCACGTACTGGGCTTCGGTCTCCTCGTCATGACGGTCGGCCTCGCCCTCCCGTGGACGGTGCAGCAGTTCGCCGCCATCGGCTACCCGGCGTTCGCCGTCGCGCTCGCCGTCCTCGGCATGGGCGTCGGCATCGCCACCACGGTCGCCTCGGTGACCCTGATGGCGGCGACCCCGGCGCACGAGGTCGGCGGTGCGGCCGCCGTCGAGGAGACCTGCTACGAGCTGGGCGCGGCGCTCGGCGTCGCCATCCTGGGCAGCCTGGCCACCGCCCTCTACCGCTCCAACCTGCCGTCCCTGAACCTGGACGGGGCGACGGCGGAGACCGTACGGGGCTCGGTCGGCGAGGCCGCGCACGTGGCCCAGGGCATCGGCGGCGAGGCGGGCCGCTCGCTCCTGGACACCTTCTCGGCGGCGTACACGACGGCCATCACCCCGGCCTTCCTGATCGGCTCGCTGCTCACGCTGGGCGCGGCGGCGATCGCCTGGGCGTGGGTGCCGCGCGACCTGCGGCCGACGGAGAACGCGCACTGACGCAGGTGCGCGTCAGGGGTGCCGTTAGCCTGGCGATCATGTGGATCGACGAGGTGACCGACATCCTGCGCGAGGCAGCCGTCGAGGCGATCCTGCCCCGCCACCGGGCCCTCAGCGAGGGCGAGATCACGGAGAAGACCCCCGGCGAGGTGGTCACCGTGGCCGACCGGGAGGCGGAGGCCCTGATCACCCGGCGGCTGCGGTGCCTCCGGGACGTGCCGGTGGTGGGCGAGGAGGCGACGGCATCGGTGCCCGCACTGCTGCGTGCCGTACGCGACGCGCCGGAAGTGTGGCTGGTCGACCCCCTGGACGGCACCCCCAACTTCGTCGCGGGCCGCGCGGACTACGCGGTGATGGCGGCGCTGGTACGGGGCGGGGAGACGGTCGCCGCCTGGATCCTGCAACCGGCGACGGGGGTCGCCTACGTGGCGGAGAAGGGGTCGGGGGCGTGGCGGCTGGACGGGCCGGTCCCCGGAGGCGGGTCCGGGGCCGGGACCCGGCGGCTCACCGGTTCCGTGCGGTACGACCCCGGCCCGACCGGCGCCTGTAGCCCCGCACACCGCTACGACGCCACCCGCAGCCCTGCGGACCCCTTCGGCCGCACCGGTGGCGGACCGGCGCGCCCGGACGCAGCCCCGGCGGAGGGCGCCGCCGCGCAGAGCCGCCGGGGCGCCGCGCCGCCGATCCCGTCACCCCCGCACACCGACGCGGCACCCGGCCGTCCCCCGCACGGCGGAGCGGGTCGGCTTCTGCGTTCCGCCGCGCCCGGCGACCCGGCCGAGCTGCGGGGGGCCGCGCTCACCGGGTTCCTCTCCCCCGCCGCACGCGCGCACGTCGAGGGGTCCGCCTCGCGGTTCGGCGCGTTGTCCCCCGGGACCAAGTGCGCGGGAATCGACTATCCGCGGCTCGCCCGGGGCGACCTCGACTTCCTGCTCTACCACCGCACGCTCCCGTGGGACCACGCGCCCGGCACGCTCCTCGTCACCGAGGCGGGGTGCGTCGTCCGCAGACCGGACGACTCCTCCCCGTACCGGCCGTCCGACGACCGCAGCGGGCTGCTCACCGCCGCCGAGGCGCGTACCTGGCAGACCGCCCGCGACCTGCTCCTTCCTCCACTTCCGCGAAAGGCCGACGCATGACCGCGCAGCAGACCGACGCCCCGGTTCTCGTTCACGTGGAGGGCCGGGCGGGGCACCTCGTCCTCAACCGTCCCCGTGCCCTCAACTCCCTCACCCACCCCATGGTCCGCCTCCTCGACGCGACCCTCGCCGCTTGGGCGAAGGATCCGGAGATCGACACCGTGGTCCTGTCCGGCGCGGGTGAGCGCGGGCTGTGCGCGGGCGGCGACATCCGGACCATGCACGACGACGCGCGGGACGGCGACGGCACCGCGACCGAGGCGTTCTGGCGGGACGAGTACCGGCTGAACGCGCGGATCGCCCGGTACCCCAAGCCGTACGTCACCCTCATGGACGGCATCGTGATGGGCGGCGGCGTCGGGGTGAGCGCGCACGGGAGCGTACGCGTCGTCACGGAGCGGTCGCGGGTCGCCATGCCCGAGACCGGCATCGGGTTCGTGCCGGACGTGGGCGGTACGTATCTGCTGTCGCGCGCGCCCGGGGAGCTCGGTACTCATCTCGCCCTGACCGGGGGCTCGGTGGGTGCGGCGGACGCCCTGCTGTGCGGGCTCGCCGACCACTTCGTACCGTCGGAGCGGCTGGACACGCTGCGGGCCGAACTGGCCTCCGCACCGGCGGCGGAGGCTGTGCGGCGGCACGCAGGCGAGGTCGAGGTGGCGGGCGGGGTGCTCGGGGAGGGCCGTGAGTGGATCGACCGCTGCTACGCGGCGGACTCGGTCGAGGAGATCGTGCGGCGGCTGACGGACAGCGGGGTGCCGGAGGCGAAGGAGGCGGCGGAGACGATCCTGGCGAAGTCGCCGACGTCGGTGAAGGTGACGCTGGAGGCGATGCGGCGGGCGCGGGGACTGGACTCGCTGGAGCGGGTGCTGGAGCAGGAGTACCGGGTGTCGTGCTGGGCGCTGCGCAGGCCGGACATGGTCGAGGGCGTACGGGCGCAGATCGTCGACAAGGACCGGAACCCGAGGTGGTCGCCCGCGACGTTGGGCGAGGTGACGCCGGAAGCGGTGGCGGAGTTCTTCGCGCCGCGTGCGGAGGGCCGGGAGCTGACGTTCGGCGAGGGCTGACGTTCGGGGACAGCGCGGGTTCGGGGACAGCGCAGGTTCGGGGACAGCGTGGGCGGCTGAGGGCGCTCGGCCGACGCCCCTTGGCACAGGGTGCCGGTGCGGGCAGGATCGCGGAACGAGCGGCCGGGGCACGCGTCGTGTCCGGTCCGGAAGGCCCGGCAGAGGAGTGGTGGACGTGGCGAGTGTGCGGATGCGGGTTCTTTCCGTCGTACTGCGAGGTGTGCGCAAGCCGCTCCTCGCCACGGCGCAGGCGGCGCGCCAACGCATCGCCGCGCCCAAGGCCGACCCGTCGCCCCCGCTGGCACTGCTGCGCCGCCACCGCGTGATCGTCCGCGAGGTGGAGGGCTTCCCCTGCTACAGCGTGATCCCGCGCGGCGAGAAAGCCCCCGGGCGGGCCGTCGTGTACTGGCACGGCGGCGCGTACACCGCCGAGATCGTCAGCCAGCACTGGTCCTTCGTCTCGCAGCTGGCCGACGCGGGCTGCCGGGTGGAGGTGCCGCTGTACGGGCTCACCCCCGACCACACCCACCGGGCGGCCCTGCCGCTCGGCCGGGCCGTGCACGCCGAGCTCCTCAAGCAGTTCGAGCCCGGTGCGGTGACGCATGCCGGGGACTCGGCGGGCGGCGGGCTGGCCCTGGCCGTCGTCCAGACGCTCGCAGGTGCGGGGCTCGCCCTGCCGGGGCGGCTGGTGCTGATCTCGCCGTGGCTCGACCTGACCATGACGAACCCGGGCATCGCGGCGATCGAGCCGTACGACCCCTGGCTGAGCAGCGCCGGGCTCGTCGAGGCGGGGCTGGCCTGGGCGGACGGGGACGATCCGCTGCGCCCCGAGCTCAGCCCGCTGCACGGGGAGCTCGCCGGTCTGTGCGACCTGGACATCCGGGTCGGCACCCACGACATCCTCCACCCGGACTGCGTCCTGCTGCACGAGCGCGCCACGGCGGCCGGGGTGCGGTCCGAACTGCACGTGGTGGAGGGCGGCTTCCACGACTACGTCCTGGCTCCGGTCCCGGAGGGCCGCCAGGCCCGTGCGGAGATCATCCGGAAGGCCGCGTTCGGCTGAGCTGACCAAGGAGCGGACCGCCGGCGGTGCCGCCGGTGGTGAGGTGTTCCGGGAGAGCGCGGGACAGGTGGTCGAGGAAGGCGCGGGCGGCCGGGCCCGCAGGGCCCCCGGCGGGCCGTGCGAGGGCCACGCGTGCGCGGGGCGACGGGTCGGTGAGGACGACCGTACGCAGGCCGACGCCGCGCCGCCGCGCGATGCCGTACGGCAGCACGGCGACGCCGAAGCCGCGTGCGGCGAGGTGGAACAGGGCCTGGGGTGCGGACGCCTCGAAGGCGACGAGCGGCTCGAACCCGGCCTCGGCGCAGGCCCGTTCGAGCACGGCACGCACTCCGGTGCCGGACGGGAGGGTGATGAGGGGCCGGTCACGGAGGGCGGTGAGGGGGAGCCCCGGGTCCGCTCCTCCCAGCGGGTCGCCCTCCGTCACCACCGCCTCCAGCGGTTCGTCCAGCAGGACCTGGAGGTCCACGCCCGGCGGGGGCCTCTCGTCGGCGAGCGAGGCCAGCGCCATGTCCAGTTCGCCGCGCCGTACGGCGTTCAGCAGCCGTTGCGAGGTGTCCTCCGTGAGGGAGAACTCCACTCCCGGGTACGTGTCGTGGAAGTCCGCCAGCAGCCCCGCCAGGCCGAACGCCTCGGCCGGGGCGCCCAGCAGCGAGCCCACCCTGACCCGGCCGCGCAGCAGCCCGGCGAATTCGTCGGCGGCGCTGCGCATCGCGTCGACGGCGGCGAGTGCCGAGCGGGCGTGCACGAGGATCGCCTCGCCCGCCTCGGTGAGGGTGACCGTACGCCCGGACCTGTCGAGCAGCGTCTGCCCCAGCTCCTTCTCCAACTGGCGCACCTGGGCGCTCACTCCGGGCTGCGCCAGGTGGAGGCGGGCGGCGGCCCGGGTGAAGTTGGCCTCCTCCACCACCGTGACGAAGGAGCGCAGTTGGCGAAGTTCCATGAGCGCGATGCTAGAACGCGCGGTTCTGGCCGTGAGAAGGAACCCTTCTTGGACTTGTCACCGTGGCCCGCGCACCCTGGTGAGCATGGGGAAAGCCAAGGGGAACACGACACTGCGGGCCGACGACGCGACGATCCGGGCGGCCATCGCGGCCGAACGCCGTGAAATGGCCGATCTGCTGGACGCCTTGCCCGCCGAGCGGTGGGACGAGCGGACGCTGTGTGCGGGGTGGCGGGTGCGGGAGGTGGCGGCCCACCTGTCGTTCGGGTTCCGGTACTCCTTCGGCCAGGTGGTGGGCGAGCTGATCAGGGCGCGCGGCAGCATGGACCGGATGACCGACCGCGTCGCCCGCCGGGAGGCGGCGGCGATGTCGCGGCAGGCGATGGCCGCGGCTCTTCGGGAGAATGCGGACCACCCGTGGACGCCCCCGGTCGGCGGTTTCGCCTCGGCGCTCGGGCACGACGTGGTGCACGGGCTGGACATCACGATCCCGCTGGGCCTGGAGCGCCGGGTCCCCGAGGACCGGCTGCGGATCGTGCTGGGCACGGCGAGCCCGATGGGCACGAGGTTCTTCGGGGCGAAGCTGGGTGGCGTACGACTGCGGGCGGAGGACCTGGACTGGTCGTACGGCACCGGCAGCGAGGTGTCCGGGCGGGCGCAGGACCTGGTGGCGGTGGTGTTCGGGCGGAAGGTGCCCGCGGGGCGGCTGCACGGGGAGGCAAGCGGCCGGTTCACCGCACGGTGAGGCCAGGCCGCCCGACAGCGAGTCCCGGAGTCGCCCGTTCCTCCGATCCGTCGCTCTCTAGGTGGCGTTTCCCCGCCCGGCGGGGGTACCCGCAGCACACGATGGCAGATCGAAGAGGCGGGACAGGGGGCAGGGACATGGCGGTGGCGAAGCGGCCGGTGCTGGTACTGGACTGCGCGGAGGCGGACGAACTGGCGGCCTTCTACGCCAGGTTGTTCGACGCGGAGACCCGCCGGGGCGAGGACATGGACTTCGTGGAGGTCATCGGGCACGACGGCGTGCACCTGGCGATCCGGCGCGACCACGGGTACGCACCGCCGAGCTGGCCGCGCCCCGACGACTCCCAGCAGGCGCACCTGCGCATCCTGGTGGCCGACGAGGACATGGACGAGGCGGAGCGCGAGGTCATCGGGCTGGGCGCCCGCCCCCTGGAGACTCCGAACAACGCGGGTCTCAGCCGGGACGTGCGCCGCTTCTCTGACCCGGCAGGGCATCCGTTCTCCCTGGTGTCCTCGCCGACCGGCAGCGGCAAGGAACAGCCGGAGGGCGAACTACGGCTGGCCTGAACGGCATTCACCCCGGACATTCGCCCCGGGCACTCACCCCCGGCACTCACCTCGGGCAGGTCCGTAAGGGTCGGGAGAACGGTCGCAGCGGAACGCTCAGCGGCACGGATCAGAAGAAGAAGCCGACCACCCCTGCCCCCGGCCTCTCTCTGGCCTGCTTCAGCCACCCCACGGCCGTCTCGACCGCCTCCAGCACCTCGGAGTCCAGTTCGGCGCGCTGCTCCGGCGTGCTCGCCTCCCACTGCGCGAGCGCCTTCTGGCAGTCCTCGGCGCTCCACTCCCCGTAGCAGGGCACGAACTCCGGGCCGGGCAGCTCCGACGGCAGCGAACCGTAGTTGAAGTCGGTCACCTCCACGGCGGTGACGCCTATCTGTTGCAGGCCCTCGTCCACCGTCTCCAGCCAGGAGCCCCGGAACGGCGAGAAGCCGCTGTTGTCGAGCCAGCGGCCGTGGAAGCGGCAGACCATCTCGTACGCGTACCCGTACTGGAAGCCGAACCGCTCGTCGAAGGGTCCGCCCGCGATCACGGCGCGCAGCGCGTCGTACCGCGTGGGCGCGCCCTGCTCGATCTCGGACGCGAAGTAGTCGTCGTGGCGGGGGAATTCGGCCTTGAAGCGGCCCCCCATCATGCGGCGCAGCTTGTCGTCGCCCGAGCCGATGACGCTCCGGACCTTGGCGGGGTCGACCAGGAACAGACTCAGTGAGTAGCTCATGGTCCGACAGTAGGGGTTGCCACTGACAACGCCCCCGATCCCAGGGGTGACCCCAGAAACGACCCCAGAATTTCTCCCGCCCCTACTCCCCAGTAGGCCATTCGGGTGAACCAATCAAGGCAGGTCAGGAGAGGTCAAGGTCACAGGGGTAACCCCTGCTGCCTCTTTGGTGGGCTGCCCTAGCATCTGAGCATGACGGTCCTGCCTGACGACGGGCTTTCCCTGGCCGCCGAGTTCCCTGATGCGACCCATGAGCAGTGGCAGCGCCTGGTGGAAGGCGTGCTACGCAAATCGGGTAAAGACGTCACGGGGTCCGCGGCCGAGAAAGCCCTCTCCACTTCCCTCGACGACGGGCTGACGACACGCCCGCTGTACACCGCCGACGACCCCACCCTCCCGGGCGACTTGCCCGGTCTACCCGGTTTCGCACCGTTCACCCGGGGTGCGTTCGCCGCGGGCACCACGGCCGCGGGCGGCTGGGACGTACGGCAGCGGCACGAGCGGCCCGACCCGGCGCGCGCCAACGAAGCCGTACTGGCGGACCTGGAGAACGGCGTCTCGTCGCTCTGGCTCGCGGTGGGCGGCTCCGGCCTGCCCGTTTCCGGCCTGGCGCAGGCCCTGGAGGGCGTGTACCTGGACCTGGCTCCCGTCGCCCTCGACGCGGGGGCCGAATTCGACGCCGCCGCCCGGGAATTGCTGCGCCTCTACGAGGAGCGCGGAGTGGCGGCCGAGGACGCGCGCGGCAATCTGGGCGCGGACCCGCTGGGCTACACCGCCCGCACCGGCGACCACGACCCCGTACTCGCCGCTTCGGCCACCGAGCTCGCCGAGCTGACCGCCCGTCAGTACCCGGGGCTGCGCGCCCTGGTGGTGGACGCGCTGCCCTACCACGAGGCCGGTGCCTCGGCAGCCCAGGAACTGGGCTGCTCCCTGGCCACCGGTGTCGCCTACCTCCGTCGGCTCACCGAGGCCGGACTCGACGTCGAAGCGGCCATCGGGCAGCTCGACTTCCGGTACGCGGCCACCGCCGACCAGTTCCTCACGATCGCCAAGTTCCGTGCGGCCCGCCGTCTGTGGGCCCGCGTCGCCGAGGCGTCCGGCGCACCGGAGACGGGCGCGCAGCGACAGCACGCGGTGACGTCGTCGGTGATGATGACGCGCCGCGACCCGTGGGTGAACATGCTGCGCACCACGATCGCCTGCATGGCGGCCGGGGTGGGCGGCGCGGACGCCGTCACCGTGCTGCCGTTCGACCAGGCGATCGGCCTGCCGGACGCGTTCGCGCGCCGGATCGCCCGCAACACCTCCACGATCCTCGTCGAGGAGTCGCACCTGTCGCGGGTCGTCGACCCGGCGGGCGGCTCCTGGTACGTCGAGCAGCTCACGGACCAGCTGGCCCGAGCCGCCTGGGAGTGGTTCCAGGAGATCGAGCGGGCGGGCGGCCAGGCGGAGGGCCTGCGCTCGGGCCTGGTCGGCAGCCGGATCGCCGCCACCTGGCAGCGTCGTACGACAGCACTCGCCCAGCGCAGGGAACCCATCACGGGCGTCAGCGAGTTCCCGCTGCTCGCCGAGCGGGAGGTCAACCGCGACCCGGCCCCCGAGCGCCCCACCGGGGGGCTCCCCCGGGTACGGCGCGACGAGGCGTACGAGGCGCTGCGCGCCCGCTCCGACGCGCACCTGGCGCGGACGGGGGCACGCCCGCGCGTGTTCATGGCCGCGCTGGGACCGGCCGCCGCGCACACCGGGCGGGTCACCTTCGCCGCGAACCTCTTCCAGGCGGGCGGCATCGAGCCGGTCCACGACCCGGTGACGGTTGGCGCGGACACGGTGGCGGAAGCGTTCGGCGCCAGCGGTGCGAGCGTCGTCTGCATCTGCTCCAGCGACGCCCTGTACGCGGAGCAGGCGGCGGACGTCGCACGCGCCCTCAAGGAGGCGGGAGCACAGACGGTGTTCCTCGCGGGGCGGCCCGGGGAAGCTGAAGAGACATACCGGAGTGCCGGCGTGGACGCGTTCGTCTTCGCGGGCTCGGACGCGGTGGCGACGCTCACCTCCGTCCTCGACCGTATGGAAGTGAAGTAATGGGCACCAACCCCGCCGGGATTCCCGACTTCTCGCAGATCCCCCTCGCCCCGGAGACCGCGCCCGCCGCCGCCTCCGACGAGCAGTGGCAGTCGGCCGTGAAGGAGGCGACCGGGCGCGGTGTGGCGGACCTGGTCTGGGACACGCCCGAGGGCATCCCGGTCAAGCCGCTGTACACGGAGAAGGACACCGAGGGCCTGGACTTCCTCCGGACGTACCCGGGTGTGGCCCCGTACCTGCGCGGCCCGTACCCGACGATGTACGTCAACCAGCCGTGGACGATCCGCCAGTACGCGGGCTTCTCCACCGCCGAGGAGTCCAACGCCTTCTACCGGCGCAACCTCGCGGCCGGGCAGAAGGGCCTCTCCGTCGCCTTCGACCTGCCGACGCACCGGGGGTACGACAGCGACCACCCGCGTGTCACAGGCGACGTCGGTATGGCGGGCGTGGCGATCGACTCGATCTACGACATGCGGCAGCTCTTCGACGGCATCCCGCTGGACAAGATGTCGGTGTCGATGACGATGAACGGCGCCGTGCTGCCGGTGCTGGCGCTGTACATCGTGGCGGCCGAGGAGCAGGGGGTGCCGCCGGAGAAGCTGGCGGGGACCATCCAGAACGACATCCTCAAGGAGTTCATGGTCCGCAACACCTACATCTATCCGCCGAAGCCCTCGATGCGGATCATCTCCGACATCTTCGCGTTCACCTCGCAGAAGATGCCGCGCTACAACTCCATCTCGATCTCCGGCTATCACATCCAGGAGGCGGGTGCGACGGCCGATCTGGAGCTGGCGTACACCCTCGCGGACGGTGTGGAGTACCTGCGTGCCGGGCTCGAAGTCGGCCTGGACGTCGACGCGTTCGCGCCCCGGCTGTCGTTCTTCTGGGCGATCGGCATGAACTTCTTCATGGAGATCGCCAAGATGCGGGCGGCGCGCCTGCTGTGGGCGAAGCTGGTCAAGCAGTTCGATCCGAAGAACCCCAAGTCCCTCTCCCTGCGCACCCATTCGCAGACCTCGGGCTGGTCGCTGACCGCGCAGGACGTCTTCAACAACGTGCCGCGCACCTGCATCGAGGCGATGGCGGCGACGCAGGGCCACACCCAGTCGCTGCACACCAACGCGCTCGACGAGGCGCTCGCGCTGCCCACCGACTTCTCGGCGCGCATCGCCCGCAACACGCAGCTGCTGCTCCAGCAGGAGTCGGGCACCGGGCGGGTCATCGACCCGTGGGGCGGCTCCGCGTACGTCGAGAAGCTGACGTACGACCTGGCGCGGCGCGCCTGGCAGCACATCGAGGAGGTGGAGGCGGCCGGGGGCATGGCGAAGGCGATCGACGCGGGCATCCCCAAGCTCCGCATCGAGGAGGCCGCAGCACGCACCCAGGCGCGGATCGACTCGGGCCGCCAGCCGGTGATCGGCGTGAACAAGTACCGGGTGGAGACCGACGAGGAGATCGACGTCCTCAAGGTCGACAACACGTCGGTACGGGCACAGCAGATCGCCAAGCTGAAGCGGCTGCGCGAGGAGCGCGACGAGGCGGCCTGCCAGGACGCCCTGCGCGCCCTGACCGCCTCCGCCGAGCGCGGTTCCTCCGGCAGCCTGGAGGACAACCTGCTCGCCCTCGCGGTGAACGCGGCGCGTGCGAAGGCCACCGTCGGGGAGATCTCGGACGCGCTGGAGAAGGTGTACGGGCGGCACGCGGGCCAGATCCGTACGATCGCCGGTGTGTACCGCAACGAGGCAGGAGAGTCCCCTTCCGTGGAGCGCACCCGGACCCTGGTCGACGCCTTCGCCGAGGCGGAGGGGCGGCGGCCGCGCATCCTGGTCGCCAAGATGGGCCAGGACGGCCACGACCGGGGGCAGAAGGTGATCGCCACGGCCTTCGCCGACCTGGGCTTCGACGTGGACGTCGGCCCGCTGTTCCAGACCCCGGCGGAGGTGGCGCGGCAGGCCGTCGAGGCGGACGTGCACATCGTCGGCGTCTCCTCCCTCGCGGCCGGACACCTCACGCTCGTACCGGCGCTGCGCGAGGAGCTGGCGGCGGAGGGCCGGGAGGACGTGATGATCGTCGTCGGCGGCGTCATCCCGCCGCAGGACGTTCCCGCCCTGCACGAGGCGGGCGCGACGGCGGTGTTCCCGCCGGGAACGGTCATCCCGGACGCGGCGTTCGACCTGGTGGAGCGGCTGGCCGCGGCGCTGGGGCACGAGCTGGCGGTGCCGGAAGGCGAGTGAAACGTACGGTGGCGACAGCGGTGACCGTGGGGTGACCGTGGCCGCCACCGTACGGAGACCGCCGCGCGAGCGGGCCGCCGCGCGCACAGACCGACCCGCATGCCCCTGAAGCCGGACGGAGACTGAGAACCGTATGCCCCCGAAGACCGACATCGAGGCGTACGCCAAGGGCGTGCTCGACGGGAAACGGGCCTTCGTGGCCCGCGCCATCACCCTCGTCGAGTCGTCCCGCCCCGACCACCGGGTGCTCGCGCAGCAGCTCCTGACCACGTTGCTGCCGCACTCGGGCTCGGCGCGCCGCATCGGGATCAGCGGGGTGCCCGGTGTCGGCAAGTCGACTTTCATCGACGCGTTCGGCACGATGCTGACGGGCCTCGGGCACCGGGTGGCGGTGCTCGCCGTGGACCCGTCGTCGAGCCGTACGGGCGGCTCCATCCTGGGCGACAAGACCCGGATGGAACGGCTGGCCGTGGACCCGGCGGCGTACGTCAGGCCGTCCCCCTCGGCGGGGACGCTGGGCGGCGTGGCCCGGGCGACGCGCGAGGCGATGGTGGTGGTGGAGGCCGCCGGTTACGACGTCGTCCTCGTGGAGACGGTGGGTGTCGGGCAGTCGGAGACGGCCGTGGCGCACATGGTCGACACGTTCCTGCTGCTGACCCTGGCGCGTACGGGGGACCAGCTCCAGGGCATCAAGAAGGGCGTCCTGGAACTGGCGGACGTCGTCGCGGTCAACAAGGCCGACGGCCCGCACGAACGCGACGCGCGTTCCGCGGCAAGGGAGTTGGCGGGCGCGCTGCGTCTCATGCACCCGGTCGACGCCGCGTGGACTCCCCCGGTGCTGAGTTGCAGCGCGCGCGAGAACGCCGGTCTGGACACGGTGTGGGACCGGCTGGAGCAGCACCGCACCCTCCTCGACTCGACGGGCCGGCTGGCCGCCAAGCGCGCCGACCAGCAGGTCGACTGGGCGTGGTCGATGGTCCGTGACGAACTCCTCGGCCGCCTTCGTTCGCACCCCGGCGTGCGCGGAGTGACGCCGGAGGTCGAACGGGCTCTGCGGGAAGGGGAGTTGACGGCGACGCTGGCGGCGGAAAGGATCCTGGAGGCGTTCGGCGAGCAGCCCGGTCGGTGACCGGGTGCGCCGTGCGGCTCGGCGCACCAAGGCACCCACCAAGGCACCAAGGAACCGGGGGAGAACACGCATGACCGCCGCTTCGCGCATCGACACGACCTGCCCGCACACCGCCCGGATCTGGAACTACTGGCTGGACGGCGAGGACCACTACCCGGTGGACCGGGCGGCGGGTGACCAGATCCGCGCGCTGCACCCCGGAATCGGCGACTACGCCCGCGCCGACCGCGCTTTCCTCGGCCGGTCGGTGCGGTACCTGGCCGGTGAGGCGGGCATCCGTCAGTTCCTCGACGTGGGTACGGGTCTGCCCAGTGCGGACAACACCCATGAGGTCGCCCAGCGCATCGCACCGGAATCCCGCGTCGCGTACGTCGACAACGACCCCGTCGTCCTCACCCACGCCCAGGCCCTGCTCACCAGTACGCCCGAAGGCCGGACCGCCTACGCGGACGCCGATCTGCGCGACGTCGACGGCGTGCTCGCGCACGCCGCGAAGACCCTCGACCTGTCGCAGCCGGTCGCCCTGATGCTCCTCGGCGTCGTGATCTTCATCGAGGACGACGCCGAGTCGTTCGCTCTCGTACGACGTCTGATGGACGCCCTGCCGTCCGGCAGCCACCTCGTCCTCTCGCACACGATCACCAGTCCGTCGATGCCGGACGTGGACGCGGCCGTCGCGTTCTGGAACGAGAACGGCACGCCGAAGCTCACGCAGCGCACCCCGGACCGTGTCGCGCGGTACTTCGACGGTCTTGAGCTGTTGCCCCCCGGCCTGGTCTCGTGCAACCACTGGCGGCCGGAGGACCCGCGACTGCCCCCGGAAGTGGCGATGTTCGGGGGCGTCGGCCGCAAGCCGTAGAGGTCATCCGCCCGACCTCGTGCCGCGCGGGCGGGAAGCCGCGCTCGACGACGTAGTCGGTGGCGTACGGCGCGTCCCGGCCGGGCCGGGTGGGGCGGCAGCGCACTACCGGCGGCGCACTCGTGTCGTGCGGATTCCGCGTCGGGTTCGAAGCGGCGTCGGCGCGCGTGGACGTAAGCGCGGGCCCGGTGGGCGATCTGCCTCGCGGCGCGGCGTGAGGGCGCGCGGGTGGTTGAGGGCCTGGCGGGTCACCACGCGTACGAGATGGGCACGGGGGTGGTCCACGGAATCCGGGTCGGCCGCCGCCCGATTCCCGGGGTCACTCATCGAGGCACGCGGGCCCTGCGAACCGTGACGGCTTCCGGCCGTGATCCCGTTCACACCACACCTGGTTTCGGACGTGTTCACGTCATGCTCACCGTGAGGCCCTGGTTTCCCGTGCGCCCATCCGGGATGCTCCCCCACGGATGTGCTCCGACCCGCCCCACGGAGTCGCTTCACCGACTCCACGGACTTCACGGACTTCACGGAATCGAAGGGAAACCCGGTGTCCTTCACCGTCTCACTGCGTACGGCTTCGCCGCGTACGGCATCACCGCGCAAGGCTTCACTGCGTGCGGCTTCACTGCGTACGGCAGCCCTGCCCGCAGCCGTGGCCGCCGCGCTGCTCCTCCCCGCCGCGCCCGCACAGGCGGCGGTCGCGGCCTCCGTCACCGCGACCGTGGAGACCGCACCCGTGTCCCACAGCGGTGACGCCGCCGACGACCCGGCGATCTGGGCACACCCCTCCGACCCCGCCAAGTCCGTGGTCGTCGCGACGGACAAGAAGGGTGCGCTGGAGGTGTACGACATGGCGGGCGCACGCATCCAGCGGATCGACGGCGACCACGGCAACAACGTCGACCTGCGCGGCGACATCGTCGTCTCGGCGGACGACGAGGCGGCGGGCGGTTCCCTGCACGTCTACCGGATCGATCCGGCGACCCGGAAGCTGAAGCTCCTCAAGGACGTCCCCACCGAGGTCACCGCGCACGGCCTCTGCCTCTACACCTCGCCCTCCTCCGGCAAGCTGTACGCCTTCCCCAACTCCACCTCCGGCCGCGTCGAGCAGTGGGAACTGGCGGTCAGCGGCGACACCGTGAAGGCGACGTCGGTCCGCCTGTGGGACGCCGGGTCCGCGGTCGAGGGCTGCTACGCGGACGACAGCACCGGCAAGCTCTACCTCGGCGAGGAGGACGTCGGCGTCTGGACGTACGGGGCCGAGCCCTCCTCGGGAACGGCCCGTACGAAGTTCGACTCGGTCGGGTCCGGCGGGCACCTCACCGCCGACGTCGAGGGCATCACCGCGGCCGGGAACCGCATCTACGTCTCCTCGCAGGGCAGCAACGACTTCACCGTCTACGATCGCGCCAGCCGCGCCTACCTCGGCCGTTTCGCCGTCGCGAACGGCACGGCGGCCGACGACTGCGAGGACACCGACGGCATCGACGCGTCGGCCGCGAACCTCGGCCCGGCCTTCCCGCAGGGTGTGTTCGTCTGCCAGGACGGCTCCAACGGGGCGCCCGGCACCAGCGGAAACCAGAACTTCAAGTACGTACCGCTTCAGCGCATCACGGCGAACTTCGCCTGACCCCGTCCCTGGGGCCCCCGGAATCAGCCCCGGGGACCCCGGGCACAGGCGTCAACGCCGCCCGCCGGGCTCCCAGTTGTGCACCTCGACGTCCGCGTACCGGTCGGCGGTCAGGACGGCGCGGGCGCTGTCCGCGTCCGGGGCCCGCACCAGCGCCGCCGTGCCCAGCCAGACGTCGCCGTCGTCCGACAGCAGGGGTCCGTGGGCGATGACGTGATCGCGGTCGGCCGGGGGCTCCAGGTCGACGGCCTCCCCGGCGCCGAACCCGATCACCAGGTACCGGCTGCCGTCGTCCCGCAGGCCGGGGAACTCCCCCATGGTCCGCCCCAACGTGTTGCGCCACCGCCGCACCAGGACGTCCCGGAAGGCGCCCGCCTGGTAACAGGGCTCGTCGAAGGCGAAGGCGCGGGCGGCGGCGGGGCCCGGCAGGTCGGCGATGTGCAGGCTGCCGGTGGGCGTCTCGCCGTCGTCCGCGAAGGTCGGGCCGCGCGCTATGAGCTCCTTCTCGTACGTGTCCATGTACGACCAGTGCTCCTCCGTCAGGGCCATGCGCAGTGGGAGGGAGCCGGAGCGGTCCCGGTGGTAGAAGAGGAATTCCATGCCTCATGATCATGCCGGGAGGACGACGGAGTCCAGGGATTCGGGCGGACCTCACCGGGGCCGCCGGGGCATCGCATCACCGGGGTCACCGGGACTGCCGGGGTCACCGAGGTAGCCGGGGTCACCGGGGCGAGGTCGCGTCCGGCCACGCCACGTCGTCGATCGCGAGCCACGGCGCGGCGGCGACCGCCGTGGGCGTGAGCCCGGTGAACGCCTTCACCTCGCGGTGCAGATGGGACTGGTCGGCGTATCCGCTGCCGTGGGCGACGTCGGCCGGAGCGAGACCCGCCGCGAGCAGGTGCGCGGCGTGGTCGAAGCGCACGAGCCGGGCGGCGCGCTTGGGGGTGATGCCGAGCTGCGAACGGAAGCGGGCCGAGAGGCGTTTGCGGCTCCAGCCGGTTTCGTACGCCAGTCCCTCGACGCGTACGCGCCCTCGCCCGGCGAGCGTCCGCCGCCAGGTGTGGGCGACCTCCGCGTCGACCGGTGGCCGACCGCACCCGCGGCCCCGCACCCCTTCCTCCATCCGGCGGCCGAGGATGTCCACCGCGACCGCGAAGCGCTCGTCCCACGTCACCGCCGTGCGCAGTCCGGCCTCCGCCCGTTCCGTGCTGTCGCGGCCCCAGACGTCCGCGAGGGACTCCACCGCACCCCTCAGCTCCGCCGCCGGGCCGAACACCGCGGCCGCCGCGACGGGCTCCAGCCTGATCTGGAGGCACGCGCCGACGCGCCCTCCGGCCCGCAGCTCCCCCGGCAAAAGCCCGACGACGACACTGCCCCGCCCGCGTCGGCCCTCGGAGCCGCAGACGAGGTCCGCTCCGTCGCTCAGGTCGAAGAGCAGGGTGACGGACGGGTGGGCGACCATGGCGATGTCCACGTGCACGGGGGCGACGGCGCGTTGGCCGAACCCGGCCATGCGCACCCCCGGCAGCCCTGTCGAAGGGCGCGGCACCGCGACGCGGACACCCGCCCAGTCGAATGGCACCGGCTCCCTCAACATGCCTACAGGTTAAGCCCGTTGGGGTGTCACGGGCGGGGTTCCGGCAGTCCTCGCCGCGAAGTCCAGCAGGAGCCGGGCGGTCTCCTCAGGGGCTTCCCACAGGGGTACGTGCCCGACGCCCGGCAGCATGACGAGGCGCGTGCGGGGCACCGCGTCGTACTGGTGCGCCGACGAGGGCTCCCAACGCGGGTCGGCGGCGCCGAAGACGACGAGTACGGGGACGTCGAGGGCGGTGAGGCGCTCGGGCACGCTCCGCTCGTCGAGGTACGCGCCGAATTGGCGCAGGACCGACCTGAACGCGCGGTAGGTGGTGGTGCGCATGTCGGCGAGCACGTCGTCCGGAACGTCCACCGGCCGGGCGAGCATCGCACCGATCCCCTTGCGGATCATCGCGTCGGAACGCAGCGCCCACAGGAGCGCACCGAAGGGCGGGGCCGTCAGGGCCCGGACGACGGCGGGCTGCGGCAGGAGCGCACCGGAACTCGGTCCGGTGCTGACCAGCGCGAGCGCGCCCACGAGATCGGGACGCCGCTCCGCGAGCGCGGTGGCGACGTAGCCGCCGCTGGAGTGTCCGGCCACCGTGACGGAACGGAGCCCGAGCCCGTCGAGCAGCCGCGCCACCCGGTCCGCGAGGACCGGCACGTCGTAGGACTCCGCGGGCGGGGACTGACCGCACCCGGGAAGGTCGACCCGAACAACGTGATGCGGCCCGGCGAGTGCCGGAACCAGTGGATTCCACGAGGAGCCCGAGGCCCCCGACCCGTGGATGAGCAGGACCGGCGGCGCCTGGGGCGGGCCGTCGTGGACCACGTGCATCCTGTGCGCGTCGTGTTCGGCGTCGTGTTCGGCGTCATGTCGGGCGTCATGTTCGCTCATGCCAGGAAGGGTGCGGGACCCGCCCGCTGCCGGTCTTGTACGAATGTCACCGTCCGTCTCTCGTACGGACTCCCCCACGCCCGGCATCACCCGGCACCGGGTGGCACGCGATGACGCCATATCGCGCCACATCGGAGCCATCAGAGGCCCATACCTCGCGTGACACCACAGCCATCCAACCTGGCGTCACTGGAAAACCGCAGGTCAAAGCGCATGTAAATAAGCTGACTTCAGATTCCCCGACAGACCACTTGCCCATGACGCCAATGTGGTGCCATGATGACGCCATGGACCTCACCCCGTACGTCGACTCCCTTCGCCGCGAACTCGCGGTGGCCGCCGAGGCCGGTGGCGACGACACCCGCGAGCTGGCGGAGCGGCTCACCGCTCCGCTCGAATCGGCGGCCCGGCTGACGATGCTCCACGTCCTGTCCGCCGCGACGAACGAGATAACGCGGGAACTCGCCCCGGGTTCGGTCGACGTACGGATGCGCGGTTTCGACCCCGACTTCGTGGTGACGCTGCCGCCCACCGACAGCGGCGCCCCGATGAGTCCGACCTCGGCCTTCGCACCGCACAGCGCCCCGGCCGACAGCGACGAGGGCGGCACCGCCCGCGTCAACCTGCGCCTCCCCGCGCACCTCAAGGCACGCACCGAGGAGGCGGCCGGCCGCGAGGGCCTGTCGGTCAACGCGTGGCTCATACGCGCCGTCACGACGGCGCTCGACAGCGACACCCGCCCGCGCAGGACGGAGAAGAGCCAGACCATGGGCACCGCCTACACGGGCTGGGCGCGCTAGCCGCTCCGCGACCGCAGGGCTCCCGTACGACGCCCCTACGGCTCCGGCCGCCAGCGCTTGCTCCACTCGCACCACGCCACCCACACCGCGCCCCACCAGCGGAAACGCTCCCGAGACCCAAGAGGACGGATCAGCCATGCCTTCTTTCGACACTCCCGCAGCGATCTCGACCACGGCACGCGTGGAAGCCGGTTCCATCCAGTTCACCGCGACGGACCGCCCGGACACCGTCGTCGGGGTGACGCCCCGCAACCCGAAGAAGGACCAGGACGTGCGGGCCGCCGAGCAGACCGAGGTCACGTACACGAACGGCACACTGACCATCAGGACGCCCAAGCCCAACCTGCTCGGCCTCAGCATCGGCCGCGTCGGCACGGTGGACGTGACGGTCGAACTGCCCACGGGCTCCCACGTCGACCTGACGGGCACCTGGACCCAGGTGCTCGGAGAGGGCAGGCTCGGCGAGGTCCGCGTGAAGACCTCGTCCGGCGACGTCCGCTTCGACACGACAGGACCGCTGGACCTCACCGCGTCGCACGGCTCGATCTCCGTGGAGCGGGTCGAGGGCAGGGCCGAGATCACCACCAGCTCGGGCAGCGTACGCGTCGGCCTCATCGACGGACCAGCCACCCTGAAGAACTCGCACGGCACCACGAGCGTCGGCGCAGCAACGGGTGAGCTGCGGGTGCGCAACGCCCTCGGCGACGTCGACATCACGCGCGCCGAAGACTCGGTCTCCGCCGTCAGCGCGCACGGCACCCTCCGCATAGGTGAAGTGGCGGGCGGAACGGTGCAGTTGGAGACCAACTACGGAGCCATAGAGGTCGGCGTCCGGGCGGGCACGGCCACGTGGCTCGACGTGGACGCGGGCTCCGGCCAGGTGCGCAACACGCTCACCTCGTCCGAGCCGCCGGAGCGGACCGAGAGCTCGGTCAAGATCCGCGCCCGCACCAAGCACGGCAACATCACCGTCCTCCGCGCCAAGGTCTGACCCCGGCCGTCGCCCCCAGACATCACCTCAACCCTCACCCCAGCCGTCACCCCAGCCGTCACCCCAGTCTTCGAAGGAGAAGACACATGACTTCCTCTGACATGATCACATCACTTCAGGGCGACGCGCGCCCTTCCCCGAACAGTCCGGCCGCCATCTCGGCCAGCGGTCTGCGCAAGTCGTACGGCGACAAGACCGTCCTCGACGGCATCGACTTCCGCATCCCCACCGGCACCGTCTTCGCCCTGCTCGGCCCCAACGGCGCGGGCAAGACCACCGCCGTCAAGATCCTCTCCACCCTCGTCACCGCCGACAGCGGCCACGCCCACATCGCGGGCCACGACACCGCCACCGCACCCCAGGCCGTCCGCGCCGCCATCGGCGTCACCGGACAGTTCTCCGCGGTCGACGGACTGATCACCGGCGAGGAGAACATGCTCCTCATGGCCGACCTGCACCACCTTCCCCGCCGCGAGGGCCGTCGGATCACCGCCGAACTCCTCGCCCGCTTCGACCTCACCGACGCGGCGAAGAAGCCCGCCTCCACCTACTCCGGCGGCATGAAACGGCGCCTCGACATCGCCATGACCCTCGTCGGGAGCCCGCGGATCATCTTCCTCGACGAGCCGACCACCGGCCTCGACCCCCGCTCCCGCCACAACATGTGGGGCATCATCCGCGAACTCGTCAGCAGCGGCGTCACCGTCTTCCTCACCACCCAGTACCTGGAGGAGGCCGACGAACTCGCCGACCGCATCGCCGTCCTGAACGACGGCAGGATCGCCGCCGAGGGCACCGCCGACGAGCTGAAGCGCATGATCCCCGGCGGCCACGTCAAGATCCGGTTCTTCGATCCGGCCGCCTACCGGTCGGCGGCCACCGCCCTGCACGAGGCCACCCGTGACGACGAGTCGCTGTCGCTCCAGATCCCCAGCGACGGAAGCCAGCGCGAGCTGCGCTCCCTCCTCGACTGGCTCGACTCCGCGGGCATCGAGGCCGACGAGCTGACCGTGCACACCCCGGACCTCGACGACGTCTTCTTCGCCCTGACCAGCGGCACCGGCACCACCGCCACCACCACCGTCCCCAACCAGACCAACCAGCCGAAGGAGGCTCTGCGATGAGCTCCCTGTCCCTCGCCGTGCGCGACTCGTCCACGATGCTGCGCCGCAACCTCCTGCACGCCCGCCGCTACCCGTCCCTCACCCTGAACCTGCTGCTCACGCCGGTCATGCTCCTGCTGCTGTTCGTCTACCTCTTCGGCGACGCGCTGAGCGCGGGCATCGGCGGTGCCGGTGCGGACCGCGCCGACTACATCGCGTACATCGTCCCCGGCATCCTGCTGATGACCATCGGCGGCACCACGATCGGCAGCGCGGTGTCCGTCTCCACCGACATGGCCGAGGGCATCATCGCCCGCTTCCGCACGATGGCGATCCACCGCGGGTCGATCCTCATCGGGCACGTCGTCGGCAGCGTGCTCCAGTGCGTGATGAGCGTGGTCGTCGTGGGTGCCGTGGGCGTGGCCATCGGGTTCCGGTCCAAGGACGCCACCGTCCTGGAATGGTTCCTGGCGTTCGGACTGCTCGTCATCTTCGCCCTGGCGCTCACCTGGATCGCGGTCGGGATGGGCCTGATCAGCCCGAACGCCGAGGCGGCCAGCAACAACGCGATGCCGCTGATCTTCCTGCCGCTGATCTCCAGCACCTTCGTCCCGGTCGACGCGATGCCGGGCTGGTTCCAGCCGATCGCCGAGTACCAGCCCTTCACCCCGGCCATCGAGACGCTGCGCGGACTGCTGCGCGGCACCGAGATCGGCCACAACGGGTGGCTGGCCGTGGCCTGGTGCCTGGGCCTGGCCGTGCTCGGCTACTTCTGGTCCAAGTCGGTCTTCGACCGCGACCCCTCGTAGGACTCGCAGGCCCTCCGCACGCGCCGAAGGGCGGCGTACCCCGACGACGAGTCGGGGTACGCCGCCCCTCCGGCATGCCGGGCCGGGGACGGGTTCAGCCCAGGCGGAAGCGCAGTCGGCAGATCACCGCGTCGGTGTCCCGGCGGACGGCGTGGGCGACGACCGCGCCGCGCTGGTTCTGGAGCAGCCGCTGCCAGAGGTGGGCGGGTTCGGCCTCGGGGACGAGGACGGTGATGCGGGTGCCGGGCTCGGACTCCGCCAGCTTGTTCGCGTACGCGGCGATGGGCCTGCCGAGCGTACGGCGCTCGGAGGTGAGCCGGATCAGCGGGACGCCGGGGTTCCACAGCGCCCAGTCGCGTTCCAGGGCCTCGGTCTGCGCCCGGTCCTCGGGGTCGGGGTGGCAGACGGTGACCGCGCGCACCTCGTCGCCGAGCGAGACGGCCGCACTCAGCGCCTCGCCCGTGAGCCTGGTCAGCGAAGAGACGGGGACGAGCACCAACGAGCGCTGCCTGCACGGCACGTGGGGAACGCGGCCGACTTCGAGCCGCGCGCCGATCTTCGCGTACGCCCGGTGCACCTGCGCGAACAGCACCATCAGCAACGGCAGCGCGACGACGATCAGCCACGCCCCGTCGTGGAACTTGGTGGCGGTGACGACGACGGCGCTCACCCCCGTGAGCAACGCGCCGAAGCCGTTCAGGAGCGCCTTGCCGACCCAGCGTGGTCCGCGCACGGTCCGCCAGTGCAGGACCATGCCGGTCTGCGCGACGGTGAAGCCGATGAAGACGCCGATCGCGAAGAGCGGGACGAGGGTGTTGGTGTCGCCGCCGGAGAAGAGCAGGAGGGCGGCGGAGACGGCGGAGAGGGTGAGGACGCCGTGCCGGTGGACCTGCCGGTCGGCCTTGAGGCCGAAGACGTGCGGGAGGTGGTTGTCGCGGGCGAGGAGCCCCAGAAGTACGGGCAGACCGCCGAAGGAGGTGTTGGCGGAGAGCGCGAGCAGGATCATCGTCGCGAACTGGACCAGGTAGAAGGCCCAGTTGTGGCCGAGCGAGGCGTCGGCGAGCTGGGCGAGGACGGTGACGCCCTCGACGGGCTGGAGGCCGAAGCGGGAGATCAGTACGGAGAGACCGATGAGCATCACGCCGAGCAGCGCCCCGAGGGCGACCTCGGCACGCTGGGCGCGGCGGGCGGCCGGGGCCCGGAACGAGGGCACGGCGTTGGCGATGGCCTCGACGCCGGTGAGCGCGGAGCAGCCGGACGCGAACGCCTTCAGGAGGAGGAGGGCGCCGACGGTGGTGGCGTTGTCCCCGAGCACGGAGGCGTGCCCCGCGGCGGCCTCGGTGGAGGCCGGGGCGTCCCGGAAGAGCCCCACCACGATCATGGTCAGGATCGCGCCGACGAAGACGGCGGTCGGCACCAGGAACGCCCGTGCGGAGTCGACGATTCCGCGCAGGTTGACGCCCGTCACCAGGACCAGGACGGCCAGGCAGATCCCCACTCGCTGGTCGTAGAGGGAGGGGAGGGCGGAGGTGAGGGCGGCGACTCCGGCGGTCACGGCGACGGCCACGTTCAGCACGTAGTCCAGGACGAGGGAGGCGGCGGCGACGAGACTCGTACGCGCCCCCAGATACGTCTTGGCGACCGCGTAACTCCCCCCGCCGTCGGGGAACGCGGCGATCACCTGCCGGTACGAGGCGACCAGTACGGCCAGCAGCGCGGCGATCCCCAGGGTGACGGGGAGCGTGAACCCGAGGCCGTAGCCGCCTGCCGCGGCCAGCACGAGGACGATCGCCTCGGGCCCGTACGCCACGGACGCCATCGCGTCCAGGGAGAGGGCGGCGAGACCGGTCACGGCGGTGAGCTTGTGGCGGGACACCGGGTCGGCGTCGGGCCGCCCCGCCGGATACGGATCGGGGGGTTCCGCGCGACCGGCGGCCGAGGGGCCTTCGACGGGGGCGGAAGCGCGGACGGAGTCGGAGAGGGGGGAGGCGGACATGGACGGGCTCCTTCACTGGCACGTCCGCCCAGCTTCGACGTCCTTGCGGCGTCCGCCCGCTGCCCTAGCGGCTTCTTGCCGGTCGGGTCGCCCGTCTTCACGCGTTGCTGACGCGCGGTGTGCGTGCGGGGTGGGGCTTCTGCTCGCCCGGGTTCACTTCAACAGGCCGCGCCAGCGGTCGGCGGAGGCCGCCATGTCCTCGATGACGTGCTCCAGGAACACCCCCGCCTTGGCCAGCCGCTGCCCGACGGGCGTGTCCGGCCCGAACGCCTCCGCCGTCCTCGTCGCGGCCCGCGCCGACGCGAGAATCTGCCGGGAGCTGATCACGATCGAGTGGTACCAGGCTTCGTCGTCGACCACGTACACGTCCCGCCGCCGCTGCGGATCGCGTTCGCGCCGGACGTACCCCTGCTCCACCAGGAAGCTCACGGCGACCGACACGGAGGCCGGGCTGACCTTCAGCCTGCGGACCAGCTCGGCGGCGGTGCGCCGTCCGTCCTCGGCCAGCAACAGGTCGACGTGGACGCGCGCGGTCATCCTCGGCAGCCCCGACCGCACCGCCAGCTCGATGATCTCCTCCTCCACCGGGCCGTCCGGCACCCCGGCCCCACGAGCGGGCGCCGGGGTGCCGCGCCGGGCACGCCTGACCGTGTCCTGGTGCGCCTGCTGAGGCCGGTAGGCGCCAGGACCGCCGTTGCGCGAGACCTCCCGGCTGACGGTCGAGGTCGGCCGGTCGAGCCGTCTGGCGATCTCGGCGTAGGAGAGCCGGTCGGCGAGTCCGGCGGAGATGCGCTGACGCTCCTGCTGGGTCAATCGTCCTCCTGGCATGCAGTCAGTATTGCCTTCGCCGCCATTCATTGCAACGTGCCATTGCATTCGCTTCCAGCGTCATTGCATCAAATAACAGCCACTGACCTGCAAGAACGCGGTTCGACCAATTGACTGAATCAGTGAACGCAACGTAGCTTTCAGTACACGTCGAACACGTCATATCGCGAGATGAGGAACGGCCATGAGTGACTCCCTCCACACCCTCTCGACCCTGCCGACGGAGCGCCGGTCCGGCTGCCCCTTCGATCCACCGGCAGAACTGATCGACGCCCGCGAGCACGCGCCGCTCAGCCGCATCACCCACCCCGGCGGGGTTCCCGGCTGGATGATCACCGGGTACGACCTGGTCAAGTCGGTCCTGGCCGACCCGAGGTTCAGCTCGCGCAAGGACCTCCTGAACGTCGTCGCCGACTTCAAGATCCCTCCGGCACCGCCCGGCGAGTTCCTCCTCACGGACGACCCGGAGCACGGGCGCTACCGCAAGCCGCTGGTGGGCAAGTTCACCGCGCGCCGGATGCGGCTGCTCACCGAGCGCATCGAGCAGATCACCGACGACTGCCTGGACGCCATGGCGAAGGCGGGCCCGTCGGCCGACCTGGTGACCGCGTTCGCCCGGCCGATCCCCACCATCGTCATCTGCGAGCTGCTGGGCGTGCCGTACGAGGAGCGCGGCTCCTTCGAGGAGCAGATCGCCTTGTTCATGAACGGCGAGCCGAACGACGAGGAACTGATCGCCGCGTACGCCGCGACCCAGCAGTACCTCGCGGGCCTGGTGGCCGCCAAGCGCGCGAACCCCACCGACGACGTACTCAGCGAACTCGCCGACAGCGACCTGAGCGACGAGGAGTTGCAGGGCATCAGCCTGATCCTGCTGGCGGCCGGACTCGACACCACCGCCAACATGCTGGCCCTCGGCACCTTCGCGCTGCTGGAGAACCCGGCACAGCTGGCCGCACTGCGCGCCGACCCCTCGCTCACAGACCGGGCCGTGGAGGAACTGCTGCGGTACCTGACCGTCGCCAAGACGTTCATGCGTACGGCGACGGAGGACGTCGAGCTGGGCGGCCAGACCATCGAGGCGGGCACGACGGTCCTCCTCTCCTACAACACCGCCAACCGTGACCCGGAGCGTTTCACCGCCCCGCACTCGCTCGACATCCGGCGGCAGGACGGCGGACACCTGGCCTTCGGACACGGGGTGCACCTGTGCCTGGGGCAGCAGCTGGCGCGCATCGAGATGCGGATCGCCCTGCGCGCACTGCTCGACCGCTTCCCCACGCTGCGCCTGGCCGTACCCGCCGAGGAGGTCCGGCTGCGTCCGGAGGCGGCCGATGTGTACGGGGTGAAGAGCCTGCCGGTGACCTGGGACGCCTGACCGTCGCCCGTACGGCGCAAGCCGGAGGACCCCGCCCCCGACGGCGGATTCCGACCGGCCGCACAAAACCCCTTGCCCAATGGTCAAGACTCCTTGACCATTGGGTGCATGACAACCGATGATCTCCCCGAGACCTTCCACGTCACCACTGACGAACAACTGCGCGCCGTCTCCAACCTCACCCGTCACCGGATCATCGCCGCGCTCCGCTTCGAGCCTGCGACGATCACGCAGATCGCCGAGCAGGTGGGCCTCGCCAAGGGCAGTTCCAGCTACCACGTGCGGCTTCTTGAGCGGGCCGGGCTGGTGAAGGTGGTGCGAACCCGGAAGGTGCGGGGGGTCACCGAGCGGTACTACGCGATGGCCGCGCAGTCGATCGTGCTGCCCGATCCGGGGGCGGGGCAGCCGGATGTACTGATGCGGCAGGCGGTGGCCGACCTGGAGGCGGCGCCGGTGGAGGGCGAGCGGCACGTACGGATGGCGCATCTGCGCCTCACCGAGGAGCAGTTCGCGGAGCTGGGGGCGCGGCTGGAGGCTCTGGCGGACGAGTACCAGAAGCTGTCCGACCCGTCGCTGCCGGACGTGTCGCTGGCCTTCGCACTGTTCCGCCCGGCTCCGCGCCAGCAGGCCGAGGGGGACGCCAAGTGACCACAGAGGCAAAGAAGTTGCCCACCGGCTTCGGACGGCTGTGGACCGCGCAGACGGTGTCGTCGCTCGGCGACGGGGTGACACATGCCGCGCTGCCGCTGCTCGCGCTGACGCTGACGCGGGATCCGATGGCGCTCGCCGTGGTGACGGCCGCCGGGACGCTGCCGTGGCTGCTCTTCGGAGTGCTCGGCGGTGCGCTGGTGGACCGCTGGGACCGTCGGCGCGCCATGTGGGTCGCGGACGTGGTGCGTGCGGTGCTGCTCGCGATACCGGCGGCGGCTGCCGCCTTCGACGTACTGAGCATTCCGCTGCTCGCGGCCACCGCCTTCCTGCTCGCCCTCGGCGGGCTCTTCTTCGACACCGCCGCCACCGCTTATCTGCCGGACCTGCTGGGCCGCGACCCCGCACTCCTGGAGCGCGCCAACTCCCGCCTGCGCGGCACCCAGACCGCCGCATCCGGCTTCGCGGGGCCCCCTGCGGGCAGCGCGCTCCTCGCGCTCGGGCGGACGGTTCCGCTGATCGCCGACGCGGTGTCGTTCGCGCTCTCCGCACTGCTCGTACGGTCGCTGCCCGCCACGCCCCGGCCCGTACAAGAGGCGCGCGAGTCTCTGCTGCGGCAGGCTCGGGCCGGTGCTTCGTACGTCTTCCGCGACCGGTTGCTGCTCGGGCTCGCGCTGCGTCCCGCGGTCGGGAACGTCGCCTTCCTTGCCGTGGAGACCGTCCTCGCCCTTTTCGCGCAGGAGCGTCTCGGCATCGGCACGTTCGGCTTCGGACTGCTCCTCACGGCGGAGGCCACCGGCGGCCTGCTCGGCGCGGCCATCGCCTCCTCCATCGGCCGACGGCTGGGCACCGGAACCGCGTTGACCTGCACGGCCGCAGTCGAGGGGCTTGCCATCCTGGGGCTTGCCGCCGCCCCGAATCCGTACGTCGCCGGTCTCGCGCTCGCCGTCTGCGGAGCGGGCATGGGCGCCACGATGGTGCTCGCCCCCTCCCTGCGGCAGTCGATCGTCCCCGCCCACCTGATGGGCCGGGTCGCCTCCACCTCCCGCATGCTCGCCATGTGCGCCGCCCCGTTCGGCGCCTTCCTCGGCGGCTGGCTGGCCGCCTCCCACGGCGTACGCGCCCCGCTCTACGCCGCCGCCGGGCTCCTCCTGACCATGACCGCCGTCACCGCGACCATGACCAGCAATCGCCGGGTCGAAGCAGCACTGCGCGAGGCAGCACTGCGCGACGCCGCCTCGGCCGACGGCTCCGGTCACCCGGAATCCGGTGGCCCCGTGGGCGCACCCGAACCCTTGCGCACCCCATAGGATCCCCGGACGAACGGAGCCTTCGGCGGATGGACGGACCGGGCGTTCGAGGTGTCACCGGCGACCTCATGAAACGCGTGCCCCTCGGCTTGCCCGCCGACCACCCCCGCGCCACCCTGCTGCGGCACCGCTCGCTGCTCGCCGCCCGCCCGCCCGACCGACCGACCGCCCGCCCGCCCGCCCGCCGGGGAGGACGTCACGCTCACCCCCGCCGCCGTGGACCACGTACTCCAGGCGGCACACACCCTCACACCCCTGCTCACCTGGCTCGGTCACCACGTGACGGCGGCTCGCACCCACGACTGACGGGACGGCCCGGGCCCTCGGTGTTCCTTCCCTCCTCACCTGCACGCCTCGTGCCACGAGGCGCTCCCTCTTGGATACTTGAGGCGCGGACGACGGGCCCCACCCGGACGAACGGATACACCGTCAGCCACACCGCAGGCCAGACGCCCACCTGTCACCCCCTCCCGGAGGTACACATGCGGATGCTCATCAACGTGCCCGAGACCGTCGTCGACGATGCGCTGCGGGGAATCGCGGCCGCCCACCCCGATCTCGCGGTCGACGTCGCCAACCGGATCGTCGTACGGCGGGACGCGCCGGTCGCCGGGAAGGTGGGGCTGGTCTCCGGGGGCGGGAGCGGGCACGAGCCGTTGCACGCGGGGTTCGTGGGGCCGGGGATGTTGTCGGCCGCGTGCCCCGGGGAGGTCTTCACGTCACCGGTACCGGACCAGATGGTGCGGGCCGCGGCCGCCGTCGATTCCGGGCGGGGCGTGCTGTTCGTCGTCAAGAACTACACCGGGGACGTCCTCAACTTCGACATGGCCGCCGAGTTGGCCGGGGAGGAGGGCATCCGGGTCGAGCGGGTGCTCGTGAACGACGACGTCGCCGTGACCGACAGCCTGTACACGGCGGGGCGGCGCGGGACCGGAGCCACGCTCTTCGTCGAGAAGATCGCCGGGGCCGCCGCGGACGAGGGCGCGACGCTGGAGCGGGTGGCCGAGGTGGCCCGGAAGGTGAACGACTCGGCGCGGAGCTTCGGGGTCGCGCTGAGCGCGTGCTCGACACCCGCGAAGGGCAGCCCGACCTTCGAACTTCCCGTGGGCCAGCTTGAGTTGGGAGTCGGTATCCACGGCGAGCCGGGCCGTGAGCGCCGCGCCGCGATGACCGCACGGGAGATCGCGGACTACGCGGTGGACGTCGTACTGGAGGACCTCCGGCCGACCGGCCCGGTACTGGCCCTCGTGAACGGCATGGGGGCCACCCCCCTGTTGGAGCTGTACGGGTTCAACGCCGAGGTCCAGCGCGTCCTTTCGGAGCGGGGCGTGCCCGTGGCCCGTACGCTCGTCGGGAACTACGTCACGTCCCTCGACATGGCGGGCTGCTCGGTGACGCTGTGCCAGGTCGACGAGGAGATGCTGCGGTGGTGGGACGCGCCGGTACAGACCGCCGCGTTGCGCTGGGGACGTTGATCCGTCAGATGCGAAAGGGAGAAGGGGTGTTGGTGCTGGATTCCGCGTTCTTTCAGCGCTGGATGGTGGCGGTGGCCGCCGCCGTCGACGAGGAGGCCGACCGCTTGACGGAGCTGGACTCCGCCATCGGGGACGCCGACCACGGCAGCAACCTGCGGCGCGGCTTCACGGCCGTGGCCTCCGCACTGGACAAGGAGCCACCCACGACACCGGGCGCCGTACTCGCCCTGTCGGGGCGGACGTTGATCTCCACCGTGGGCGGGGCTTCGGGCCCGTTGTACGGAACGCTGCTGCGCCGCACCGGGAAGGCGCTTGGCGAGGGTGCGGAGGTGTCCGTGGCGGAGTTCGCGGCCGCCCTGCGCTCCGGGGTCGACGCCGTGGCCCGGTTGGGCGGGGCGGCGGCCGGGGACAAGACGATGCTGGACGCACTGATTCCGGCGGCCGAGGCGCTGACGTCCAGCGGCGACGTCGGTTTCACCGCTGCCAGGGACGCCGCCGAGAGCGGTGCTCTCGCGACCGTGCCGCTCCAGGCGCGCAAGGGGCGGGCGAGCTATCTCGGTGAGCGCAGCATCGGGCACCAGGACCCGGGTGCGACGTCCGCCGCCCTCCTCTTCCGTACTCTCGCGGACGTGGCGGAGGCCGCCGGATGAACGACGCGATGGTGGGTCTCGTCCTGGTGTCCCACAGCGCGGCCGTGGCGTCCGCCGTCGCCGAGCTGGCGCGCGGACTGGCGGGCGGCGGCCCGACCGCACCCGTCGCCGCCGCGGGCGGAGACGTGGACGGCGGCCTCGGGACGAGCGCGGATCTCGTCGCCCGCGCCGCGCACGAGGTCGACCGGGGTGCGGGGGTCGCGGTCCTGGTCGACCTGGGCAGTGCCGTACTGACGGTGAAGACACTGCTCGCCGACGAGGACGAACTCCCGCCCGGCACCCGCCTGCTGGACGCCCCGTTCGTGGAGGGCACGATCGCCGCCATGGTCACAGCCTCAACAGGAGCCCCCCTGGACGCCGTAGCAGCAGCCGCTACAGACGCCTACACCTACCGCAAGACCTGAGCCTCCAGGGGCGCGGGGAACTGCGCGAGCAACCACGACGCCCCCGCACGTACGCGAGACAGCCGCGCGGCAAGCGCTTTAGGTGAAGGGGCGGGCCAGGGGCACAGAACCCGCCGAAGGCGGCCGGGGGCCCGGGGGCGGAGCCCCCGGCAGTAACCCCAGCCCCCTCCGGCCCGCACAAACCCCCACCAGCCCCCTCAGTGCCCCTCGGGCGTAACCCCCACCCCCGCCACACCCAACGGCATCTCCCCCGGCTGCGCGAACCACGTCGGCTCGTTCGCCAACGCCTGCTTGATCCGGAAGTTGGCGAACTCCCGCATCTCGGGAAGCGCGTCCACCCGGAACCAGCCGACCTCCACGGACTCCTCGTCGTTCACGCACGCCTCACCGCCGGTCGCCCGGCACGCCACCGTGATGTCCATGAACTGGCAGATGTCGCCGTTCCCGTACTGCACCGCGCGCAGCGTCTGGACCAGGACCACCCGCTCCACGACGCACTCGACGCCCGTCTCCTCGAACACCTCGCGCACCGCCGCCTCGGCGGGCTGCTCGCCCGGCTCCGGGATGCCGCCGACGACCGACCACTCCCCGTTGTCGGCGCGCCGCCCGAGCAGCACCCGCCCCTCGTCGTCGAAGACCACGGCGGTCACGCCGGGGAGGTAGAGCAGCTGGTGCCCCGCGGTCGCGCGGATGTTCTTGATGAAGTCGGGAGTAGCCATGACACGACCCTAAAGGACTCCGGAAAGCGCCACGTCAGCCGTGGTGACCGGGCCGTCAGGACACCACCGCCGACGACCTCAGGAGCTGCGCCGCGCGCGCACCCGCAGGGTGACAGCCCACACCACGCCCGCCGCCCCCAGCAGCCCGAGGAAGACCTCAGGACCCACACCCATCCGGGTCGCCGGGGTCAGCGAGGACCGCAGCGGAATCTTCGCGACCAGCGCGTCCGGCACGAACATCCCCGTCTGCTGGACCACTTCGCCGTCCGGCTGGATGACCGCGCTCACACCACTGGTGACGGGCACCAGGACCGCCCGCCCGTGCTCGGCAGCCCGCACCCGGCTCATCGCGAGCTGCTGGTACGTCATCTCGCTGCGCCCGAAGGTGGCGTTGTTGCTGGGCACGGCGATCACCTGACCCCCGTGCACCACCGTGTCGCGCACGGCGTCGTCGAAGGCGGCCTCGTAACAGGTCACGAGCCCGACCTTCGTGCCCGCCATGTCGAAGACGCCGACCTTCTTGCCGGGCCCGAAGTCACGGCGCACCCGGTCCACGTCCTTGCTGAAGATCCGGGCGAAGTCCCGCATCGGCATGTACTCGCCGAACGGCTGGATGTGCCGCTTGTCGTACGTGTCGACGGGGCCGCGCCGCGGGTCCCACTGGATGAGGGTGTTGCGCAGGTCGCCCTTCTCCGGGGTGAGGACCGCGCCGATCGCGACGGGCACGCCGATCTTCTTGACGGCCCGGTCGATGACGCCGCGTGCGTCGTCGTTGCGGTACGGATCGAGGTCGGAGGAATTCTCCGGCCACACCACGAAGTCCGGCTTCGGCTTCTTCCCGGCGGCCACCTCGTCGGCGAGCTGCTCGGTCCGCCGGGCGTGGTTGTCGAGCACCGCACGCCGCTGGTCGTTGAAGTCCAGGCCCAACCGGGGCACGTTGCCCTGGATGAGGGCGGCGGTCGCGGTCCCGTCCTCGGCCGAGTCGTCGAGCAGCGGACGCGTGGCCGGCGAAGCCAGCAGCGGTACGACGACGGCCAGCGCCGCCACCGCAAGCCCGGTACGCGGAACCTTCTTCGTGCGCCGGTACGTGACGACCTGCCTGACCACCTCGAAGAGGCCGAAGCCGCACAGGGCGACCGCGAAGCCCAGCAGCGGTGTGCCGCCGAGCCCGGCCAGCGACAGGAACACACCGTCGGCCTGGCCGAAGGCGATCTTGCCCCAGGAGAAGCCCTCGAACGGGAAGCGGGCCCGCGCCCCCTCCCCCACGATCCACAGCCCGGCCGCCCACACGGGCCAGGCAGGCAGCTTGGACGTACCCGCGATGCCCATGCCGACGAAGGCCACGAACAGTGCTTCGAGGAGGGTCAGCGCGATCCAGGGGACCGGACCGACCTCCTCGCCCGTCCAGGACAGCAGCGGAAGCAGGAAGGCGAGCCCGGCGACCAGGCCGAGCCCGAATCCGGCGCGCAGCCTGCGGCCGTGCAGGGCCCAGCCCAGCAGGGCGAACCCGGGCAGCGCGAGCCACCACAGGGGTCGGGGCGGGAAGCTCGCGTAGAGCAACAGGCCGGACACGGCGGCTGCGAGGGTCCGCACCAGCCACATGCCTCGGCGGGGTGCGGCCGGGGCAGGTTCCGGCGGGGCTGCTACGGGGGTGATGGTGGCGCTCACCCGGCGGAGTCTACGGTGGCCGCCCCCGGTGTGAGCAGGGCGGTCCTGGCAGGGCCCGTGCGCTGCCCCGGAAGCATCGTTCCTGCACGATCCTGTGCGATACGTCCACAAAGAGGTGTCGCTCCCGTTAGCGTGTGCGCCAGTCCCTGCCGTGCGCGGCCGGGGCCCGTCACAGGTACGGGGGACGACGGGATGAGCGTGCTGGGCAAGCGGGACGCGGACAGTGGGGAGAACCGGGACGGGGACGGGGCCTTGGCACCGGACTCCCGGGAGCGCGGCGGCCTGACCGAAACCGTCGGCGTCGCGGTGCTGGGCGGGGCCGCGGCCTGGTCGCTGGTGTGCGCGGCGGGCCGGGAGGCGCGGCCCGAGGGCGTGCTGCTGGCGGTTCTCGCGGTGGCCGCCGGGTACGCGGGCGGCCGCATCCTGGGTTCGCTGCTGCCGGTGCTGGCTGCCGTCGGACTGGCCCTGGCGGCGCTCGGACTCGCGCTGGCCTCCGACGACGGCGTGCCGGGGGCGATCGCGTCGCCCGCGCCGGGGCACACGGGTGCGGCGGCGGCGCTGCTGGTGGTGGCTGCCGGGGCGGCGTCCTGTGCGGCGGGGGAGGCGCGAGGGCAGGTGGCACCGGTGCTGCTGAGGCTGCTGACGCTCGGGGTGGCGGGGGCGGCGCTGGCTCTGGGGTCGGTGGCCGGGTTCGTGGCGTCGCTGGGGGTGCTGCTGTGTTCGCTCGCGGCGGTACGGATGCGGCGGCGGCTGCTGGGGCTCGTGGGTCTGGCGGTGGCGACGGTGCTGGTGGTGGGGGCGTCGTGGGCGGTCGCGGAGGACGCGCTCCCGGACGGGCTGACCTCGTCCCTGGAGGGGCAGCTCACGCCGAACCGGGTGGGGCTGTGGCAGGACGCTCTCGCCCTGGCGAAGGAGCACCCGTTGCGAGGGGTGGGCCCGGACCGTTTCGGCGGCCTGAGCCAGATCTCGCGGCAGACCGTCAACGCGGACGGCAAGCCGCATTCGGCTCCGTTGCAGCAGGCGGCGGAGCAGGGGGTGGTGGGGGTGGCACTGCTGGCGGCGGCCTTCGGGTGGCTGCTGTACGGGTTGTGGCGCTCGCCCCGGTCCACGCAGGTGGTGCTGACGGCGGGAGCCACGCTGACGGCCTTGGCGGCGCTGGCGAGCATCGGAAACGTGCTCAGCTTCACGCCGGTGACGGCCGGGGCGGCACTCCTGGCGGGGCTGGCCTCGGCCCGGGTGGCCGCTCCGAGGTAAGGTCCGGGCCCCTTGAAGAGGTGTTTGCCCTTCCGGGCTGAGGCATGCGGCTGCGGGGGCTGAGGCGTGCGGAGGCGGGACCCGGCGCTAGGCGCCGGACGCGGTGCCCGCCGGGTTGAGCCCCAGTCGCGAGCGGATCGCGTCGACCGCCCCCGCCGCGTCGTCCACCGTGACGGTGAAGGTCCGCCCGTCCCCCAGCCGGATCACCACTGCCTCGCCCCGCCGGACGACCACGGCCATCCCCTTCTCGGGCCGCCACCGGTACCCCCACCCGCCCCACTGCCGAGGCGTGACCCGGGGGTCGAACTCCGCGCCCACCACGTGTGACAGCGGAATGCGACGCCGGGGCAGCCCGATGTGCCCGCACCGCACCTCCAGCGCGTGGTCGTCGACCTTGACCGCCACATGCACGAAGGCCAGCGTCCCGAAGATCACCAGTAGGCCCACGGCGACACAGCCGACGACCGACATCACCAGCGGGACGATGCCGTGCATCCACGAAGAATCGACGGCCAGTTCGATTCCGAGGGCCAGGAACGCCGCACCGGAGGCCGAGAGCAGCCACTGGGCGCGGTTCGTCGCACGGCCGTGCCAGGTGGTCGTGGTGGGGACGGACTCGCTCGGGAGGCCGTCGGCGTCGTCAGCGCGGGGGAAGTCCCTCATGCGTAGCAGCGTACTCACGTTCCGCCGCCATGGCAGCCAGCAGACGGCCTTCGGTGTACGCGAGAGCCGGGGCGGTGAGTGTGGCCGAGCGGCGGCCACTGAGCAGAACGGTGAGGTGGGAGGCCGGATCGGCGGCGGGCGCGGGCTCGATTCCGGCCCGTCGAAGAGCCTGCGCGGCAACCGCTTCCGCCGACCCGAGCAGGGTGAGCGGACGGTCGGTGCCGGGCTGCTGGAGGGCCGCGCGAATCCGGTCAGCGACGAGTTCGTAATGGGTGCACCCCAGGACAACGGTCCTTACATCGGCCGGAGTGAGAGCGGCTGCCGCCGCCACCGCCCGGTCGATCCCCTCCTCGTCGGCGGTCTCCAAGGCGTCGGCCAGGCCGGGGCACGGCACCTCGGTCACCTCGACGCCCTGGGCGAAGTCGCGGATCAGCCCGCGCTGGTAGGGGCTCCCGGTGGTGGCAGGAGTGGCCCAGATCGCGAAGGGCCCGCCCGAGGCCGCGGCGGGCTTGATCGCGGGAACGGTGCCGATGACCGGAATCTCGGGTTCCAGGGCGGCGCGGATCGCTGGCAGCGCGTGCACGGTCGCGGTGTTGCAGCCGATGATCAGCGCGTCGGGCCCCTCGGCGGCGGCCGCTCTGGCGACGGCGAGGGCGTGCGCCCTGATGTCGTCGGGGGTACGCGGCCCCCACGGCATTCCGTCGGGGTCGGAGGCGACGACGAGGTCGGCGTCCGGCCGCATGCGGTGCACCGCCGCGGCAGCCGCGAGCAGGCCGATACCGGAATCCATCAGCGCGATCTTCACCCGGTCACTTTAAACGACCGGTCCGAATCTCCGGGCGAGCCCTCCGCGCGCCCCCGGAAGCCACTGCTCCTGCGGCAGACTGCGACAGGTGAGCGTCGTCGCGTGGATCGCCGTGGGATCACTGACCGTCTGGCTGTGGCTGCTGCTGTGCCGGGGCTTGTTCTGGCGCACCGACCAGCGCCTGCCGCCGCGCACCCGCCCCGCCGACGGGCGGTGGCCGTACGTCGCCGTGGTCGTGCCCGCGCGCGACGAGGCGGCGGTGCTCCCCGAGAGCCTCCCCTCGCTCCTGACCCAGGACTATCCGGGCGGCGCCGAGGTGATCCTGGTCGACGACGGCAGCAGCGACGGCACCGGCAAGCTCGCCCGCTCGCTGGCCGGGCGGTACGGCGGGCTGCCGCTGACCGTCGTCACACCCGGCGAGCCCGAGCCGGGCTGGACCGGCAAGCTGTGGGCGGTGCGGTACGGGATGGAGGCGGCCCGGGAGAGCAGCCCGGAGTACCTGCTGCTCACCGACGCGGACATCGCGCACGAGCCGGACAGCCTGCGGGAGTTGGTCGCCTCCGCCCTGCCGGGCGAGGACGGGACGGGCGGGTTCGACATGGTGTCGCAGATGGCGCGGCTGCGGGTGCGGACCCCGTGGGAGCGGCTGATCGTCCCGGCCTTCGTGTACTTCTTCGCTCAGCTCTATCCGTTCCGGTGGATCAACCGCGACAGGGGGCGCACGGCCGCCGCCGCGGGCGGGTGCGTACTGCTGCGCGCCGAGACCGCCGTACGGGCACAGGTGCCCGAATCCATCCGGGGCGCGGTGATCGACGACGTGTCGCTGGCGCGGGCGGTCCGGCGGTGCGGCGGCCGGATCTGGCTGGGGCTCGCCGAGCGGGTGGACAGCGTGCGCCCGTACCCGGGTCTGGGGGATCTGTGGCGGATGGTGTCGCGGAGCGCGTACTCCCAGCTCCGGCACAACCCGCTGCTGCTGCTCGGGACGGTGCTGGGGCTGGGGCTGGTGTATCTCGCGCCCCCGTACGCCCTGGCCACCGGCCTGCTGACGGACGACGCGGCGGCCGGGTGGGTGGGCCTGGGGGCGTGGGCGGTGATGACGGGAACGTACGTCCCGATGCTGCGCTACTACCGGCAGTCGCTCGCCCTGGCACCGCTGCTGCCGTTCACGGCGCTGCTGTACACGCTGATGACGGTCGACTCGGCGGTGCAGCACCACCGGGGCCGGGGCGCGGCCTGGAAGGGGCGTACGTACGCCCGTCCCGAGGCCGCGCCGGACCGGTGAAACCCGCGAGGGACGCGCCTACTTGCGGCCGGGCGTCCAGTTCATGCCCCACCCGTACGCCTGGTCGACGGTGCGCTGCGGGCTGACCCCGCGCTGCGGCACCAGGTACTGGGCCTCCCGGCGGACGGTCAGGTCGCCGTTCTCGTAACTGATCAGGGCGAGGGCGGCGACGGTCGAGGGGACGGTGCACTCGTCGAGCGAGAAGTCGATGGGTGCGCCGTTCTGCGGGGTGAGCGTCACGGTGGCGTGCAGGTCGGCGAAGGAGCGGGCGCCCTCGTAGATGGTCACGAAGATGAGGACGCGGCGCAGTTTGGCCTTGTGGTCGAGGTTGACGGTGAGGTTCTCGCCGGAGGAGACCGCTCCGGTGCGGTCGTCGCCGTCGAGGTGGATGTACGGCGGCTGGTTGAGCGAGCCGAACGCGTTGCCCAGCGCCTGCACGACGCCCTTGCGGCCGTCGGTCAGTTCGTACAGGGCGCACAGGTCCAGGTCGAGGTCGGAGTGCTGGGCCATCGCCCGGCCGAGCTTGCTGCCCCAGCCCTTGAACTGCTTGCGGGACTCCCAGTTGAGGTTGACGCGCATCGCGCCGCCGGTACCGCCCTGCTTGGCGAGGGAGACGGTCGGCGATGCCTTGGTGAGCGTGACCTTCGTCAGCCGTACGGGGGCGGCGGACGCGGCCGGGGCCTGCGGCGCGGGCGGCGGCGTCGCGTGGGACGGCACCGGGGCGGACGGCATCGTCGGCGCCGAGGGCATCGGTGCGGGCGGCGGCGTGGACCCGGGAGCGGTCGGCCAGACGGGGGCCTGCGGGGCGGAGGCGGGCGTGGACGGCGTGGGCCACGCGGGAGCGGCCGGGGCCGGGGCCGTAGGGGCGGGCGCGGGGGCCGCCTGCTGCGGTTCGTCGACCGTGATGCCGTAGTCCGTCGCGAGGCCCGCCAGACCGCTGCTGTACCCCTGGCCGACGGCCCGGAACTTCCAGGCGCCCTGCCTCCGGTAGAGCTCGCCGAGCACGAACGCCGTCTCGACGGTGGCGTCCTGGCTGTCGAAGCGGGCGATCTCCGCGCCGCTCGCCGCGTCGAGCACGCGGACGTACAGACCCGGCACCTGCCCGAAGCTGCCGCCGTCGGCGGAGGCGGCGAGCACCACGGTCTCGACGACGCCCTCCACGCGCGCGAAGTCGACCGACAGGGTGTCCGTGACGACGCCTCCCGTGCCGGGCTGCTTGCCGTCGTAGCGGACCCCTCCCGAGGCGTGGGCGGGCTGGTTGTAGAAGACGAAGTCGGCGTCGGAGCGGACCCGGCCCCCGGTGAGCAGCAGCGCGGACGCGTCGACGTCCGGCACCCCCGGCCCGGACCTGCGGCCCACTTCGACGCGCACGGACTGTGCCGACACCGGCACGTTGGTTCCCTTAAGCATGGACATGCTCGCCCCCATCACGAGTCGAAAGAGACCGTTCCCTACACGATCCGAACGCTACAAGATGACCGATTTTCCCAAGTTCGCTCTGATGAGTGCCCCAGGGCCACAGACAACACGCAGAACAACCCTCTTACCTGACTCCCCCATGGAATCGCAGAGGACCTCTGCGGGGGAACCCTCAGCCGGAGGGAAAGCACCGCTCCATCGCCATGAGGGACGGACCGCCCGCCCGCGCCCGGTGCGCTACCGCGTCGTCCGGTCGATCAGGTGGGCGAGTTCGGTGACGTACGGCGGCTCGAACAGGGTGGGGTGGTCTCCCTCCAGAACGTCGTGGGCCGGCCGGGGGCGGCCTGAACCTGGTGAACACCAGGCCCACCAGGGAGATCCCGAAGCTGCCCGCGTTGATGGCGACGGCGGCCGTCGGCCCGAAGAGCCCGGCCACCACACCGGCCAGGGCCGGGCCTGCGATGTACGCGATCGCGTTCGTCGACTCCAGTCGGCCGTTGGCCGCGACGATCTGGTCCTTGTCGACGAGGTTCACCACGGCGGTGACATACGTGATCTTGAAGAGCATCTCGAAGACCGAGGCCAGCGCCATGACCACGTACAGCAGCCAGATCTGCGGGCTCAGGGCCCAGCAGACCGGGATCGCGCCGTACAGCACCAACCGGGCGGCGTCACACACCATCAGTAGGCGCCGCCGGTCGAAGCGGTCGGCCCAGGAACCGGCGACCAGACCGGTGAGCAGCGAGGTGACGCCGGCGACGGCCGTGAGTAGTCCCATCTGCGCCGCGGACCCGGTGGTGTGCAGCATCGCTCGGTGTACGGCAGCGGCTCGCCGGAGAGCGTCCGGACGATGTCCGTGAAGCCGTCGGCGCCTTCGACGTCGAAGCCGCGCAGCAGCGCGCCGCGTTCGTGCAGCGCGGCCCGGAGTTCCTCCCGCCGGGCACGCAGCGGTTCGACGGCCGACCCGCCGTTCCCCTCGACGACCAGGGGAAACATCGAGGTGGTCGCGAGCGTCATCGCGGTGCCTCCGACCAGCACCAGGCTCATCACCCGGCCGTTCTCCGCGAAGAGGAACCGCTGTTCGGTGAGTGTGTCGAGGCGTTGCCGCAGGTCGTCCGGCCCCTCCCGCCAGTCCCGGGCCAGTTGCTCGGGCTTGGCGGGCGGGGACAGCCTGCGCAGCAGCCGACCGGTGGTCCCAGGCCGCCCGCCACTGGGTGACCAGTGCGCTCAACCGGTCGTGCCACTCGACCGCGTTGAGCATGTAGGGCGCGAGGTTCTGGTCGGCTAAGAAGTACGCGAGATCGGCCAGCGCCGATTCCTCGAAGGGGTACGTGAGGGAGTAGCAGTCCACGGGCTTGAGGTCGAGCCCGTCCGCGTCGCTCTCCACGGTCGCACTCCTCCTCGTCAGGACTACGCGCCGCCGCCGAGAGCGCGCAGTACCTTCGCCTGTTCGACGTCGGTGCCCTCCGCTCGCATCTCGACCGCCTCCCGGGCGGTGAACCTCGCCGCGCGCCAGGGCGCGACCTCGTCGACGGGAATGCCCGCGCGCCACCAGGTGGCCATCAGCTCGATGGCGGACTCGCCGTCGGCGAGCACCTTCTGCGCCTCGCCCACCTCGAAGCCCAGGGCGAGGAAGACACGGGCCTCGCCGGGGTCGATCCCGCGCCGGGCCCAGGGCAGCGCGTCCCCGCCGCTCCAGTCCGAGTCGACGAAGCCCCTGGCGACCGCGGCCGGGATGCCGTGGTGCAGCAGGACCTTCATGGCATCGGCCCGTTCCCCGCCGAGGTTGTCCCTCGCGGTGTCACGGCGTGGGTGGAACAGCCGGTGCAGCCAGCTGCGCGGAGTGGGGTTCTCCCCCGCCAGGTGCCGTTCGGTGGCTTCCTGGGCGGTGTAGCCGAGTTCGCGCCAGCGGACCGCGTCGCGCGGGGTCATTCCCGCGCTGAGCCAGGTGTTGACGGTGTACGGGGTGGCGCCCACGGTGCGCCATTGTCGCGCCGTGTCGGGGGTGTAGACGCCGGACGTGCGCCAGCGCACGGCCTCGGCGACGGCGAAGCCCTCGTCGATCCAGCTGCGTGCCTCGGACAGGGTGAACCCGTGCTCCGGCCACTGCGGCAACGGCTCCGGGGCGGGCGCGTACTCCGGCTCGGGGCGGCGGCGTGCCTTGCCGGGTTCCTCGTCGGGTTCCTCGTCGTCCTTGAATGCCACGGTCATGAAGGTCCCTCCTGCGGAATGCGGGCGACGGCGGCCCAGTCGGGTGCGTGGCCGTCCTCGCCGATGAGGCAGACGACGACGTGCGGTCGGGGGCGGTGCTCCGGCCAGGGGGTCCGGCCGTCGGTGAGCACCACGACGAGGTCGGGGCGGGGACGCAGGTTCGCGGCGGCCTCGACCCCGGCGCGCATGTCCGTGCCACCGCCGCCGACGAGCTCGAAGTCCTCGGCCCGGCGTACGACCTGGACCGGCTGCGGGTGCATGTCGCAGCACAGGGCGCGCAGCCGCCGGTTCGGTCCGGCGACCCCGGTGATGATGGCGGTGACCTCGGCGAGGAGGCGGTCGAGCACGGCGTTGGTGACCGAGCCCGAGGTGTCGATGACGAGCACGGTGTCAGGGACCGGGGAGACCAGCGCGGGCGGCACGACATCGGTGTACGCCCCCGCGCGGCGCGACGGCCTGCGGTAGCTGAAGTCGGTGTTGCCGCCCACCACGGACAGGCCGCGGCGGATCAGCGAGCCGAGCCTCGCCCGCCAGTTCACCTGGGGCGCCAGGCGTTCCCCTGCCCAGCGCTGCCAGCCGGAGGGCACCTCACTGCGGGCACTGATCCGGTCCTGGATGCCGACGGCGAGGGAGCGTTCCAGCAGTTCCTTGTCGAGCTCGGACAGTCCCCCGCCGCCGGATTCCTCGTACTCCCGGGGGCGTCCGTCCGCGGCGCTGCCGCAGTCGACGGCCTCGGACAGGGCTTTGCCGCCCCGCGCCATGGCATCGGCCAGCACGTCGAGCATCGGCACGTACTCTTCAGCCATCCGGTTATCGGGAAGTCCCAGCGCCTTCGGGGAGATGACCCCTTCCGGTACCGGCAGGTCCTCGGCCTCCAGGTCGTCGTTGATCTCGGCGTCGGCCGCCTGGTTCCAGCGGTGCGCCAGCGCGTCCCCGGCGAGCCCGGCGGCGTGCGTCCCGCCGTCGTTCTCCGGATTCACCGGGGAACGGCTCGCGTGCCGACGGACGAGGTGGCCCACGTGGTGCAGCAGCCACCAGCCGATCTCCGGCACGGGGGTGGCCAGCGCCGTGCCGGTTTCGAGGTGGACGTTCCACCGGGTGTCGGCGGGGAAGGCACGGAACTCCGGGTCGGGCACCGGGATCCCGGTGCTGTCGTCGACGGCCGCCTCGATGACCACCGGGTTGAGCGCGAACACCGCGGAGGCCAGATAGGGCGCCCGGTGCGCGGCCCAGAGCCGGGCCGCCGCGAACTGCGCCAGAACCCGTTCGCGCTGCCCCGCCTGCCCGTCGGGGAGGGCCGTCATGTCAACAGCCCCGCCGCACGCAGGACCGGTGCCAGCTCCAGCATGGTGCTCGGCAGCTTCGCACCGGCGGGACGGTGCCTGGCCAACGCCCGGGCGGCGCTGGCCGCGACGTCGGGCGAGCTGCGGGCGACGCGGGCGACCACGGTCCAGGACTGCTCCCAGACGGGCGCGCCCGACTCGGCGACGACGTGCGCGACGAGCGCGCCGAGGAGGGCGTGCAGCCGGTCGACGCGGTCGGGCAGCCTGGCGTGCGGGTCGTTGAGCAACTGCACCGGGTCGGGCAGGTCGAGGTTGCGCACCCAGGAGAGCAGTTCGAACCCGGCGGCCTCACCCACGGCGCCCAGCACCAGTTCGGCGACCACGGCCTCGTCGGCGCCGCTGTGCGTGCAGGCGCCCAGCGCGCGGGCCGCCAGCTCCCAGCTGCGGGGGCTGGGCCAGCCGCGTCCCGCGCGGTCCGGGCTGTCCGGCACGGCGAGCACCAGTTCGGGTCGTACCCGCAGGAACGCGCCGACCATGGCGCGGGACGTGGTGAGCTCCGCGAGGGTGGGCGCTTCGCCGTGTGCGAGCTCGGGCACGGTGAACCCGCTGGCCAGACCCTCGGCGATGTCGGCGGCCGAGACCTGCCAGTCGAGGTGGATGAGCCGGTTGGCCAGCGGTGCCGACAGGTCCCAGCCGTCGGCGGCCTGCTCGGGCGGGTTGGCGGCGGCGACGATACGGATGCCGGGAGGCAGCACCAGATCGCCGACGGTCCGTTCCAGGACGACGCGCAGCATGGCGGCCTGGACGGCGGGCGGTGCGGTGGTCAGCTCGTCGAGGAACAGCATCCCGGTCCCGGACCGCGCGAGCCGTTCCGCCCAGCGCGGCGGGGCGAACCAGGTGCCGCCGTCGCGGAGCACGGGGAGACCGGAGAAGTCGCTCGGTTCCCGGATGGACCCGACGACGACTTCGACGGGCAGGCCGAGGCTCTCTCCCAGCGCGACCACCGCCGAGGTCTTTCCGGTGCCCGGCGCTCCCCAGAGGATGACGGGCAGGTTGGCGGCCACGGCGACGGCGACCGCTTGCTGTGTGACGGACTGTGCGCCCATGAGGTACACCGCATTCCTTTACAGCGGGAACGTTTGCCCAGAAATGTTCAGCTCGTAGGCCCGGACCGGGGCAGCTCTCATCGGGCCGAGGCGCGAGCGCGCGGCCTGCATCTCATCGCGGAACGGACCGGTCCCCGTCGCGGGGCCCTCGCGGGACCGGCTAGTCCTGGTTGCGGAACAGCCCTCGGCCGCCGTACTTCTTGTGCACGGCCTGCTTGCTGATTCCCAGGGCGGCGGCGATGTCGGCCCACGTGCGCCCCTGCGTACGAGCGCGCCGCACCAGCACCGCCTCCAGCCGCTCCATCTCGCGCCGAACCTCGACGGTGGCGCTGAGCCCCGCCACGGGGTCGACACCCTTGGCCGCCTGCGCCAGAACCACGAGCTGATCGATCTCCATGCCGTCATCCTAGGTTGACCGAATTCACCTGTCAACCAAAGATGACAAAACGGCTCTGAGCAGGGAAGGCTCAACTGACGAGCACAGCACGCTCGTTGCCCTTGGTAGCAATCCCCTCACCTGCCGTGAAGCAGGGGGGCTTCGCGGCCCCATCTCCCCGCCAGAAGACGACATTGACGGTGTTTTAGCAGGTCAGGCGGGCAAAACCGGCTTAAAACGGATGACCCCAAGATTAGGACTCCCCAACCCGAACATCTTGGGCTTAACTTATGTGCCATGACCTCCCCCCGCTCCACCTATGGCGGCGGCTACTACTCCGCCCCCTCCTTCGCGGACACCCCGATCTACGACTCCCTCGTCGCGGAGCGCGGTACGCCCCAGATTGCCCCGATCCGGGTGCCCGCCATGTACGACACTGGCAACAGCTATCTGCCGGCCCTGCCGGCTCTGTCGTCGGGGCTTCCCGCGCTGCCGGCCGCCCCCTCCCACCCGCAGCCCTCGTACGGCTACCCCCAGCCCGCGCAGCAGCAGGCTCCGGCTCCGTACCAGCAGGCGCCGCACCTCCAGCAGGCCCCGATGCCGCAGTTGCAGAACGCGCCGGCGCCGTACATCCCGCAGCAGGCGGGCCCCCCGCGCGGCTACCCGGGTGCGCAGCAGCAGCCACAGATGCAGCGTCCGCAGCCGCAGCGCCCCGTCGCGCCGCAGATGCAGCAGGCCCAGCAGGCGCAGCAGCAACAGCCGCAGCGCCCGGTCGCGCCCTCGGGCTACGAGGCGATGCGTCCGGTGGCCCCGCGCCCCGCGCAGGCGGCCGCTCCGTACGAGGACCCGTACAACCGCCAGTACCAGCAGGGCGGCGGGGGCTACTAGGTCACACGGCACCACGCGGCGGCTGGGTCACGCGCACCGCGAGGCGGCGGTGCGCACCGGAGGCACACAGCAGGCTCGGACACCTGTCCGAGCCTGCTGGCACTATGAGCGCATGGCGAACTCTGATCACGCGTCGGTGCACGCGTTGCACGTCTATCCCGTGAAGGCGACGCGGGGTTGGGCTCCCCGCGAGATGGCGGTCGAACCGTGGGGACCGGCCGGGGACCGCCGCTGGATGCTGACCGACGCGTCGGGCAAGGCCCTCACCCAGCGCGAGGAGGCCCGGCTGGCGCTCGCGTCGTCGGAGCCGCTGCCCAGCGGCGGGGTCCGGGTGTCCGCCCCGGGCCGCACCCCTCTCGACGTGCCCGTGCCCGATCCCGTACGCACGGTCCCGGTGACACTGTTCGGCGACAAGTACGAGGCGGTTCCCGCGGGTTCCGGGCCCGACGCGTGGTGGAGCGCGTACCTGGGAGCCGAGGCGCACCTGGTGCACATGGACGATCCGGCCGTCCGCCGCCCCGTCGACCCGGACTTCTCCGAGCCGGGCCAGACCGTCAGCTTCGCCGACGGGTTCCCGCTGCTGGTGACCACGCTGGCGTCGCTGGACGCCCTCAACTCCCTGATCGCACAGGGCGACCTGCCCGACGAGGGCCCCCTTCCGATGAACCGGTTCCGGCCGAATGTGGTGCTGGACGGGACGGCCCCGTGGGCCGAGGACGGCTGGCAGCGGATCACCGTCGGCACGCTGTCGTTCCGGGTGGCGAAGCCGTGCGGGCGCTGCCTCGTCACCACCACCGACCAGACGACCGCCGAGCGCGGCAAGGAGCCGCTGCGCTCCCTGGCCAGTCACCGCAGGTTCGGCAACAGCCTGGTATTCGGCCAGACCCTGATCCCCGAGTCGCGCGGAGTACTGCGGATCGGCGACCGTGTGACGGTCGAGGGCGCCTAGAGTTCCGACCCGATTCTGCCGAATGAGCGGGCCCGTGGCCGGGAACTCGCTGAGGCGGCAGACGCGTTGAGCGGGCGCGGAAGGGGATCGGGACGGTGCGAGCAGCTGACGGGCCGCAAGGGCCTTCGACCGGATCGGAGCGGGCGGCGACCGGCCGCGGACGGCGGACGGCGTCGGGGGTGTGGCGCTGGCGGCACAGTTCGCTGCGCCGCACCACCGATCTCGTCGAGGCGTGGGTGGCGCTGGCCGCCCTGCTACTGATCGCCGTCGCCTCGCCCGCCACCGGTCTGGCGGTCGGGCTGCGGGTGAACGCCTCCCTCCAGCACCAGGTCGCCCAGCAGCACGAGGAGCGGCACGAGACGACGGGTGTGGTGCTGCGGCCGGTGCGTGCGACGCGCACCACCGGGGACGCGGAAGTGGGCGCCGGGTACGCGGGGCCGGTCGTGGTGCTCGCGCGATGGACGGCGCACGACGGCAGCAAGCACACCGGGCGGGCGTCCACGGTGCTCAGGGCCGCCGAGCCGGGCGACACCTTCCCGCTGTGGACGGACGACGCGGGCCGGATCGTCAACCGCCCCGTGGACGCGAGGACGGCGACCGCCCAGGCCGCCCTGTCGGGCTTCGGCGCGTTCGCCGTGCTGGCGTCCGTGGCCCACTGCGCGAGGCTGCTGGTCGTACGACGGCTCATGCAACGGCGGTACGCGCGGCTCGACCGCGCGTGGGCCAGGGTCGGCCCCGAGTGGGGCCGGACGGGCGCGGGCGGCTGACAGCGGGCCGACCGGTCAACCGCCGCTTCCCCCGCGCGCTACGGTGGTGCAGCGAGATCAGCGCGAGCAGCGGGACGTACGAGGTGGGGGCACGCAAACACCATGGCACAGGGCACGGTCCAGGTGACGCACTCCGGCACTTCCAGGTGGCGGCGCCGCACGGGTGAGTACGACTCCCTCGCCGCCGCCCTGGAGGCCGCGGGGGACGGCGACGTCCTCACCATCGCTCCCGGCACGTACCGGGAGAACCTCGTGCTGCGGCGCGCCGTGACGCTGCGCGGGCCCGAGGGCGCGGCCGGGTCGGTGCGGATCGCCCCGATAGACGGCGTGGCGCTGACGGTGCGCGCCTCCGCCGTCGTACAGGACCTCAGTCTGGAGGGTCAGGACTCGGCGGCGCCCGCGCTGTTGGTGGAGGACGGCACTCCGGAGTTCGAGGGGCTGCGCATCGTGACGCGCTCCGCCGTCGGCATCGAGGTGCGGGGGGCCGCCCGGCCGACGGTGCGCCGGTGCACGGTGGACAATCCGGGCGGTGTCGGGATCGGCGTACTGGACGGCGCTGGCGGTCTGTTCGAGGAGTGCGAGGTCGTCGCGGCCGGGCAGGCGGGGGTTTCGGTCGGCGGCGGGGCGCACCCCCGGCTTGAGCGGTGTTCCATCCATCACACGTCGGGCTCGGGGCTCGCGGTGACCGGCGAGGGTTCCGGGGTCGAGGCGATCGGCTGCGAGATCTACGAGGTCAAGGGCACGGGCGTGCAGGTCGCCTCGCGCGGTGCGGGCCACCTCAAGGAGTGCGCGGTGCACCGCACGTCGGCGGACGGCGTGACGCTCGACACGGACGCGGTGCTGACGCTCTCCGACTGCGACATCCACGACATCCCGGAGAACGCGATCGACCTGCGCGGGCGCGCGGTGCTGACGCTGACGCGCACGACGGTGCGGCGCTTCGGCCGCAACGGTCTGTCGGTGTGGGACCCGGGCACCCGGGTCGACGCCAACGGGTGCGAGATCCACGACAGTACGGGCGACTACCCGGCGGTGTGGGTGAGCGACGGGGCGACTGTCGTCCTGGACTCCTGCCGGGTGCACGACGTGCCGGACGCGGTGTTCGTACTGGACCGGGGCTCGCGCGCCGACATCGTCGACAGCGACCTCTCCCAGGTGCGCAACACGGCCGTGTCGGTGAGCGACGGCGCGATCGCCCAGCTCGACGACTGCCGGATCAGGGAGGCGTCCACGGGTGCCTGGTTCCGCGACCACGGCAGCGGCGGCACCCTCGCGGGCTGCACCATCGACTCCGTGCAGACGGGCGTCATCGTCACCAAGGGCGCGGACCCCCGGATAGAGCGGACCACGGTCAACTCCCCCGCCGAGTCCGGCTTCTACGTGTCGGCGGAAGGCCGTGGCACCTTCCACGACTGCCGCGTCGCGGGCAGCAGCGGCTACGGCTTCCACGTCATGGACGGCTGCCGTACGACGATGACCCGCTGCCGCACCGAGCGGTGCGCGCGCGGCGGTTACGAGTTCGCCGAGGACGGGCCCCTGGTCGAGGACTGCACCAGCGACGAGAGCGGCGTGAAGGCGGCCGCCGCCGCGTCCGAACCACCGCCCGCCGTGCTCACCGCCACCCAGTCCCCCGGGCTGCTGTCCACCATCCCGGCGCAGCGGCCCACGACCGCCGTCGCCCCTCCCGCGCGGGCCGACGCCGCCCGTTCCTCGCAGGACGTCCTCGGCGAACTCGACGCGCTGGTCGGCCTGGAGAGCGTGAAGCGCGAGGTGCGCGCCCTCACCGACATGATCGAGGTCGGCCGCCGTCGCCAGGAGGCCGGGCTGAAGGCGGCGTCCGTCCGCCGCCATCTGGTCTTCACCGGCTCCCCCGGCACGGGCAAGACGACCGTGGCCCGGCTGTACGGGGAGATCCTGGCGTCGCTGGGCGTCCTGGAGCGCGGCCATCTCGTCGAGGTGTCCCGGGTGGACCTCGTCGGCGAGCACATCGGGTCGACGGCGATCCGCACCCAGGAGGCGTTCGACAGGGCGCGCGGCGGGGTGCTGTTCATCGACGAGGCGTACGCGCTCTCGCCCGAGGACTCCGGCCGGGACTTCGGCAAGGAGGCCATCGACACGCTGGTGAAGCTGATGGAGGACCACCGGGAGGCGGTCGTGGTGATCGTCGCGGGCTACACGGCGGAGATGGAGCGCTTCCTGACCGTCAACCCCGGCGTGGCGTCCCGTTTCTCACGGACCATCACTTTCTCCGACTACGAACCGGACGAGCTGCTCAGGATCGTCGAGCAGCAGGCGGACGACCACGAGTACCGGCTCGGGACGGGCACGCCGGAGGCCCTCCTGAAGTACTTCACGGCACTGCCCAAGGGTCCGGCGTTCGGCAACGGCCGTACGGCCAGGCAGACGTTCGAGTCGATGGTGGAGCGGCACGCGGGCCGGGTCGCCCAGTTCACCGAGGTGTCCACGGACGACCTGACCCTGCTCTACCCGGACGACCTTCCCGAACTCCCTTAGCGGTGCGGGCCGTTACCCGTGCGGGATGTTCTGCCGGGGCAGGGTCGGTTCCGGCAGGCGGGCGAGGAGTTTGTCGCGCTCGCCCGCGAAGGCGGGGTCGGTCTGGTAGTCGGAGTGGCCCAGTATCGGTGCGGGCAGCGGCTGTTCGGGGGTGCGCCCGTACGCGAGCGGGTCGAGGAGCGCGTCGCGGTCCACGGGGTGGCGGCCCTCGTCGGGCACGACGCGGGCCGGGCCTCCTATCGGGTCGGTGTGCCGCCAGAGGTTGCGCCAGCAGTCGACCTCGTCGTGCAGGCTGCGCAGACAGGCGGGCCCGAAGTACGCGGGGAACCAGCGCCCGTACAACCGCTCCAGCGGGGCCCCGTAGGTGAGCAGGGCGACCCGGCGGCGGGTGCGCTGCGGGAGCTGCCAGACGGCTGCGGCGGACAGCACGCTGCCCTGGGAGTGGCCCGAGATGACGAGGCGGCCCTGGGTGCGTTCGGTCCAGGTGGCCATGCGCCAGGTGAGGTCGGGTACGGCGCGTTCCGCGTAGCAGGGCGGGGCGAAGGGGTGGGCGGCGCGCGGCCAGAAGGTGCCGACGTCCCAGAGGATTCCTATGGTGCGCCGCGCCTTGGGGTCGCGGTAGGCGCGCCGCCCCCAGGTGACGAAGAGCAGGAACCCGAAGCCGATCAGCCAGGAGCCCAGGGCCTGCGAGGTGTGCGCGACCGCTTCGACGGCGGACGGCGTGCCCTTGGCGGCGCGGCCCGGCACCTCGTCGTACAGGAAGGCCCCGAGGAGGGCGACGGTGCCCAGGAGCACGGTGGAGCCTGAGAGGGTGGCGATCATGCGGGGTGCGTGGTCGGTGAGGTCGGCGGCGGCGCGGGCCAGGGCGATGCGGCCGGTGCGGACGGGGTCGGGCTTCTCGGCGGGGTAGTCGGCCTCGACGGTGGGGGCCAGCGCGTTGCGGGTGCGCCAGGTGCGGACGCCGTAGAAGAGGGCGAGCAGGAGCAGGACGAGCAGGATCGGCGGGATGACGGACGCCTGCCAGGTGAGCAGGACGGGCGGGCCAGGGACGGGCACGTCGGGGCCCGTGGTCATGCCGGGGGTGCCGGGGCCGTCGAGCCAGTCGGCGACGCGCTGGGCGACGCCGCCGGACATGACGCCGCCCAGTGCGCAGGCCAGCATGGCGACGGCGGGTCCGCCGAGTCCGCGCATGGCCGTACGGGCGACGGGCGTGCGGCGGTTGAGGATCACGGCGACGACGGCGAGCGCGAGGACCAGCAGGAGCTGGGCGAGGGTCAGCAGCCCGAACGTGCGGGCCCCGCCGTCGAGTCGGCCCGCCGACGTCCAGGCGGGCCGGGACCAGCCCGCGTACAGGACGGCGAGGACGAGGGCGACGAGGGACGCGGCGGGCAGCAGGGTGACCAGGGCGCGGTCCAGGACGGCGTCGAAGCGGGACTCGGTGCGGCCGCGTCGGCAGACGACCCAGACGACGACGGTCCCGCCGCCGATCAGCACCCCCTGGAGGGCCCAGCCGCACACGTCCAGAACGGTGTTCGGGGCCGCGCGGTCGTGGCGGGCGGTGGCGACGGTGAGGAACCCGGCGACGGTGAGGAACCCGGCGGTGGTGTGCGCGGCGCGCAGCCGGGCCACGAGCCTGCGCCCGTACCAGAAGCCGGGGCGGCCGAGGGCGTGCTCGGAGGGGGCCTCTTCGACGTGGGGCAGCGGCTGCTGGGACTCGTACGCGCTCCAGGTGCGGTGCGAGAGGTACCAGAGGAGGCCGGTGAGGGCGGCGGGGACGAGGGTGGCGAGGGCGATGCGGCGGCCCGGCTGGCTCCACCAGCCGCCGTCCGCGACGGAGAGGAAGCCGAGCCAGGACTTCCTGCCGGAGCAGGCTGCGGAGCCCGCGCACTGCCAGGCGGTGAGGTCGAGGGCGACTTCGCAGGCGGCGGCGACCAGGAGGAGGGTCAGGGTGAGGGCGACGAGACGGACGAGGACGCCGTAGAGCCGGACGGTGCGGGCGTTGCCCTCGGTGGTGGGGCGCATCCAGTGGGCGAGGTTGACGACCATGAAGGGCAGCAGGAGGAGCCAGAGGGCCCGGATGCCGTTGCCGGAGGTGAGGTTGGACCAGACGTACGCCTCGGGGATCGGCCGGTCGCGGTACTCGGCGGGGCGGTCCTCGGCGTCGACGTCCTCGGTACGGCGGAACACGGCGGCGGTGTTGTCGCCGGTGACGCGAGTGGTGCGGGGGTCGCCGAGCATCGCCTCGGGGGTGGCGCCGCCGACCCCGTGCACGAGGAGTTCGAGGGCGGGGGCGGTGAGGTAGGCGACGATGCCTTCGGGAACGGCTTCGTGGGCGCCTTCGTGGGCACGGGCTTCCGGAGTGGAGGATTCCGGGGCCGAGGGTGCCGGAGTGAGGGATTCCGGAGTGGAGCCGTCCGGAGCGGCGGGGACTGGGGGCACTGCGGGGCTCGCTCTCCTGCGTGTGCGAGGGGGAGCTTTCAGCATCCCGGACGTACCCCTCGCTGCCCACCCCCACCGCACATTCTTCGCGAGTCGCCCCCACGAAAAGCGCGCGCGGACCCGGCCTCGCGGGCTATAACACCAGCTGTGGAGGCGTGTTGCGCCCCGTGCGAGGATGAGCAGCCCCTGACGGCGTCATGGAAAGGACCGGGGCCCGCAGTGACCGAGAATCAGAACCTCCTCGCCGAACAGCGTCGCGCCCTCATTCTCGACGAGGTACGGCGGCGCGGCGGAGTGCGGGTCAACGAGCTGACGCGGCGGCTGAACGTGTCCGACATGACGGTCCGCCGCGACCTCGACGCGCTGGCCCGTCAGGGTGTCGTCGAGAAGGTGCACGGTGGTGCGGTGCCGGTGGTGGAGGCGAGCACCCATGAGCCCGGCTTCGAGGCGAAGTCGGCGCTGGAGCTCTCCGCGAAGGAGGACATCGCGCGGGCGGCGGCCTCGATGGCGGTGCCGGGCAGCGCGGTGGCGCTGTCGGGCGGCACGACCACGTACGCGCTCGCCCGGCACCTGCTGGACGTGCCGGACCTGACGGTGGTGACCAACTCGGTGCGGGTGGCGGACGTGTTCCACACCGCGCGGCAGGCGGGCGGCGACACCAGCGGCGCGGCGACGGTGGTGCTGACCGGCGGGGTGCGCACCCCTTCGGACTCGCTCGTCGGTCCGGTCGCGGACCGGGCCATCGCCTCGCTCCACTTCGACGTGCTGTTCCTCGGAGTGCACGGGATATCGGCCGAGGCGGGTCTGTCCACGCCGAACATCGCGGAGGCGGAGACGAACCGCAGGTTGGTGGGTTCGGCGCGCCGGGTGGTGGTGGTCGCCGACCACACCAAGTGGGGGACGGTGGGCCTGAGTTCGTTCGCGTCGCTGGATCAGGTGGACGCGTTCGTGACGGACCAGGGGCTTTCGGCGGCGGCGCGCGAGGAGATGGCGGAGCACCTGCCGGGTCTGGTGGTGGCGGGCGAGAACACCGGGGCCGACCACCCCGAAGACCTCTGACGACTCTGGACTCCCGGCGGCCCGGAGACTTCTGACAGTACGTCAACTACCTTGGCGCGTACGCTTTTCCGTCGATCACCGGAGGTGCACGTCGCATGGTCCGCCAACTGCGGGGCGTTGGGCTCGACTTCGCCGAGTCCGCGCCCGTACGCCTGGTCTTCGTGGCCGAGGTCGCGGCATCGCCCGAGGACGTGTACCGGGCTCTGGCCGAGGAGACCGGGGAGTGGCCCCGCTGGTTCACGGCCGTGACGTTCGCCCGGCCGACGGCGGAGGGCCGCGAGGTGCACCTCAAGGGCGGCACCCGCTTCATGGAGACCGTCGTGGCGGCCGAACCGGCGAAGCGCTACGCGTACCGGATCGACCTCACCAACGCCCCGGGCCTCACGGCGATGCTGGAGGAGTGGCGGATCCGGCCCGCCGGGGCGGCCACCCGGGTGCAGTGGACCATGGCCGTCGACGGCCCCGCCCCGCTGCGGCTGCTGTTGCGGGCGGCACGCCCCGGGGTGGGGCGCTCCTTCCGCGACGCGGTGCGCGAGCTGGACCGCCGACTGGCCGTACGGCGACAGAAGCGGGAGGGCGGGGGCTAGGGCCAGACGCCCGTCTCCAGGAACTGTTCGACGGCCGCCGAGTAGGGCGCGATGTCCAGTCCCTGCTCGGCGAGCCAGTCGTCGGAGTAGTACTTGTCGAGGTAGCGGTCGCCCGGGTCGCAGATCAGCGTGACCACGCTGCCCTTGCGTCCCTGCTCCACCATCTCGGCGACGATCTTCAGCGCGCTCCACAGCCCGGTGCCGGTCGAGCCGCCCGCCTTGCGGCCGAGTGCCGCGTCCAGGGCACGCACGGCGGCCACGCTCGCCGCGTCCGGGACCTTCATCATGCGGTCGACCGCGCCGGTGACGAACGAGGGCTCCATGCGGGGGCGGCCGATGCCCTCGATGCGGGAGCCGCAGTCGCTGGTGGCGTTCGGGTCGTGCCGGTTCCAGCCGTCGAAGAAGCAGGAGTTCTCCGGGTCGGGGACGCAGATGAAGGTGTCGTACTGCATGTAGTGCACGTAGCGGGCGATGGTCGCGGAGGTGCCGCCCGTACCGGCGGTGGCGACGATCCAGCTCGGCTCGGGGTAGCGCTCCAGCTTCAGCTGCTGGTAGATCGACTCGGCGATGTTGTTGTTGCCGCGCCAGTCGGTGGCCCGCTCGGCGTAGGTGAACTGGTCCATGTAGTGACCGCCGGTCTCCGCCGCGAGACGGGCGGACTCCTCGTACATCTTGCGGGAGTCGTCCACGAAGTGGCACTGGCCGCCGTGGAACTCGATCAGGCGGCACTTCTCGGCGCTGGTGGTGCGCGGCATCACAGCGATGAACGGCACGCCGATGAGCTTCGCGAAGTACGCCTCCGAGACGGCAGTGGAACCGCTGGACGCCTCGATGACGGGGCGGTCCGGCCGGATCCAGCCGTTGCACAGCCCGTAGAGGAACAGCGAACGGGCGAGCCGGTGCTTGAGACTGCCCGTCGGGTGCGTCGACTCGTCCTTGAGGTAGAGGTCGATGCCCCACTCCTCCGGCAGCGGGAAGCGCAGCAGGTGGGTGTCGGCCGACCGGTTGGCGTCCGCCTGTACCTTGCGCACCGCCTCTTTCAACCAGGCCCGGTACTCCGGGTCGCTGCGGTCGACGTCCACGGTGGGCACCGCGGTGGATGCGACCGGGGTGCCGACGGGGTCGACGGGGTGTAGATCGGCCACCGCGGCGGCGCCGCGTCCTGCCGGTTCGCTGGTGCTCATCCGCGCCACTCCTCGTACTGCTGTGTGCCGTCCCGTGCGGTTCCGTACGGATACGTCTGTCTCTGTCGGGCTCTGTCTGACTGCTGTGCCTGCGGCATGGTCGCCCGGCACAGCGGTCTCCCACATGCCACTTTAAGCCTCCCACCTGCACAAACGTTCACTTTGGGCAGCCATAGCACTTCCTTGTGTCACCGGTCGGGGCGTAAGGGGGGGCGCAGAGGTGGAATGTCTCATTCACTGTCCTGGCCCCCCTGGTGTGCACGCCCGCGCCCATGCAGACTGCCCACAGAAAGCGGGGGCGTGAACGGGGGCGAATCACGGCGTCCACCCATGCGGAAGACCAGCGGAAGACCAGCGGAAGACCACAGGAGGGAGGCGAACAGGCAATGGCGGAGCCCGACTTCAGCGTGCTGGGGGTACGGATCGAGCGGTGGCCACGCTCGCTCACCAGGGCGGGACAGGTCGTCGTCCGGGACGGCGTACTGGCACTGCTGAGAAGTGACGGCCAGCTGATCGACAGCGCGCCGCTGAGGGCGGTGACCGCGGGCAGGCCGTGGTTCGCCGGTGGCGACCGCACGGTGGCCCGGCTCAACGGCATCCGGTACCGGCTGACCTCCGCCGAGGCGGGCGGGCGGCTCCTGGACGCGCTCCGCTCCGTACGGAAGGCCGGTGGTGCGGCGTCCGGTGGGGCAGGCGGCGCGACGGGTGGTGCGGTGGGTGGCTGACGCGACGCGAGTTGCGCGGTGCCACCCGCTGGGTCACCCTGGCGATATCTCACGCAGGGTGCGTCGGAGGTGACGCTGCGATCCAGTCCGTCACTCCGGCAATGATCCGCACCCTCGCCATCGAAGCTCATCGAAGCTCTTCGACCGCCTTCCGGATCTCACCCCGGGGAGTCGCAGCAGTGATCAGCCAGCCCAGCAGGCACTGCACGGTGGAGCTCCAAGCTGCGCCGTCACGCATCGGCCAAGTGCGCAGGATCGTCTCCGCGCACTTGCGCTACTGGCATCTGGACCCGTTGATAGACCAGGCGTCGCTCGGGGTCACCGAGCTGCTGACCAACGTCCATCGGCATGCCCAGCCCGACAAGACGTGCACCGTGGAGATGGAGCTGCTCTTCGACCGGCTCACGGTCTCCGTCCACGACCACGATCCCCGGCCGCCCCTGCTGTGCGAGGCGGACCCGTCCGACACCGGAGGGCGCGGACTCGCGCTCATCGCGGCGGTCAGCGACGCCTGGGGAGTGCGCCAGGACGGGGAGGAGGGCAAGACCGTGTGGTTCGCCCTGCCCACGTCCCTGCCCGCGCCCCTGCCCACGTCCCTGCCCGCATCTTCAACGGCCCCTTCGGCCGCGCCGGAGCCCGTACCGGAGTCCGCGCCGGTGGCCCTGACGCCGCGCCCTGAGCGCGAGCGCGGTAAACGCGACCGGACGGCCCGGTCCGCCGCGGTGGGCTGACCGGACCGTCCAGGTCGGTCCGGTCGTCCCGGACCGGCACGGGTCGGCCCGCCGCTGCGGACCGACCGTCACGGCATGACCCGTCAGGCCATGCCGCCCTTCCCCCGGAGCGGCTCCTCCGTCCTGCCGAACTGCTCGTTCAGGACGGAGAGCCTGCGCCAGTACTCGTCCTCGTCGATCTCACCGGTGGCGAAGCGCCGCCCGAGGACGGTGATCGGCGACTGCTCGCCGTGCCCGCGCTCCTGGCCCGCCCGCCCGTGGCCCTGCCACGGTCCGCCGCGCCCGGGACCGCGCCCCCTGCCCCGCCACACGGTGCGGCGCAGCAGGGTGACGACGCCGAACACGACGGCCGCCCAGACCAGCGGGACGAACAGCAGCCAGGGGCCGGGGCCTTCGTGCGCAAGGGTGTTCATGGGGTCCAACTCCTCGGTGTCGATGGGGTGCTACCGAGGATGTGCCGGGGCGGGGGTGCGGGTCGTCGTACGGGCAGCGGCCGTTCGCGTACGTCCCTGGGAGTACGGGGAGGACCTGGCGGTGCTCCCCGGCGGCGTCCCTGCTGTACGGCATCCCTGCTGTACGGCATTCCTGCTGTACAGCGTTCCTGCTGTACAGCGCCCCTCCTGTACGGCGCTCCGGCTAGCGCGGTGCCCCGTACCAGCGCCACTCGTCCAGGCGTGCCCTGCCCGGGAGTTCGCCCCGGCCGGTGGCCCAGAGCAGGGTGGGCCAGGGAGCCGTGTCGGCGGGGACGTGCGGGAAGAGCCGGTGCAGGGTGCGGGCGCACAGGTCGGCGGGCGGCTCCCAGGCGTCGAGGCCGAGGCCGGTGGTCAGGTCGTGGGTGTGCACGAAGAGCTCGACGATGCTCATGGCGGCGAAGCCCTCGGGGTCGGAGTCGCCGTAGACGTGATAGGCCCTGGCCTCGGGGGACTTGACCGAGGCCACGGCGCACATGAGTCCGGCGGCCGAGTCGAGGACGGCCAGGAGCCCTTCGACCCCCGCCGCACGGTCGGCGCGGACGGCGTTCCTGGGAGCGCCGGGACTCTCGGGCGTACGACGGTGGGGCAGGTTGGATCCGATGCGTTCGACGGCCAGCCGGGACGCGTAGGCGAACAGGTCGTCGACCAGGTGCTCGGCGGTCTCCCAGCAGTCCCACTCCAGCTCACCGGCCGGGACGCTCCAGTCGGCGTCGCGGGCGGGGCGCAGGGCCGCGATGCAGAGGTCGGTGGCCCGGCGGACGTCGGCGGAGGCGAGGGGCGCTTCGGCAGGGGTGAGGGTCATGGGCGGACCGTACCAAGTGATCTTCGTACGGCCATGAGGTGCCCGGCGCCTACGCGCCCGCGCCGACCGCCAGCGCCGAGAGCGGATCGTCCAGCACCGGCTGCCACGCCAACTCGGCCGCCCCCACAAGGGAGTTGTGGTCCAGGGTGCTGGGGAGGATCGGGACGCTGCCGCTGCGCCCCCACAGGCTGCGGTCGGCGACGACGGCGCGCAGGCGTTCCGGGGCGGCGGCCAGGAGCGCCTGGTGGAGGCCGCCGAGGACGATGCGGTCCGGGTTGAGGATGTTCACGAGTCCGGCGAGACCGAGGCCGAGCCGGTCCACGAGGGACTCGGCCGCCGTCCGTACGGCCAGGTCCGCGTACTCCTCGCGGAGCAGGTCGCGGGACTGCTGGAGCAGCGAGACCTCGGGTCCCGGGGTGCGCCCTGCGGCGGCCAGGAAGGCGAGCGGGTCGGTCTCGACGTCGAGGCAGCCTCGGCTGCCGCAGTGGCAGGGGCGGCCCTCGGGGTGGACGGTGAGGTGTCCCACCTCCAGGGCCAGGCCCGAACTCCCGCTGTGCAGACGGCCGTCGAGGACGAGCGCGCCGCCGACACCCCGGTGGCCGGTGGCGACGCACAGCAGGTGCTTCGCGCCGCGGCCCGCGCCGTGCCGGTGTTCGGCGAGGGCGGCGAGGTTGACGTCGTTGCCGGTGAAGGCGGGGCCTTCGATCCCGGCGGCGGCGACGCGCTCGGCGAAGATCTCGCGGACCGGGGCGCCGGGGGTCCAGGCGACGTGGATCGGGTTGAGGGCGGTGCCCTCGGGCTCGGCGACGGCGGAGGGCACGGCGAGTCCGGCCCCGGCGCAGCGGCGTCCGGACTCCTCCAGCAGTTCCGCGCCCGCGTCGACGACCGCACCGATGGCCCGGGCGGGGTCGGCGTCGATGTCCTGGCAGCCGGGGGCGGTGGCCACGATGCGCCCTCCGAGGCCGACGAGGGCCACGCGGTAGCCGTCGGAGTGCACCTGGGCGGCGAGCACGACGGGGCCGGTGTCGTCCACGGTCAGCCGGTGCGAGGGGCGGCCCTGCGATCCGGCGGCGGCGCCGGGGTTGGAGTCGACGCGGATCAGGCCCAGCGCTTCGAGTTCGGCGGCGACCGCGCCCGCCGTGGCGCGGGTCACCCCGAGTTCGGCGGTGAGGACGGCGCGGGTGGGGGCGCGGCCCGTGTGCACGAGTTCCAGTGCGGGTCCGAGCGCACCCCGTCCCCGGTCCAACTTCGTCCTGGCGCTGGTCACCCTGGTCCCCTCGGCGTTCATGCAAGCGAGTCTGCCACGCCCCGGGAGCGCCTTGCCCCGTTCAGGGGACTCCCCCTATGCTGACTTTGTGCCGAACCTAAACAAAGTCCGGACGGCCGCATCGGGGGGACCGGGCCACCGCCCCGCCGTACCCTCCCTCTCCCGTCTCCGCACCGCTCTGACCCTCTTCTTCGCCCTCGACGGCTTCCTCTTCGCGGGGTGGGTAGTCCGCATCCCGGCCATCAAGGAGCAGACCTCCGCGTCGGCTGGCGCGCTCGGCCTCGCCCTCCTCGGGGTGTCGGCGGGAGCGGTGATCACCATGACGATGACCGGGCGGCTGTGCGGCCGCTTCGGCAGCTTCCGCGTGACCGTGGCCTGCGGAGCGCTGCTCTCGCTGAGCGTCGCGCTGCCGCCGCTGACGCACTCGCCGCTCGCGCTGGGGCTCGTCCTGCTGGTGTTCGGCGCGCTGTACGGAGGCATCAGCGTCGCGATGAACAGCGCGGCGGTGGACTTCGTGACCGCACTGCGCCGCCCGGTGATGCCCAGCTTCCACGCGGCGTTCAGCCTGGGCGGCATGGTCGGCGCGGGGCTCGGCGGGCTGGTCGCGGGCGGCCTCTCACCACTCGTCCACCTGTCGTCGCTGACGCTGGCGGGGCTGGCGCTGACGGCGACGGCGGGGCCGACGCTGCTGCGCGAGTCGAAGAAACTGGAGCGTGGGGCGGGCGGCGCGAAGATCCGTACGAAAGCGCTGACCGCCCGTACGGGATCACCTGCTGTCGGCTCCCCCGCCCCCAGGGGGTCCCGCCGCGTCGTCGCGCTCTTCGGGATCATCGCCCTGTGCACGGCGTACGGCGAAGGAGCGATCGCCGACTGGGGGCCGCTGCACCTCCAGGAGGACCTGGGCGCACACCCCGGGACAGCCGCCGCCGGATACTCCCTCTTCGCCCTGGCGATGACGATCGGCCGCCTCACCGGCACCACTCTCCTGGAGCGGCTCGGCCAGACCAGGACCCTGGTGCTCGGCGGCGCGACGGCCGCCGTCGGCATGCTGCTCGGCTCCCTCGCGCCCACGCTGTGGCTCGCCCTCCTCGGCTTCGCCGTGACGGGGCTCGGGCTGGCGAACATCTTCCCCGTCGCGATCTCCCGGGCGGGCGAGCTGGCCGGACCGAGCGGGGTCGCCGCCGCGTCCACCCTCGGCTACGGCGGCATGCTGCTCGGCCCGCCCGCCATCGGCTTCCTCGCCGACGGGCTGTCGCTGCCGACCGCGCTGACGACGGTGGCCGTGCTGGCGGCGGGCGCTTCCTGCCTGGGGCTGCTGGCGCGGACGGCCGGGCAGACCCCGGGATCGGCCGTGGGCCCCGGTGTCCGCATGGGCAGCCCTGAGTAGGGGTACTCAGGCCGCTACTCAGGCGGAACCTCCGCCTCGGGGGCACGATGAGATCTCACCGTCGAACCGTCCGGGGGGACGAGATGAAGGATCACCACGCGCACGGCTTCGTACAGCTCACCTTCCGCAACCCCGCCTCCGTGGTCTACCTGTCGCTGGTGACCGTGGCCGCGGTGTTCGTGACCGTCGACATGCTGTTCGTCACGCACGACGACGCGTCGCTCGCCGGGGTCTGGCTGTTCCTGCTCGCCGCGCCCACGGTGTTCCTCTTCATGATCGGCGGGGACCTGCTGCCGGGCGGGGTGGCCGACTCCGCCGCGTACCTCTATCCGGCGCTCGTCCTGTCCGTGCTGATCCAGTCGTTCGCACTCGGGGCCTTCGTCCGCCTGCTGCGCGGTGAGCGGCACGCCCGGGCGCGGAGCGTGCCGGGATCGGCCGTGTGAAGCTCAGCCGGGTTGAGCTCGACCGTGCGAGCATCGGCCGTATGAGAATCGACGAACACATCGAATGCCTCTCCCGCGAGGGCGAGTTGCTGGCCGCGACGGCCGAACTGGCGGGCACGTCGGCCGAGGTGCCGACCTGTCCCGGCTGGCGGGTGCGCGACCTGGTGCGGCACACCGGCATGGTGCACCGCTGGGCGACGGGCTTCGTGACACAGGGGTACCGGGAGTACCGGCCGGACGAGGGCGAACCGGACCTCGACGGGGCGGAGTTGCTGGCCTGGTTCCGCGAGGGCCACGCCGCACTGGTGGGGGCGCTGCGGGAGGCCCCGGCGGACCTGGAGTGCTGGACCTTCCTGCCCGCGCCGTCGCCGCTCGCGTTCTGGGCCCGGCGGCAGACGCACGAGACGACCGTGCACCGGATGGACGCGTCGTCGGCCGCAGGCCAGCACGTGGTGGACGCGCAGCGGGACTTGGCCCTGGACGGCATCGACGAGCTGCTGACCGCCTTCCACGCGCGGGGCCGCAGCCGGGTGCGGACGGAGAAGCCCGGCACGCTGCGGGTCCGGCCGACCGACGGCCCACCGGAGGCGGTGTGGACCGTACACCTGTCGCCCGACGGTCCGCCCCGTACCGTACGGGACGACGAAGGCCCGGCCGACGCCGAGCTGAGCGGAACCGCCGGGGCGCTCTACGCGGTGCTGTGGAACCGGGCCCCCGTGGAGTCGGCGACCCTGACCGGTGATGCCCGACTCGCCGATGTCTGGCGGGAGTTGTCCGCGATCACCTGGAACTGACGTTCCCCCGGCCGGGAACGCGGGGATACTCCACGGCATGGGGAACAGGACGCGGGCACAGAGCGACGCCATCACGATCGAGATCGGATACGCACTGGTCAGCGCCTTCGTGCTGGCCGTGGTGACGTTCGCGGCGGTGGCCGTGCCTGCGGACCTCCTCCTCGATCTCCCGGCGGCCTGGACGCGCGGCCTGCGGATCACGGCCGGTGCGCTGGCCGTGACCGTCTTCGTCGTCCGGGTCGTGCACGTGCTGTGGGGCTACCGGGGCGCGCCCGGCACTCAGCCCAGCCAGCCGGGCCGCACCAGCCCCGACTCGTAGGCCAGCACGACGAGTTGGGCCCGGTCGCGGGCACCCAGCTTGACCATCGTCCGGCTGACGTGGGTCTTGGCGGTGAGCGGACTGACCACGAGGCGCCGGGCGATCTCCTCGTTCGACAGGCCCATGCCGACGAGCGCCATCACCTCCCGTTCCCGCTCGGTGAGCGCCCGGAGGACGGCCGCTTCGGCGGGCTCCTTGGACCGGGCGGCGAACTCGGCGATCAGTCGTCGCGTCACCCCGGGCGACAGCAGCGCGTCCCCCTCCACCACCGCAGTGACCGCCCTGACCAGTTCCTCGGGCTCGGCGTCCTTGACGAGGAAGCCGGAGGCACCGGAGCGGATGGCCTCGAAGACGTACTCGTCGAGCTCGAAGGTGGTGAGCATGACGACGCGTACGCCGTCGAGGGCCGGGTCCTCGGTGATGCGGCGGGTGGCGGCGAGGCCGTCGAGGCGGGGCATGCGGATGTCCATGAGGACGACGTCGGGCCGCAGTTCCGTCACCAGCGCCACCGCCTCCTCGCCGTCGCCCGCCTCGCCCGCCACCTCGATGCCGGGCTGAGCACCGAGCAGGGCGCGGAATCCGGCCCGTACGAGGGCCTGGTCGTCGGCGAGCAGTACGCGGATCACGGAGTGTCTCCTCCTCGAAGGTTCCGACTCAGCGGAATGTCGGCGTCCACCCGGAAGCCGCCGTCGGGGAGCGGACCGGCCTCGATCGTGCCACCGAGGGCTGCGGCGCGCTCCCGCATCCCGGCCAGTCCGTTGCCGCTGCCACCGGCCTCGTCGCCGGTGGCGGGCCCGACGTCGTCGATCCGGAGCCGGACCGTACCCGGTGCGTACGTGATCAGGACATCTGCAGTACGGGAACCGGAATGCCGGACGACGTTGGTGAGGGCCTCCTGCACGATGCGGAAGGCGGCGAGGTCGGTGCCGGGCGGAATCCGGGGCGGCGCGTCGCCCGCCGTTCTCGTACGGACCGACAGCCCGGCGGCGGCGGCCTGTTCGACCAGCTCGGGCAGCCGGTCGAGACCGGGGGCGGGGGCCCGGGGAGCGTCACCGGGCGTCCGCAGGGTGTCCAGCACCTGGCGCACCTCCCCCAGGGCCTCCTTGCTGGCGGACTTGATGGTGCTGAGCGCGGTGCGGGCCTGTTCGGGGTCGGTGTCGAGGAGGGCGAGGCCCATGCTCGCCTGGACGTTGATCACCGAGATGCTGTGCGCGAGGACGTCGTGCAGTTCGCGGGCGATGCGCAGCCGCTCCTCGTCGGCGCGCCGCTTCTCGGCTGCGGCCCGCTCGGCGCGGGCCTGCCGACGCTGCTGGTGCTTGACGCGGGCGAGTTCGGCGGCGGCGAGGATGACGGCGAGCCATGCGGCGACGACGCTCTCCAGGCCCCAGGGGGCGGGCCCGTCACCGGCGGGCGGCAGCCACCGGTACCACCAGTGCCCGATGAGCAGGTGACCGCCCCAGAGCATGCCGACCGCACACCAGGCGGCGACCCGGCGACCGTGCACGACCGCACTGAAACACGCCACGGCGGCGGTCAGGAAGACGGGCCCGTACGGATGGCCGCCCGCCAGGTACGCGAGCACGCTGCCGGTGGCCACGAACGCGACGACGGCGGGAAGCCGGTGCCGCCAGAGGAGGGTGGCGGCCCCGCCGAGGAGCAGCAACCGGGCGAGGGCGTCGAGGTGCTCGCGGTCGCCCTGTGCGGCCTGCTGGGCGAAGTGCGACCCGACGAAGACGACGAAGGCCACCGCGAGGGTCGAACGCCAGGGCAGCCCGGCGATCCCGGCCCGGTGCTCGCGGCCCCAGGGCGGCCCGGCGGACCCGGACCGGTGCTCCCGTTCCCGGGGCGACCCCTCCCCCGGGAACGGCCTCCGCCCGCGCACGCGCCCGCGACCGGCCAGGTCCGCTCTTCCGCCTCGTCGCTCCATGCGGCACACGCTAGACGGCACGACGGGATCGGGGCGTCGACCGGAGGGGGTGGGCGGACGTACTTCGAGGGGAGTACGGGGGCGGTGCAGCCGATGCGGCGCTACGGAGCGCGCATTACGGAGCCCGCACCACGGAGCCCGCACCACGGAGCCCGTGCTACGTCCTGGGCAGGCCGACCTTCTCCGCCAGGCCGCTCGCCGCGTGGGCGAAGAACGCCTCGCGTTCCTCCACCACCCGGTGAAAGTGCCCGAACACCTCGAAGGAGATCAGCCCGAACAGCTCCGCCCACACCGCCACGAACCCGATCGCCACCGCCCCCGGCAGATCCGGTGCGACATCGGCCGTCAACCGCTCCGCCTCGGGGAGCAGTCCCGCCGGAAGCCGTTCCACCGCGAGCCCCCGCGTCGCGTGGGCGTCCCGTGCGATCGAGATCAGTACCGTCATGGTCCGCGCAGCGGGTACCGCCGTGGTCTGCGGCGCGCTGTAGCCGGGCACCGGCGATCCGTACAGCAGGGCGTACTCCTGCGGATGGTCGAGCGCCCACCTCCGTACCGCGAGACACACCCGTACCCACCGCTCCCGGTGCCCCACCCCGGCGGACTGCCGCACGAGGGCCTTCTCCGCCGCTTCGCCCACCGCGTCGTACGCGTCGGTGATCAGCGCGGTCAGGAGGTCGTCCCGGCTGGGGAAGTAGCGGTAGAGCGCGGAGGACACCATGCCCAGTTCCCGCGCGACCGCGCGCAGCGAGAGCTTTGCCGCGCCCTCGACCGCGAGCTGTCTGCGGGCCTCCTCCTTGATGGCCGCCGTGATCTCGGTCCTGGCCCGTTCCCTGGCTCCCTGTGTGGTGCTCATGGGGAGCAGTCTGACATCGACCGAGAGCACTGCACAACAACGAGAGCACCGCACCACAAAAAGAGCGCCGAACAGAAAAGAGAGCACTGCTCTTGCTTTAGAGCACCGCTTCACCGCAGACTGGTGCTCACAAACGAGAGCAGTGCTCTCGGATTCCCGGACAGACCCCTGAAAGGACCCCACCATGACCAGCAACAACACCAGCAGCGGCAGCGGCAGCACCCACTACGTCAGGCCCAGCCGCGTCGGCAACCTCCTCAACGGCACCGTCGGCTGGCTCGCCCGCCACGGCGTCAGCCTCCTGGGTTCGGCCGAGCTCTCCGTGCTCGGCCGCAAGAGCGGCGAGTGGCGCCGGGTGCCGGTCAACCCACTCCCGTACGAGAACGGCCCCTACCTGGTCTCGGCACGCGGGCACTCGGAGTGGGTTCGCAACATGCGCGCGGCCGGTGGCGGGAAGCTCCAAGTGGGCCGCCGGACACAGGAGTTCACGGCCGTCGAGCTGCCGGACGCCGAGAAGCCGGTGATCCTGCGGAAGTACCTCAAGAAGTGGGGCTGGGAGGTCGGCCGGTTCTTCGGGGACGTCACCGTCGACTCCACCGACGAGGAACTGCTCGCCGCCGCCCACAAGCACCCGGTCTTCCGCATCACGCTCAACGGCAACCGCACGGGCACCACCACGGGCACAGGCACGGGCACGGGCACGCAAACGAAGTGACCCGCCGCCCCACAGGGCCGACGGGTCACCGCTTCACGCAACGAACTCAACGAACGCACTCGGCGCACTCACCTGGAGCAGGAGCAGATCAGCTCTCGTCCGGCTTGCGCTCCTCATCGGGCTTGCGCCCCTCATCCGCCGTGCGCACTACGTCCCCCTTGTGCACCGCGTTCAGCGCCCGCTGCGCCATCGGGTGCATGCGCACCAGTTCGGCCAGCGTCGTCTGCCCACGCGTGATGCGGGCGAACGCGTTCCACGCGGGCCGCAGCCCGGTGATCGCGGCGTGCAGCAGTCCCGGGTGGCGTTCGAACTGGGTCAGCATCCGCTTGCCGACGCCCATCTCCACACCCAGCCCCGCCTTGATCGCGAAGGCGTAGTTCAGGGCCTGCCGTCGGGCGTCGACGGCATCCTGCGCCTCGGCGATCCGCACCGCCCACTCCCCCGCCAGCCGCCCCGACCGCAGGGCGAACGAAATCCCCTCCCGGGTCCACGGCTCAAGAAGACCCGCCGCGTCCCCGCACACCAGCACCCGGCCGCGCGACAGCGGCGACCCGGCCGCCCGGCAGCGCGTCAAGTGCCCGGAGGAAACCGACGGTTCGAATCCGGCGAGCCCCAGCCGGGCGATGAAGTCCGTCAAGTACTGCTTGGTGGCGGACCCTTCACCCTTCGCGGCGATCACGCCGACCGTCAGCGTGTCCCCCTTCGGGAAGACCCACCCGTAACTCCCGGGAATGGGGCCCCAGTCGATGAGCACCCGCCCCGCCCAGTCCTCGGCGACCGTCTTCGGCACCGGGATCTCGGCCTCCAGGCCGAGGTCGACCTGGTCGAGCTCGACCCCGACGTGTGCCCCTATCCGGCTGGCGCTGCCGTCCGCGCCGACGACCGCCCGCGCGAGGACGGTCTCCCCGTCGGCCAGCACCACGGCCGCCGTGCGCCGGTCCGGCACCGCCGACCCGTGCTGCTCGACCCGGGCGACCGTCACACCGGTACGCAGCACCGCGCCCGCCTGCTGCGCGGACTCGACCAGCCGCTGGTCGAACTCGGCCCGGTTGACCAGGCCGAACAGCATCCGCCTGGACTTCCTGGTGCGCGTCAGCTTTCCGTCCAGGGAGAAGGTCACCGCGTGGATGCGGTCCTGGAGCGGCAGGACGAACCCGGGCGGCAGGCTGTCCCGGGACGGGCCGATGATGCCTCCCCCGCACGTCTTGTAACGGGGCAGTTCGGCCTTCTCCAGCAGCAGGACACGACGCCCCGCGCTTGCCGCCGCGTGCGCAGCGGAAGCCCCGGCCGGTCCTGCCCCGACCACCACGACGTCCCACACGGGCCCGCCGTCCTCGTCCCACTCGTGTCCGGCGTCTGCTGCGGCGTCTGCGTTCTCGCTGCTCACGATGTGCTTCTGCTCCTGATCCGACCCGTGGCCCATGCTTTCCTGCGGCATCCTACGGCGCGGAGGAAGCCGGGTCCGCTGTGGGAGGATCGGTCATGTCTTCGTCGTACACACACCTGTCCGCGCAGCACACGCGCAACACACGCGCAGCAGGCTCGAAGCACCCCGCACCGTAACCGGTGCGCACCCGTGCACGCCGGATCACGCGTGTACGACACCGCAGCACCGCAGCACCGAACCGCCGTCCGCACCCACAAGGAGCGTGCCCATGACCGCCACCCACCCGATCGCTGCGCCCGTCGCCGCGTCCGTCGCCGCGCTGATGCCCCGCGCCAAGTCGGAGCTCGCCGAGCTGGTGGCCTTCCAGTCGGTGGCGGACCCCGCACAGTTCCCCCAGAGCGAGTGCGAGGCCGCCGCGAACTGGTGCGCCGACGCGCTGCGCACCGAGGGCTTCCAGGACGTCGCCCTGCTCGACACCCCCGACGGCACGCAGTCGGTGTACGGCTTCCTGCCCGGCCCCGAGGGCGCGCCGACCGTACTGCTGTATGCGCACTACGACGTACAGCCGCCGCTCGGCGAGGACAAGTGGGCCTCGCCGCCGTTCGAGCTGACCGAGCGGAACGGCCGCTGGTACGGGCGCGGCGCGGCCGACTGCAAGGGCGGGTTCGTCATGCACCTGCTCGCGCTGCGCGCCCTGAAGGAGAACGGTGGCGTCCCGGTCTCCGTGAAGGTCATCGCCGAGGGCTCGGAGGAGCAGGGCACCGGCGGTCTGGAGCGGTACGCGGAGGCGCACCCGGACCTGCTGGCCGCCGACACCGTCGTGATCGGCGACACCGGCAACTTCCGCGTGGGCCTGCCCACCGTGACGGCGACGCTGCGCGGCATGACGATGCTGCGGGTGACCCTCGACACCCTCGAAGGCAACCTGCACTCCGGCCAGTTCGGCGGCGCGGCGCCCGACGCGCTCGCCGCGATGATCCACCTGCTCGCCTCGCTGCGCGACGCGGACGGCTCCACCACCGTCGACGGCCTCACGGCGGACGGCACCTGGTCGGGCCTGCAGTACCCGCAGGACGAGTTCCGTGCCGACGCGAAGGTCCGCGAGGGCGTCGAGCTGATCGGCACCGGCACGGTCGCCGACCGCATCTGGGCACGCCCCGCCGTCACCGTCATCGGCATCGACTGCCCGCCGGTCGTCGGCGCCACCCCCTCCCTCCAGGCCAGCGCGCGGGCACAGATCAGCCTGCGGGTGCCGCCGGGCCAGGACGCCGCCGAGGCGACGCGGCTGCTCACCGCGCACCTGAAGGCGCACACCCCGTGGGGTGCGAAGGTCGCGGTCGAGCAGGTCGGCCAGGGCCAGCCGTTCCAGGCGGACACCTCCAGCCCGGCGTACACGTCGATGGCGGACGCGATGCGCTTCGCGTACCCCGGCGAGGAGATGCAGATCTCCGGCATGGGCGGCTCCATCCCGCTGTGCAACACCCTCGCCTCGCTCTACCCGGAGGCGGAGATCCTGCTCATCGGCCTGAGCGAGCCGGAGGCGCAGATCCACGCGGTGAACGAGAGCGTCTCCCCCGAGGAACTGGAGCGCCTCTCGATCGCGGAGGCCCTCTTCCTCACCCACTACGCCGAGTCCAAGAAGGTCTGAGACGGCGGCGCACCCCGCACCGGGAAACCCACCGGTGATCAGCGCTGAGCGAACTATGCGCTGAGCGAAGTTCCATGGCGGCGGACGTACGGCCTCTCGTACGTTCGCCCCATGGACCTCGTAGAAATGCTTCCGCACCTGCACATGCTGCGTTTCCCGATCGGCCAGGCGTACCTGTGGCGCGAAGAGACCTCCGACGGGACCGAGTTGACGCTGATCGACGCGGGCCACCGCGATGCCGCCGCCGACATCGAGCAGGCGATACGGAGCCTGGGCGCGGACCCGCGCGACCTGCGCCGCATCGTGCTCACGCACTGCCACCGCGACCACGTGGGCGCCGCCGAGGAGTTGGCCGGGCGGTACGGCGCCGAGGTGCTGGCACACCGGTTGGACGCCCCGGTGGTGCGCGGTCTCGCCCCGACCCCCGAGCCGGTGCTGCTCGACTGGGAACGGCCCCTGTACGAGCACGGGTTGACCGTTCCGGAGGCTCCGGCCACCCGGGTCGACCGGGAGCTGGAGGAGGGCGACGTACTCGACTTCGGCGGCGGTGCGCGTGTCGTGCACGCCCCCGGGCACACGGACGGTTCCCTCGCGGTCCATCTCCCGCACCACGGCGTGCTGTTCACGGGCGACAGCATCGCGGCGGTGGGCGAGGTGATGCTCGGGGTGTTCAACGTGGACCGCGAGCAGGCGCTGGCCACGATGCGCCGCCTCGCGTCGCTGGCCCCGTCCGTCGCCTGCTTCGGGCACGGCGACCCGCTGACGAAGGACACCGCGACGCTGCTGATCGCGGCGGCGGACAAGGCGTCGACGGGCCAGTAGGACCCAGCGGCCGGTGACAGACGAGCAGAACCGTTCAGCGGCCCGTCAGCAGCCAGTGGCAGACGAGCAGGACCGGTCAGCGGCCGGTGGCGGGCCCGCCGCCCACCGGCACCCCGCCCTCCAGGTTGTACACCGTTCCCCCGGTCCTGGCGCGCAGCGCCCAGCGCAGCCGTTCGTACCGTTCGGGCGGGAGGAGTCCGGCCGCCTCCTCCTCGGTGACGAACCGCCACTGCCGCAACTCCGGCCCCGGCAGCCTCACCTGCCGTGCCGCGTCGCCCTCCAGCCGACCGCCGTCGAACAGCATCCGCAGCCCGCCGAACGCGGGTGGCCGGGGCGGTTCCCAGTCGACCACCAGCAACCGGGGCTCCCGGTCGAGCCGTATCCCCGTCTCCTCGGCGACCTCGCGCAGGCCCGCCCTGGCGGGCGGCTCGCCGCTCTCCACGACACCCCCGGGGAACTCCCAGCCCGGCTTGTACGTGGGGTCCACGAGCAGCACGCGGTCCTCGGCGTCAAAGAGGAGCACACCCGCCGCGAGGGTCTCGGCCTTCGGCGGCGGCGTCTGCACTATCTCGCAGGGCCGGGCCCGACCCGTCCGCACCGCTTCGGCGACGGCCTCCGCCGTCTCGTACGGGGTGCGGTCGCCGCCGTCGACCACGTGCGCGTCGGCGGTGATCCAGCGGAGAGCGGCGTGATACGGCTCGATGTGGTCGTACGCCCACTGGCGCACCCGTATCTCGGTGTCGGCCTCGCTCATGCCGGGCTCCTCGCGGGCGGCGATCCGCTCTCGCAGGATCGTTTCCTCAACCTGGAGCAGCACGTGTCGCACCAGGATGCGCCGGGAGGCGAGCCCACCGAAGATCTCGTCCCGGTACTCCTGCCGCAGCAGTGTCATCGGCACCACCAGCACCCCGCCCACCTCGGCGAGCAGGGCGGCGGCGGTGTCGACGACCAGGCGGCGCCAGATCGGCAGGTCCTGGTAGTCGCTCACCTCGGCGAGCCGCTTGGGCGGCAGCAGGTGGCGGAGCCCGGCGCCGATCACCTCCGGGTCGTAGAAGGTGCTGTTCGGGATCAGGTCGATCAGCTCGCGCGCGGTACTGGTCTTGCCCGCTCCGAACGCGCCGTTGATCCAAATGATCACGGTTCCCCCTCTGCCGTAGCCCCCAGTGGCCTGCCCGCAACACCCTGCCACGGACACCGGCTCCTGCGGGATGGGGCCTTCCCCGGTCCGCGTACGCACCGCGACGGTTCACGCACACAACCGTGGCCGTCCTGTGGCCTGTCGCAAGCAACGTTCCGCCTGTCCACGCGCGTCCATGCGGACAACGGGGGCGCTCCCGGGACGACTGCGACCGTGACCGCTGGTGACGGAGTCTCGTTGGGCGCACAGAAGTACAGCAGGAGCACGGACGAAGGGGGTGCGGCATGAACCGCACTGTTTTGCGACGTTTTCCGGCCGGGGGCCCGCGCGGCAGCTGGCCCGCCGAGGAGTACGCCAACGCCCGCCGCGCGGAGGGATGTCTGGCGGAGGTCGTCATGGACCTGGACGCGGACGCGTTCCTCGTGGTCGAGATCCGGCAGGTCCCGGCCGAGGCCGGAGCCCTCTGAGTACGGCTACCAGGTGGGGGCGGCGCTCACTCCGCCGTCCACCACCAGATTCGTACCGGTGATCCAGGCGGCGGCGTCGGAGGCGAGGAAGACGCAGGCGTTGCCGATGTCGGCGGGGCTGCCGAGGCGGCCCAGGGGTGCGGTCCCGGTCCAGCGGCGTACGCCGTCGGGCCAGTCGTCGGCGAGCCCTGGCCGGTCGATCAGGCCGGGCGAGACGGTGTTCACGCGGACGGCGTCGGGCCCGTACTCCAGGGCCGCCGAGCGGGCGAACATGATCAGGGCGGCCTTGGACGCGCAGTAGTGCGCGTGCCCGGGGGTCGCCATGGTCCCCTCGATCGAGGCGATGTGGGTGATGCTGCCCCCGCCGCGCGCGGCGAGCAGCGGGGCGGCGGCGCGGGTGCAGGAGAAGGCACTGGTGGAATTGGCGTCGTACAGCGTGCGCCAGTCGTCGGCGGTCATGTCGGCGAGTGCCCGGACCGGCTGGATTCCGGCGTTGTTGACGAGCGCGTCCAGACCGCCCTGCCAGTCGGCGGCCGTCTCGACGAGCCGCTCGCACTCCGATTCCCGGGTCAGATCCGCCTGTACGGTCAGGGCTCGGCCCCCGTCGCCGACGATGCGGGTGGCGAGGTGCTGGGCGCTCTTCTCGTCCTGCCGGTAGTGGACGACGACGGCGGCCCCGGCGGCGGCGAACCGGGCGGCGATCCCGGAGCCGATGAGTCCGCTGGCTCCGGTGACGAGGGCGACGCGGCCGGTGAGGCCGGGGAGCGTGGTGTCGCGGGCGGGGGTCTCAGGCATCATCGTCACCTTCGGTCATGGTCAGAGGGGCGTCCGGACGGCACAACTCCCTTACGAGCACGGCCTGTTCCGGGTAGCGGAGGCTGAGGTCCTCGGCGTCGCCACCCTCGTAGTCCGTCGGGAGGAAGCCGGGGGCCATGGTCGTGCCGAACAACGACCAGGCTCCGCCCGGAGCGACGCGCGCGCCCATCCAGGTGCCCGCCTTGACGACGTACTGCACCGTTCCTTCGGGGCCGCCGAGGAGGATGCGGCGGGCGGTGCCGTCGGGGCCGAGGAGGAGAAGTTCCAGGGCGTCGCCCCGGTAGAAGTGCCAGACCTCGTCGGTGGGAAGCCGGTGCAGGGCGGAGAAGTCGCCGGGCGCACTGGTGAGCAGCACCATGATCGCCGTACCGGACGGACGTCCCGCGGCGTCGGGCTCCCCGGCCCAGGTCTGCCGGAACAACCCCCCTTCGACGGGGAGGGGTTGGAGGCCGTGGAACTCCGCGAGGCGGCGGGCTTCGGCGAGTTGGTCCGCGCGCTGGCCCTTGCGTTGGCCCTCGCGTTGACCCTCGCGTTGGTCCTTGCGTTGACCCTCGTGTCGTTCCTGGTGGGCGGTCACGGGCCGAACGTACCCACCGCCGAGCCGCCTACGCCTCGCGCCGGACCGGCCGACGCGAGTGGCGCGCGGACGGTGCGGATGGTGGTCACGGACGGCGGGGACGGGGGCCGACTGTGGCCCTGCGGACCGGGGGAGAGCGAAGCTCAGCCGCTGACCGGGTCCGTGCCCAGCAGCGCTGCGGCAGCCGCGCCCACCAGGCCAGCGTCGGTTCCCATGCGGGCGGGGACGACACGCAGCTTCCGTACGAACGACAGCTTGGCGTAGTCCCCGAGGGCACGCCGGAGCGGGGCGAAGAGGACCTCGCCCGCGCCCGCCACTCCCCCGCCGACCACCGCGATCTCCACCTCGACGAGCGTCGCGGTGGCGGCGATCCCGGCGGCCAGCGCCTGGGCGGCGCGCTCGAAGGAGGCGAGGGCGACGGGGTCACCGGCCTCGGCGGCGGCAGCGACGGCCGCGGCGGAGGTGTCGCCGTCGGGGCCGGGGCGCCAGCCCTGTTCGACGGCGCGGCGGGCGATGTTGGGTCCGCTGGCGATGCGTTCGACGCAGCCGCGCGACCCGCAGGGGCAGAGGTCGCCGTCCAACTCGACGCTGATGTGGCCAATGTGACCCGCGTTGCCCGTGGGGCCGGGGTGGAGTCGGCCGTCGAGGACGAGGCCGCCGCCGACGCCGGTCGAGACGACCAGACAGAGGGCGTTGGCGTAGCCGCGCGCCGCACCCTGCCAGTGTTCGGCGGCGGTCATCGCGACGCCGTCGCCCACGAGTCGTACGGGAAGATCTCCCACCACCTCGCTCACCCGCGCGACCAGCGGAAAGCCGCGCCAGCCAAGGACGTTGACGGGGCTGACCGTTCCGGCGGACGCGTCGACGGGGCCCGCGCTGCCGATGCCCACCGCCCGCACCCGGGCCCACAGGGGCGACGTGCCCAGCTCGGCGACGACCTCCGCCACCGCGCCCATCACCACGTCGCCGTCCTCCTGCGCGGGGGTCGGCCGCTGGACCTTGAGGTGGATCCGCCCGGTGTCGTCCACCAGCGCACCAGCGATCTTGGTTCCGCCGATGTCGAGCGCGGCGACGAGGTCGGTGAACTCGATGGGCATCGGTGAACATCTCCAGTAAGAAGGGGAACAAGAAAGATCAAAGGACTGGGCCAGTCTCCGTTGAGCTGACAACGTTGTCCAGATGACGGGGCCCTATGCTCGGTGCCGCACCGACGACCAGCACGCCCGCTCCGCCCTTCCCGCTCGCCCGCACCAACGACCGACAGGACAGCGCCCCGTGGCCGACACCGCCCCTCCGTCTCCCGCCGCAGGGAGGTCCCGGACCCCGATGCCGGGGAGTTCCCCGCGTCCCGTGCCGCCGCAACGCCGTTACGGCAACCGGCCGACGATGAAGGACGTCGCCGCGCGCGCGGGTGTCGGCCTCAAGACGGTCTCCCGGGTGGTCAACGCCGAGCCCGGCGTCACCCCGGACACCGAACGACGCGTCAGGGAGGCCATCGACGCCCTCGGCTTCCGCCGCAACGACAGCGCCCGGGTGCTGCGCAAAGGCCGTACGGCGAGCATCGGGCTGGTCCTCGAAGACCTCGCCGACCCCTTCTACGGGCCGCTGAACCGCGCCGTGGAGGAGGTCGCCCGCGCGCACGGGGCCCTGCTCATCAACGGCTCCAGCGCCGAAGACCCGGACCGGGAACAGGAGTTGGTGCTCGCGCTGTGTGCGCGCCGCGTCGACGGGCTGATCGTGATCCCCGCCGGGGACGACCACCGCTACCTGGAGCCGGAGATGGCGGCGGGCGTGGCGATCGTGTTCGTGGACCGCCCGGCGGGCCTGATCGACGCCGATGTCGTACGGTCCGACAGCTTCGGCGGTGCACGGGCCGGAGTCGCCCATCTGATCGCGCACGGGCACCGCAGGATCGGTTTCGTCGGCGACCAGCCGCGCATTCACACCGCGACCGAGCGCCTGCGCGGGTATCACGCGGCGATGGCGGACGCGGGACTTCCGGTCGCGGACGCGTGGGTGGCGCTGGGCAGCACGGAACCGGGGAGGGTACGGGCCGCGACGGAGGCCATGCTGGACGCGCCGCACGAGCCGGTCACCGCCGTCTTCACCGGAAACAACCGGGTGACGGTCACGGTGGTGCGGGTGCTGGCCGGGCGCGAACGGCCCGTCGCGCTGGTCGGGTTCGACGACTTCGAGCTCGCCGACCTGCTGGTCCCGGGGGTCACGGTCGTCGCGCAGGACGCGGCGACGCTCGGCCGCACCGCCGCCGACCTGCTGTTCAGCAGGCTCGACGGGGCGGGCGGCGCACCGGCTCCCGTGATCCTTGAGACCCGGCTCGTGGCACGCGGCTCGGGCGAGATCCCGCCGTGGGACCGCGCCTGACCACTCCGCGCGGCTACGCCTGGAAGCACGTATGACTTGGCCGCGCGAACACGTCCCGGTGCCGGGCAGCGGGCCGTGCCGGGTCGCGCTCCTCAATAACCGTGCCTGTCAACAGGTGGGCAGACCCGGCAGCGGTCGGTCGTTGTCGCCGCCCTTGAGGTAGACCACACTGACGTACACGTTCGTGTTGCCGCTGTCGTCGTCGGTCTTGGCCCACCACACGTTCGTCCACTTGCCGTAGGTCACCCGGCGGCCCAGATCGGCCTGGCAGTAGAAGTAGTTGGTGCCCGCGTTGAGCGTGCCCGCCCGGTCTCCGTTCGTACGGATCGAGTCCGAGGTGCGCCACACGTCGCAGTTGTACTTGCCGCCGCCCGCACCGCGACAGGCCGGCGCGGGAGGCGGGGGTGGCGCAGGCGGGTTGTTGCCTCCGGTCGTGCCGTTCGAGCCGCCGCCCGTGGATCCGCTGCCGGAACCGGACGACCCGCCGTCGGGCTTGCCGCCGGTGGAAGCGCCGGTCGTGCCGCCGCTGTTCTTGCCGCCCGTGGACGTGCCGTCGCCGCCCGCTCCGCTCTCCTTGCCGCCCTTCGTGGGCGTGGGCTTTCCCTTGTCGGCGTCCTTGCCCTTGCCCTTGCCGTCCTTGTCCGAGCCGTCCTTGTCCGGGGGCGTGGGCGCCTTGGTCTTCAGGTCGGCGTCGGTGGGCAGCGAACCCGGGGCCAGCGGGCTGTCCTCGCGGGGAGCGTCGCCGTCCCCGGCGGATCCGGTGGCCGTCGGGCTGCCGGATGCCCTGGTGTCGCCGTCCCGGCCGCTGACCGCGTACGTCACGCCCGCGCCGACCAGCAGCACGGCGGCCACGCCCGCCGCGACGACTGCCTTGCGGCGTCCGCCGGACGCCGCGCCCGAACCCCGCGGTCCGCCCGCGCCGTGCGATCCGCCCTGCTGGGAAGCGGACACGGGAGCGGCTGCCGCCGATGACGGTTGCGCCGCCGGGCCGCCGCCGGAGGGGACGGACCCCGATCCGTATGCCTGCTGCCCGGTGAAAGCCTGCCCGGTGGAAGCCGCAGGCCCGGTCCCGTACGGGGAGTACGCGGCCGGGGTGGGGCCGGTCGGGTACGGGCTCTGCCCCGCAGGCGTCGGGCCTCCCGGGTAGGCCGGGCCCTCAGCACCGTACGCCGGTGAAGCGGGCGGGGTGTGCGGGCCGAACCCCTGCGCCTGCTGCTGCCCGTAGGCGGCAGCGGGACCGAATCCCTGCTGCTGGGAAGGAAGTTGAGCCTGCCCGGCCGAGGGGTGCACCGCGTCGGTCCCCGCTCCCGGCGCGGTGCCGTCGGCGACGGCGGCCAGCAGCAGGGCCGCCTCCTCCGCGCCCGGACGGTGTGCCGGGTCCTTGCTCATCAGCCGTTGCAGCACGGGCCCGAGCGGACCGGAGCGCACCGGTTCGGGCAGCGGTTCCACGACGATCGCGGTCAGCGTGGACCAGGTCGACGTACGGCGGAACGGCGAGCCGCCCTCGACCGCCGCGTACAGCGTCGCACCCAGCGCCCACACGTCGGAGGCGGGTCCTGGCTCCTGCCCCTGGGCGCGCTCGGGTGCCAAGTAGTCGAGGGAGCCGACCAGTTCGCCGCTGCGGGTGAGATGGGTGGTGGAACCGTCGCCCGGGTCCTCCATGGCGGCGATGCCGAAGTCGGTGAGGACGACGCGGCCGCCGTGCTCCAGCAGGATGTTGCCGGGCTTGACGTCGCGGTGCAGTACGCCGACGCGGTGAGCGGCGGCCAGCGACTCCAGCACCTTCGCGCCGATACCGGCGGCCTCGCGGGGGTCGAGCGGCCCGCGCTCGCTGAGGACGTCGTCGAGGGACGGGCCGTCGACGAGTTCCATCACGATGACGGGACGGCCGTCGTGCTCGGTGACGTCGTGGACGGCGACGACTCCGGAGTGCCTGACCCGGGCGGCGGCCCGCGCCTCGCGCTGCATGCGGACCGTGAGGTCGGCCAGCTCAGGGGCGGAGGAGTCGTTGTACGTACGCAGTTCCTTGACGGCGACCTCGCGGCCGAGCACCTCGTCGACGGCGCGCCACACGACGCCCATGCCGCCCCTGCCGAGCTGCTCGATCACCCGGTAGCGGCCGGCCAGCCGCTCGTTCTCCCCCGTCGCCACCACTGCCCCGTTCCGTTACGCCAAAAGTGGTCGCGAACAGACTACGGGGCAGCAGTGACAGCCGGGCAGACGGTGTCGGACGGTTACGCGGCAGACGCGGTGAGGTCTCCGCGACGCGGTGCGGCGAAGCCCTCCAGGTCGGCCTGGGTCAGCCCGCTGAGCCTGGCGACCTCGGCGGCGTCGAGCGCGCCGCACTGGATGCCGCGCAGCAGGTACGAGGCGAGCGCCTTGGCGGACGCGGGCTCGTCGGCGACGTCGCCGCCGGTGACCTGGTTGGCGTACGCGGCCAGACGCGCGGCGGCCTGCTCGAAGCCCTCGCGGTAGTACGTGAAGACGGCCGCGTAACGGGTCGGGAGGTGGCCCGGGTGCATGTCCCAGCCCTGGAAGTAGGCGCGGGACAGAGCGCGGCGGGTGAGGCCGTAGTGCAGCCGCCAGGCGTCGTGCACCTTCTCGGTGGAGCCGACGGGCAGGACGTTGGTGGAGCCGTCCGAGACGCGCACGCCGGTACCGGCGGCGGCGACCTGCATGATCGCCTTCGCGTGGTCGGCGGCCGGGTGGTCGCTGGCCTGGTAGGCGGCGCTGACGCCGAGGCAGGCGCTGTAGTCGAAGGTGCCGTAGTGCAGACCGGTCGCCCGGCCCTCGGCGGCGTCGATCATGCGGGCGACGGTGGCGGTGCCGTCGCCGCCGAGGATGGACTGGCTGGTCTCGATCTGGATCTCGAAGCCGATTCGGCCCTCCGGCAGGCCGTGCGCCTTCTCGAACGCCTCGACGAGGCGCACCATCGCGGTGACCTGCTCGCAGTACGTCACCTTGGGCAGCGTCAGCACGAGGCCGTCGGGCAGCCCGCCGTTCTCCATCAGCCCGGTCAGGAAGACGTCCAGGGTGCGGATGGCCCGGTCGCGCACCGGCGCCTCGAAGCACTTCAGGCGGATGCCGGTGTACGGGGCCGCCGTGCCGTCCTGGTACGAGGCGGCCACCAGGCGCGCGGCACGCGCCGCGTAGGTGTCCTCGTCGGCGGCGGAGCCGGTGTAGCCGTCCTCGAAGTCGACACGCAGGTCCTCGATCGGCTCGCGCTCCAGCTTGGCGCGCACCCGGTCGTACACGGCGTCGGCGAGGGAGGCGTCGAGGCCGAGCACCTCGGCGAACGCGGCGGCGTTCGGGGCGTGCTCGTCGAGCATCTTCAGCGCCGTCTCCCCCCACGAGCGGATGGTGCCCGCGTCGTAGAGGTTGCCGGGTACGTAGACGGTGTGGACGGGCTGCCGGGTCCCGGGGTCTCCGGGGTAGCGGCGCTCAAGCTCAGCGTCGATCGGTACGAGGGAGGCGCTGATCCCCTCGCTGACCGCGCCGGCGAGGCTCGTTGCCACCTTCTCCTGCTGACCCATTCCAACCCTCCATGTTTCCGCTTCACGGAATCAACAATCCGCATAGCGAAGTTAATGCGGCTCACCACCGGAGTCAATGGGTGCCTGGGACACGTACCGCAACGGCTCGGGGCCGCGCGGCAGATATCGCCGCGCGGCCCCGAGTCGTACAGAAAGGTGCAGGTCAGCCCTTGCGGGAGGTGACCTCTTCGGTGAGCTGGGGGACGACGTTGAAGAGGTCGCCGACGACGCCGTAGTCGACGAGGTCGAAGATCGGGGCTTCGGCGTCCTTGTTGATCGCGACGATGGTCTTCGAGGTCTGCATACCGGCCCGGTGCTGGATCGCGCCGGAGATGCCGGAGGCGATGTACAGCTGCGGGGAGACACTCTTGCCGGTCTGGCCGACCTGGTTGGAGTGCGGGTACCAGCCCGCGTCCACGGCGGCGCGGGAGGCGCCGACGGCCGCGCCGAGGGAGTCGGCGAGCTTCTCGATGACGGAGAAGTTCTCCGCGCCGTTGACGCCCCGGCCGCCGGAGACCACGATCGCGGCCTCGGTCAGCTCCGGACGCCCGGTGGACTCCCGGGGGGTGCGGGACACGACCTTCGTACCGGTGGCCGCGTCCGAGAACGACACCGTCAGGGCCTCGACCGCACCGGCGGCGGGGGCGGCCTCGACCGGGGCCGAGTTCGGCTTGACGGTGATGACCGGGACACCCCGCGAGACCCGGGACTTGGTGGTGTAGGACGCGGCGAACGCGGCCTGCGTGGCCACCGGGCCCTCCGGTCCGGCTTCGAGGTCGACGGCGTCGGTGATGAGGCCCGACTGGATCCGCACCGCGAGACGGGCCGCGATCTCCTTGCCCTCCGCCGAGGACGGCACCAGCACGGCCACCGGCGACACCGCGGCGAACGCGGCCTGGAGGGCGTCGACCTTCGGCACCACCAGGTAGTCACCGAACTCCGGGGCGTCCACACTCAGCACCCGGGTCGCCCCGTGCTCCCCGAGGACGGGGGCGGCGGCGTCGCCACCGGCCCCCAGGAACACCGCGACCGGCTCACCGATCCGCCGGGCCAGGGTCAGCAGTTCCAGGGTGGGCTTGCGGACGGCACCGTCCACGTGGTCGACATAGACGAGAACTTCAGCCATGGGAAAGCTCCTGCGAAGACGAAGGGAAGAAGACGAGAAGGGGCGGGCGCGGGCTCAGATGAACTTCTGGCCCGCGAGGAACGCGGCGAGCTGCTTGCCGCCCTCGCCCTCGTCCTTGACGATCGTGCCCGCGGTGCGCTCGGGACGCTTGTCCGCCGCGTCGACTGCGGTCCAGGAGCCTGCCAGGCCCACCAGCTCGGCCTCCAGGTCCAGGTCGTCCAGGTCCAGGGACTCCACCGGCTTCTTCTTCGCCGCCATGATCCCCTTGAACGAGGGGTAGCGGGCCTCACCGGACTGGTCGGTCACCGACACCACGGCCGGGAGGGAGGCTTCGAGCTGCTCGGAGGCCGCGTCGCCGTCCCGGCGGCCAGTCACCTTGCCGTCGGCGACCTTGACCTCGGACAGCAGGGTGACCTGCGGGACACCCAGGCGCTCGGCCAGGATCGCCGGGAGCACACCCATCGTGCCGTCGGTGGACGCCATACCGGCGATCACCAGGTCGTAACCCGTCTTCTCGATCGCCTTCGCGAGCACCAGCGACGTCGCCATCACGTCGGAGCCGTGCAGATCGTCGTCCTCGACGTGCACCGCCTTGTCCGCACCCATCGACAACGCCTTGCGCAGCGCGTCCTTCGCGTCCTCGGGACCCACCGTCAGCACGGTGATCTCCGCGTCATCGGCCTCGTCCGCGATCTGCAGCGCCTGCTCGACCGCGTACTCGTCCAGCTCCGACAGCAGACCGTCGACATCGTCCCGGTCGACCGTCAGGTCATCGGCGAAGTGCCGGTCGCCAGTGGCGTCGGGCACGTACTTCACACAGACAACGATCCTCAAGCTCACGCCGGGTCTCCTACTGCATCGTCTATTTGTCGGCTGCCTCGTTGCAGGCAGCATAGGCGCCTGAAGGGGCGGTTTCCGGTCGGGGCGGGTTGCGCCCCGACCGGAATATTACTCGTCAGTACACCCAGAGGGTTCCCCACAAGCAAGCGCTGGTAACTGTGACCTTGCCAACGCTGCGTAATCACCGACACATCCGTGCTTTCGGGCCCCTGCTTCCGGAAAGCGCTCCTGTCTTCCGGGAAGCGTTTCAGTCGCGCAGGGCGTTGAAGCGCCCCTGGTGGTAGAGAAGCGGCCGCCCCTCGCCCGAGGGGTCTCCCGCGACGGCCTGGGCGAGCACGATGCGGTGGTCCCCGGCGGGCACCCGCGCCACCACACGGCACACCAGCCACGCCAGGACGCCGTCGAGCACGGGAACGCCGTAGGGCCCCGCGTGCCAGCGGGTGGGCTCGGCGAAACGGTCGGCACCACTGCGGGCGAACGTCGCCGCGAGCGCCTCCTGATGGTCACCGAGTATGTGGACGCCGATGTGCTCGGCATCCGCGACGACGGGCCAGCTGGAGGAGCCGGTGCCGATGCCGAAGGAGATCAACGGAGGCTCGGCGGCGACGGAGTTGAGGGAGGTGGCGGTGAATCCCACGGGGCGGCCGCCGGGACCGGCCGCCGTGATGACGGCGACCCCCGCGGCGTGCTGCCGGAAGACCGAGCGGAGCAAGTCGGGCGTGGCCTGTTGCGGAACGGCGAGGGTGGGCTGGAGCGTCATGGAGCTGTCCTTCTGGAGGAACGGAATGCGCGCTGGTGTGGTCCGTGGCTGCTCAGGCACTCGGACAGCGCGCGCTCGCGTTGCGGGCCAGGTCCACATGGGCCCGCCCGTAGAGAAGGAGTTCCGACGGCATGACGTCAGATTGACGATTCCGGGCGGGCAGCGTCAAGTGCGCATCCGGGGCGGGGCGATGGGAGATTGATCACTTTGTGTCACGCGGCACCCCTGAAAGGGCCGTCCGTGCCCTCATGCGACAGCGTGTCCCAGTGCCGCGATGACGTCGACCCGGCGCGGCTGCCCCGTCGCCCGGCGCACGGTCCGTCCCGCCGCGTCCAGGACGAGCACGGTCGGCGTCTGCCGGACGTCCAGTTCCCGTACGAGCGCGAGGTTGTCCTCCGCGTCGATCTCCACGTACGTGACCCCGTCCACCATCGCGGCGACCTCTTCGAGGGTCCTGCGCGTGGCCCGGCAGGGCTGGCAGAAGGCGCTGGAGAACTGCACGAGCGTGGCCCGCTCCCCCCGTTCGACGCCGAGTTCGACCGTTCCCAGCCGTCGGCCATCGCCTTCAAGCCGTCGGTCACCGTCCCGTTCCGGCATATTTCACCCTCCCCTTACGTCCTGCTTGTCACAGTGTGCAGCGTGCCGCGCGGTGCTGCGATTCCCGCGGGCGTACAACACTTGTTCCGGATCCGCAGCAGGTCAGGGCATGGACGGACATCGTGGGACGTGACGAGAATCTCGCGTTCTGGGCACCTGGGGACTGGCTACTCGGCCGTACATGGGGCACGATCTGCCCAACGCCGAAAACCTACGGCAGCGTAACTTTCATACCGGGAGAGCCCTCCCCGGTCAGAGAAGGGTCCCCGTCATGGCAGAACTCGTCTATCGGCCGGTCGTCGGCGCCGCGCGCACGCTCTTCAAGGCGCTCGACCTCAAGATCGACACTCAGGGTTCTGAGAACATCCCCCGCTCCGGCGGGGCCGTACTGGTCAGCAACCACATCAGTTACCTCGATTTCATCTTCAACGGCTTCGCCGCCCTGCCGCAGAAGCGCCTGGTGCGCTTCATGGCGAAGGAGTCGGTGTTCCGGCACAAGGTGTCCGGGCCGCTGATGCGCGGCATGAAGCACATCCCGGTGGACCGCAAGCAGGGCGAGAACGCGTACAAGCACGCCTTGGAGTCGCTGCGCTCGGGCGAGATCATCGGTGTGTTCCCGGAGGCGACGATCTCCGAGTCGTTCACCCTCAAGAGCTTCAAGTCGGGTGCGGCCAGGCTCGCCCAGGAGGCGGGCGTGCCCCTGATCCCGATGGCGGTCTGGGGCACCCAGCGCATCTGGACCAAGGGCAAGCCGCGCAACTTCGGCCGTAACCACATTCCGATCACGATCCGCGTGGGCAAGCCCGTGGAGACCGCCGCGGGCGAGTACGCGGGCGCGGTCACCCGGCGGCTGCGCGAGCGCGTCCAGGAGCTCCTGGAGGCCGCTCAGCGCGCCTATCCGGTGCGCCCGAAGGACGACAAGGACACCTGGTGGATCCCGGCCCACCTCGGCGGGACGGCTCCGACTCCGGCGCAGCTGCGTGAGGCGACCGGCTGAGGAGTGCCCGGCACGGGGCGTTCGGCAGGGCCTCCCACGCTGTCTACGGCTCAGCCGCGCGGGGCTGTGCTCGCCGGGGCTCGCGTGAACGTGCCCCTTTAGGGGCGCGGGGAACTGCGCGCCCAGCCCCCACGCACCCGCACGTACGACCCCCAAGCCTCGCGAGTTTAGGTGAAGGGGTGGGTCTGGGGCGGCCCGCCGCAGGCGCACCGGGGTGCGGCGCACCCATGGGGCGAGGTAACGGCGGGCGGCTCCGGGGTGGGCCCGGAGCGAGGGGGGCCGCCCCCTTGCCCGCCCGTTCCGCCCCCGGGGGGCGGCCCCGCCGCCCAAGGAGGCTAGGCGGAAGCGGAGGGCGGAGCCCAAGGGGGCTAGGCAAAAGCCCCGCCGCCCAGGGGGGCGAGGCGGGGCGGAGGCCAAAGGGGCTAGGGAAGCGGAGGCCAAAGGGGCCCCGCCGCCCAAGGGGGCTTGGCGGGGCGGAGCCCGGAAGGGCGGGGCGGGGAGGAGCCCGAGGGGGCTGGGGCCCTGGGGCAAGGTCTGCTGTGTGTTCGGCGCGGAGGGCGCCGCCGCCCCTACCGGGCCATCTCCTCCTTGAGCGCCTGCACGAACGCATCGACGTCATCCTCCGTCGTGTCAAACGCGCACATCCACCGCACATCTCCCGCCGCCTCGTCCCAGAAGTAGAACCTGAAGCGCTTCTGGAGCCGTTCGCTCACCTCGTGCGGCAGCCGTGCGAACACCGCGTTCGCCTGCACCTCGTAGAGGATCTCGACGCCGTCGACGGCGCGCACACCGGCGGCGAGGCGCTGGGCCATCGCGTTGGCGTGCCGGGCGTTGCGCAGCCAGAGGTCCTTGGCGAGGAGCGCCTCCAGCTGCACCGACACGAAGCGCATCTTCGAGGCGAGCTGCATGGACGACTTCCGCAGCCGCTTCATCGCCGTCGGGCGCACCGCGTCCGGGTTCAGGACGACGACGCACTCGCCGAAGATCATGCCGTTCTTCGTGCCGCCGTACGACAGCATGTCGACGCCCGCCGCGTTGGTGAAGGCGCGCATGGGCACGTCGAGGGCGGCGGCCGCGTTCGCGATGCGCGCCCCGTCGAGGTGGACCTTCATGCCGTGCTGGTGCGCGTGGTCGCAGATCGCGCGTATCTCGTCCGGTGTGTAGAGGGTGCCCAGCTCGGTGTTCTGGGTGATCGAGACGACCTGGGGCATGGCCCGGTGCTCGTCGTCGAAGCCCCATGCCTGCCGGTCGATCAGCTCGGGGGTGAGCTTGCCGTCCGGGGTCGGCACCGTGAGCAGCTTGAGGCCGCCCATGCGCTCGGGCGCACCGCCCTCGTCCACGTTGATGTGGGCGGTCTCGGCGGCGATCACCGCACCCCAGCGGTCGGTGAGTGCCTGGAGGCAGACCACGTTCGCTCCCGTGCCGTTGAAGACCGGGAACGCCTCGGCGGTGGGGCCGAAGTGGGAGCGGATCACCTGTTGGAGGTGGTCGGTGTACTGGTCCTCGCCGTAGGCGACCTGATGGCCGCCGTTGGCGAGGGCGAGGGCGGCCAGGATCTCCGGGTGGGTGCCCGCGTAGTTGTCGCTGGCGAAGCCCCGTAGCGCCGGGTCGTGGTGGCGGCGGGCGTCCGTCCTGGGCCGGTCGACCGGAGCGTCCGTGGTGACGGTCGTCGTGGTCGTCGTCACGGTGGTCGTGGTCGTCACGGCTCCGGTCACCGGGTCCTTCACGGCTTGGGGGTCAGCCACAGGCGCTGTCCATTCACTTCCGAGGCGGGCTTGTCCCAGACTCCGGCGATGGCGTCGGCCAGCTCCGTGACGTCGGTGAAGCCCGCGAACTTCGCATTCGGGCGCTCGGCGCGCATCGCGTCGTGCACCAGTGCCTTGATCACCAGGATCGCAGCGGCCGTACGCGGCCCGTCCTCGCCCCCCGCCTTGCGGAAGGCGTCGCCGAGGGCGAGGGTCCACGCCTCGGCTGCGGCCTTGGAGGCGGCGTACGCGGCGTTGCCCGCGGTCGGCTTCGAGGCTCCGGCGGCGCTGATCAGCAGGTATCGGCCCTTGTCACTGCGCTGGAGTCCGGCCTGGAAGGCGAGCGAGGTGTGCTGGACGGTGCGGATCAGCAGCTTTTCGAGCAGGTCCCAGTCGGCGAGGTCGGTCTCCGCGAAGGTCGCGGAGCCGCGCCAGCCGCCCACCAGGTGGACCATGCCGTCGATCCGGCCGAACTCCTTCTCGGTCTTCTCCGCCCAGGCGCGGGTGGCGTCGAGGTCGAGGAGGTCGACGGTCTCGCCGATGACGGTGGCCCCGCCGTGCGCGTACCGGGCGGCGTCCACGGCCTCCGCGAGGCGGGCCACGTCGGCGTCGGCGCCGACGACCGTGGCACCGGCCTCGGCCAGGCGCAGCAGCGTGGCCCTTCCTGCGGGTCCCGCCGCTCCCGCGACGGCGATGACGGCTCCGTCGAGGGGGCCTTCGGGTGCGTTCTGTGCGGTCATGTCGGTCGCCTCCTGGGCGTGGGGGCTCACGCGGCCACCCGCTCGGCGCCTGCCGCGGTGATCCCCTTGGTCGAGGCGATCACGGACTTGAGCTTCTTGGAAAGCGCCTCATAGAACATGCTCAGCGGAAACTCGTCAGGAAGCACGTCGTCGACCAGTTTCCGCGGCGGCAGCGACAGGTCCAGGGCGTCCGGGCCCTTGGCCCAGCGGGAGCCGGGGTGCGGGGCGAGATACGTCGAGACCAGGTCGTACGCGGCGAACCAGTGCACCAGCTTCGGGCGGTCGATGCCCGCGCGGTACAGGTCCTCGATCTCGCCGCAGAGCTGGTTGGTGACCTGCGGGGCCCGCTCCCAGTCGATCGTGAGGGTGTTGTCGGTCCAGCGCACCACGTCGTGCTTGTGCAGGTACGCGAAGAGGAGCTGGCCGCCGAGTCCGTCGTAGTTGCGGACCCGCTCGCCGGTGACCGGGAAGCGGAACATGCGGTCGAAGAGCACCGCGTACTGCACGTCTCGGCCCTGGGAGACGCCGTCGGCCTCCAGCTTCACGGCCTCCTTGAAGGCGGTGAGGTCGCAGCGCAGCTCTTCGAGGCCGTACATCCAGAACGGCTGCCGCTGCTTGATCATGAAGGGGTCGAACGGCAGGTCGCCGTGGCTGTGGGTGCGGTCGTGGACCATGTCCCACAGCACGAACGCCTGCTGGCAGCGGTCCTGGTCGGTGACCATCGCCGCGATGTCCTCGGGCAGTTCGAGGCCCAGGATGCCGACGGCGGCCTCGGTGACCGCGCGGAAGCGGGCCGCCTCGCGGTCGCAGAAGATACCGCCCCAGGTGAATCGTTCCGGCGCCTGGCGCACGGCGATCGTCTCGGGGAAGAGCACCGCGGAGTTGGTGTCGTAGCCCGAGGTGAAGTCCTCGAAGGTGATGCCGCAGAACAGCGGGTTGTCGTAGCGGGTGCGCTCCAGCTCCGCCAGCCACTCGGGCCACACCATGCGCAGCACGACCGCTTCGAGGTTGCGGTCGGGGTTGCCGTTCTGGGTGTACATCGGGAAGACGACGAGGTGCTGCAGGCCGTCGGCGCGCGACTGTGCGGGCTGGAAGGCCAGCAGCGAGTCCAGGAAGTCCGGCACGTCGTACGCGGAGTCCGCCCAGGCGCGCAGGTCCGCGACGAGGGCGCGGTGGTAGGCGGCGTCGTGCTCCAGCAGCGGGGCGAGCTCCTCGACCCCGGCGATCACCCGTGCCAGTACGGCGTCCACGGCCGTGCGGGCCGGGGCTCCGTCGGCGTCCAGGTCGATCGACCCGTCGGGGCTCTGCCAGGGGCGGATCTCCTCGACCGCGGCCTTGAGCACCCCCCAGGCCGGGTGGTCGGCCACTCGCGAGGACTCCGCTATGCCCCCACCAGCAATGTCCTGCACCAGAATTTGCGTCATGTCACTTCCTCCACGGGAGAACCTCGCGTAAAGAAACCGTATCCACGCGTGGTTCTTCCGCACAAGAGGAGCCAGAAGAAATTATCCTGCGCAACCCCCCAGATCACCGGAATTCTTCCTGTCGTAGCACCCAGTGACGGCGATGACTCCCGTCACACCGGCCGTCGCTGCCCGCGCCCCGGCTATCGCGGCCCGCGCCCCGGCCAGCAGAGCGGTGCATCCGAGGACCCCGGTGAACCCGGAGCACATCACCGGGAAGCGCCGCCCGACCGCCGTCCCTCCTGCTGCCCGCAACGCGGCGACGTACGCCTCCCCTTCGCCGCAGAGACCACGAGCCGAAGAAGTGGGCGGACTCCTCGCTGCGCGTCTGGCTGGGCCACCTCGCGGACCCCGTTCGCGGAACCGGCGTCGGCGCGGGCGATGCTGGCGGATCTCGGGCACGTCGGCGGTCCGGACACGGGCGGTCAACCACCGTACGGCGCGCCCACGGAAGGGTGACTTGGGGCGGTCTGGGCCGCACGGAGGAGTAGGACGGACGCACCCTGTCCTGGTGGCCCGACCGTGCCTCCCCCGCCGGTCGTGCGCACAGGTCACTTCCCGATGCGCCTGGAGCCGTCCCCCATGAGCCTGCGTGCCATCCTTCTCGCCGCCGTCGTCACCGGCATTCTGCTGGGCATCGCGAACTCCCCTGCGGAGGACTCCAGTTCCTCGCGTCAGGCGGGTTCCGTTGCGGAGGCGGGCCGCTAATCTCGCTGTGAGCTTTGTGATGTGAGCTGTCAGCTTTGAGCTGTGTGCCGCCGTCGACGGAAGCGAGATCGCCTTGTCTTTCCTCACCATCGGTCACCGCGGAGTCATGGGTGTCGAGCCCGAGAACACCCTCGGCTCCTTCCTGCACGCCCAGCGCGCGGGCATGGACGTCATCGAACTCGACCTGCATCTGAGCAAGGACGGCGCGCTCGTCGTCATGCACGACGCCGACCTCGACCGCACCACGGACGGCCACGGGCCGGTCTCCGCCCTGTCGCTCGCCGAACTGCGCACCCTGGACGCGGGCGGCGGTGCCCGCATCCCCCTGTTCGAGGAGGTGCTCGACGCCGTCTCCGCACCGCTCCAGGCGGAGATCAAGGACCCGGCCGCCGCACGGGCGCTCGCCGAGGTGATGCACCGGCGGGACCTGGTGGAGCGCGTCGAGGTCCTGTCGTTCCACGACGAGGCGCTGGTGCAGATCTCGGCGCTGGTGCCCGGGGTGCGCACGGCCCTGGTCGCCCAGTTCTACGGTCCCGAGGTGGTGGACCGCGCCGTGGCGGCGGGAGCCTCGGCCCTCGTGCTCGAACTGCAACGGCTCACCCTGGAGATCGTGCGGCGGGCGCACACGGAGAAGCTGCGGGTGATCGGCTGGGTGGTGAACACCACGGAGGAGCTGCGGCTGGCCCACGCGCTGGAGCTGGACGGGGTGACCACCGACTTCCCGGAGATCCGCAGGACCGGCCGCTACATGGCGTGACGGCCGGTCCGCCCCGGCGCCTTCAGAGTTCCTTGACCAGGAGCTCGAAGGCGAGGTCGTCGCGCTGCGGAACGCCGAAGCGCTCGTCGCCGTACGGGAAGGGCGTCATCTTTCCCGTACGGCGGTAGCCGCGGCGCTCGTACCAGGCGATCAGGTCGTTCCGTACGGAGATCACCGTCATGTGCATCTGGGTGGCGCCCCAGGTCTCGCGGACCAGACGCTCCGCCTCCGCGATGATGATCTTGCCGAGGCCGCCGCCCTGGTGTCCGGGGCGTACGGCGAACATCCCGAAGTAGGCGGCCTCCCCCCGGTGTTCGAGCTGGCAGCAGGCGACGAGTTCCCCGTCGCGCTCGACGGTGAGCAGGCGGCTGCCGGGGGCCCTGATCACGGCGAGGACGCCCTCGGGGTCGGTGCGCTGTCCTTCGAGGAGGTCGGCCTCGGTGGTCCATCCCGTACGGCTGCTGTCGCCCCGGTACGCGGACTCGACGAGCGCGACGAGCGCGTCCGCGTCGCCCTCGGCGGCGTCGCGGAAGACGAGTTCCCCGGGGGCCGGGCGCGAAGTGGTGTCCATGGTGGATGTGTCCTCTTGTTCGGTTCCGTACGGCGACGATCCGTCCGACCCTAACGGTCTTCGTGCTCCCCCCGTGTGCCGTTGCGCATGCGTGCGCCCCGGCCGATGCGGGCATCGACTTCTCGACCTGTCGCCACGTCGTGGTGGACCCGAGCGGGGAGGTACGCCGTGCACGGACCGACGATGTCCGGCTGGCTGCTGGTGGCGCTGTGCGGTGTGACGAGCGCGTACTGCCTGCTGCGGATGCGCAGCGGGCCCAGGGAGGAGCGCGGGGTGGCGCGCGGCGAAGCCCTGATGGGACTGGGGATGGCCGTCATGGCGGTGCCCGCCGCCGTCTTCGCCCCGCCCCGGTGGAGCGGTGCGGTGTACGTCGTGGTGTTCGGGGCGGCGGCGCTGCGGGCGCTGTGGTGGGCGCGCGCGGGAGCGGGGGGCCCGCATCACAGTACGGGAGCGGGGAGCTCGCACCACGTGCACCATCTGATCGGTTCCGCCGCGATGGTGTACATGGCGGTGGCCATGGCCGCTCCCGGTGGCGGGCACACCGGGCACGGGGCGGGCGCGCAGGCGGGCGGCGTTCCCCTGCTGACGGGGGCGCTGCTGGTGTACTACGCGGTGTACGTCCTGTGGGTCGGGGCGCGGCTGCTGCCGGTGCCGGCGGCCGCCTCGGCATCCGGGGGGACGGTGTCGTGGGGTTCCCGTCCGGAACTGGCGCTCGCCTGCCGTCTGTCGATGGCCCTCGGCATGCTCACCATGCTGCTGACGCTGTGAGTCGTACGTCACTCCGCGACCCGGCCCGTACCCGGGGGTGGTGGTGCCCTCATAGGCTGAGTCCCATGATGGTCTCCCTGTCCCTGCTGCTGCTCGGCCTGCTGACCGCCGTGCTGGCCCCGCGACTGCTCGCGGGTGCCGAATGGCGGGACAGGGAACCCGTGGTCGCGCTGTGGATGTGGCAGTGCGTCGTGGGCGCGGTGCTGCTGAGCTTCGCGCTCGCCATGACGTTCAGTGCGGCGGCGGCCTGGCACCAGGTGCGGGGGCACGTCTTCGCGTCGGCGCCGCGCGGGGTCGTCGAGGCGTACGCGCTGGGTGCGTCGGGTCCGTGGTCGGCCGTGCTCGCGGTGGTACTCGCGGGCTGCGGCGTGTGGACCGGCGCGATGCTGGTCCGGGAGATCCACCGGGCGCGCGTGCGGCGCAGGCAGCACCGGGCGGAGCTGCTCGTGCGTGCTCCCGCGCTGCCGGGCGAGGAGCCCGGCGGCCGTCTCGTCGTTCTGGAGGGCGAGCGTCCTGACGTGCGGTGGCTGCCCGGTGCGCAGCCCCGGCTGGTCATCACCACGGCCGCCCTGCGCCGCCTGGAGGGCCGTCAGCTGGACGCGGTGGTGGCGCACGAGCAGGGGCACGCCCGCGCCCGGCACGACTGGCTGCGGCACTGCTCGGCGGCGCTGGCGAGCGGCTTTCCGCAGGTTCCGGTGTTCGCGGGGTTCCGCGACGAGATGCACCGGCTGGTGGAGCTGGCGGCCGACGACATGGCGTCCCGCCGCTTCGGCCGTCTGACGACGGCGCTGGCGCTGGTGGAACTCAACGAGGACCGTGGGGTGTTCGGGCCCTCCTCGGCTCCGGACGCGGGGCTTCCGCAGCGGGTGAACCGGCTGCTCGCGCCGGTGCCCCGGCTGAGCCCGGCGCAGCGACTGCGGCTGACGGCGACCTCGGCGCTGGTGCCCGTGGTGCCGCTGGCGGTGGCGTTCGTACCGGGGTTGCGGGCTCTGGGGTAGGGCTTCGTCCTGCGGGCGGTCCTGCGAGTACGGGAGTTTCGTACGTGAAGGGGTGTGCTGGTGGGGCGTGATCGGCTGCGGGTCGGCAAGGATCTCCCCATGTCCTCCCCCGCTCCCCTTCCGTCGTCCCTTCCGCCCTCCCGTCCGCCGGTGCTGCTCGCGTGCGCCCTGCTGACGGCCGTGTTCGCCGTGCTGCTCGTCCTGGTGGCCGTGGAGTGGGGGCCGCTGGTCGCCCTCGACGACGACATCGCGAACGGGCTGCACCGCTGGGCCATCGACGATCCCGCGACGACCCGAGTCATGCGCGTCCTGTCGGACTGGGTGTGGGACCCGTGGGCGATGCGGGCGGTGATCGCGGTGGTGTTCTTCTGGCTGCTGGTGCACGGGGAGCGCACGCTCGCCGTGGCCATCGCGGTGACGAGTGCTCTCGGAGCCCTCGTACAGCAGGTGCTCAAGGCCGCTGTCGGGAAAGAACGTCCGCAGTGGCCCGATCCGGTCGATTCCGCTCAGTACGCTGCGTTCCCTTCCGGTCATGCGATGACAGCGGCGGTCACTTTCAGTCTGCTGCTGTGGCTGTTGGCCCGGTTCACCGCGTCCCGCGCGGCGCGAGCGGCGCTGCTGGTGGTGGCGGTGGTGTCGGTGCTGGGTGTCGGGTTCACCCGCCTGTACCTGGGGGTGCACTGGTTCTCGGACGTACTCGGCGGCTGGCTGCTGGGCGTGGCGGTGGTGCTGGGGGCTGTCCGGTGGTACGCGTACCTCCAGGCACGGCGGGGATGCTCTCCGGCATGACGATCAAAGCCGTGCTCTTCGACTTCTCCGGCACCCTGTTGCGCATCGAATCGACCCGTTCCTGGGTGGACGCCGTGCTCGGCGGGCCCTCGTCGCCGCACACCGTCGAGGAGTTGAGGCACTACGCCGACCTGCTGGAGCGGGCGGGTGCGCTGCCCGGCGGCGCCGACCCCCTGTCGGTTCCGCCCGCGGTCGCCGGTCTGTGGGCGACGCGCGACGAGAGCGCGGAGCTGCACCGCTCGGCGTACACGGGTCTGTCACGGCAGGTCGCGCTGCCCGACGACGCCCTCCACGACGCGCTGTACGCACGCCACATGCTGCCGGAGGCGTGGCAGCCGTACCCGGACACGGCGGAGGTGCTGGGCGCGCTGCGGGCGCGGGGGATTCCGGTGGCTGTGGTGAGCAACATCGGCTGGGACCTGCGTCCGGTGTTCCGGGCGCACGACCTGGACCGGTTCGTCGACGCGTACGTGCTGTCGTACGAGTACGGAGTCCAGAAGCCCGACCCCCGGCTCTTCCGCACGGCGTGCGCGGCACTGGGGCAGGAACCGGCGCACACGCTGATGGTGGGCGACAGTCGGCACGCGGACGGCGGGGCCGCCGCGCTGGGCTGCGCGGTCCATTTCGTGGACCATCTCCCGGCGGCGGAGCGGCCGGACGGCCTGCGGCCCGTACTGGACCTGCTGGATCCGTGCGGCACCCGCCCGTGAGGTGCTGCCGGCACGGCGCTGCCCGCCTCGGACGATCCCCCGCGTCGCCCGAGGCGGGCAGCCGTGCCGCGCGCACCCGGCAAGGGGTGTGCACGAACCGCACTGAGTATATTGGCTCGGAGCCAGTCAACGCAGGAGTTACAGGATGTCCCCGCGCAGCGCATCGGTCAACGAGGAATTGCGCAGACGCTCCCGTGAGCGGATTCTCCAGGCGACCGTGGAGCTGGTCGGGGAGCGCGGCTACGAGGCGACGACGCTGGGCGCCATCGCGGACCGGGCCGGTTCCGCACGGGGGCTGGTGTCTTACTACTTCCCCGGCAAGCGGCAGTTGCTCCAGTCCGCGGTGCACCGGCTGATGCACCGTACGATCCGCGCGGCGATCGACCGCGAGCCCGCGACGGACGACGGGCGGGAGGTCCTGGCGCGCGCGGTGGACGCCGTACTGGGGCTGGCGCTCGACCATCCGGTGCTGATGCGCACGCACATGGCGGGCATCCTCCAGGCGGAGGGCTTCGTGCGGTGCCCCGAGCAGCAGCAGTTGGCCGGGGTGCTGAGGGGCGCGATGCTGCGCTACGGCACGACCGATCCGGACACGGAGTACCCGCTGCTGCGCGCCCTGTTGATGGGCACGGTGTTCGCGCTGCTGCTGCCCGGCGCGCCGATGCCGCTGGTCCGGCTGCGCGCGGAGCTGTTCCAGCGGTACGGGCTGGACTGGGAGCTCGGCGTGCCGCCGGACGGGGATCCGCCCGGCGGCACGGCGACCGGAGCGACTAACGGGTGATCACGGGGTGGGTGGTCAGAGGTAGTCGGGCTGCGTCTGCACGTTCAGCTCGCGCTGACGGACCCACTTGGCGGGGTCGGTACGACGGTCGTTGATCTTCAGGACGTCGAAGCCCTTGGCGATGTCGTTGGAGTAGACATGGCCGTTGTAGTAGTACGCGGACCAGGAGCCGCCGGTGGAGGCGGTGGTCGTGGAGAGCGGACCGCGCTCGAAGTAGCCGATCTCCCGGGGCTTCGAGGAGTCGGTGAAGTCCCAGAAGGAGACACCGCCCTGGTACCAGGACTGGACCATGATGTCGCGGCCGGGAACGGGGATCAGCGAGCCGTTGTGGGCGACGCAGTTCTCGGTGTCGGCCTGGTGGCGCGGGATCTTGAAGTAGCTCTTGAAGGCGAGCTTGCGCCTGTCGCCGTGGCCCTTGATCTCGTAGATGCCGTTGGCACCGCGCTTGGGTCCGGTCTCCGCGTTGCAGGTCGCACCGCCGCCACCGCCGAGCTCGTCGGTGAAGACGACCTTGTTGGCGCGCTCGTTGAAGGTCGCCGAGTGCCAGAACGCGAAGTTGACGTTGTCCTGGACGCGGTCGATGACCTTGGGCTTCTCCGGGTCCTTGATGGAGAAGAGGATGCCGTCGCCCATGCAGGCTCCGGCCGCCAGGTCCTTCGAGGGCAGCACGGTGATGTCGTGGCAGCCGGTGGTCTCGGAGAGGTCCGGGTTCGTCGTGCCGCCGCCGGGGTTGCCGCCGTCGGGGAAGAGCACCGGGAAGTCGACGACCGCGGCCTTCTGGGGCGCCTTGCGGGGCACCTTGATGATCGAGATGCCGTCGTGCGGGGGCTGGCAGTCCGGGTACGTGGCGCGCGGCGAGTACGAGGAGACGTACACGTACACGTTCTTGCGCTCGGGCACCAGGGTGTGGGTGTGCGAACCGCAGGCGGTCTCGACGGCGGCGACGTACTTCGGGTTCCGGATGTCGCTGATGTCGAAGATCTTCATGCCCTCCCAGGAGGACTTCTCCGTCGCGGGCTGCGTGGTGCTGGTGCAGGAGTTGTCGCTGCGCGAGGAGTCGGTGGAGAGGAAGAGCAGGTTTCCGGAGACGGAGATGTCGTTCTGCGATCCGGGGCACAGGACCTGGGTGACGGTCTTCGGCTGCTTCGGGTTGCTGATGTCGAAGATCCGGAAGCCGTCGTAGTTTCCGGCGAAGGCGTACTTGCCCTGGAACGCCAGGTCCGTGTTGAGGCCCTTGAGGGCGTCCTTCGGGACGTTGGCCAGGTGCTCGACGTTCTCGCTGTGGACGATCTCGTCCACGCCGGGTATCTCGCCGCTCCGGATGGCCTTGCGGGCCTCCTCCTGCTGCGAGGTGGTGACGCCCTGCCGCTTCGCGGGGGTGTCGCCGGGCTCGGGGGTCGCGGCGGCGGGGCCGGCCGTGAGGAGCGTCGCGAGCAGACCGGCCGCGGCTGCTGCCACGCCGAGGCGTCTGCGTCTCTTGACGAGGGGGTTGGTCAACGATGCCACTGCGTACTCCCTTGTTTCGGTTCGCAGTTGAACGGTTGAGGGACCCCGGCAGTATCTGTCTTCTCATGTACATCTCAACAGACGGCAACAGAGACGTAATGAAGTTTTTTGATCATCTGTGAGCGGAACCGTGCTACTACGGTCACCAACTGTCCCGTGCACCCCAGGAGGTTGTCGTGCACTCCCGTCAATCCGGCGGATGGCGACGCACGTTGGCCATGACGGCCCCGCTCGCCGCCGCCCTGCTCGTTCTGTCCGCCTGCGACGGAACTCCGAAGGACGACGTGAAGGCCGGGCCGGAGGGCGCTTCTTCGGTCGTCGCCCCGGGGAGGCCGGGCGAACCGGCGCGCACCCTCAGCGCCGACGAGGCACGCAGGGAAGCCCCCCTCGACAAGCCCAACTCGGCGGACTTCACCTACACGGAGATGATGGTCGTGCACCACGGACAGGCCCTGGTGATGACCGCTCTCGCCCCGTCACGCGCCTCCTCCGAAGGCGTCAAGCAGCTCGCGGAACGCATCGCGGCGGCCCAGAAGCCGGAGATCGACGCGATGAAGGGCTGGGACACCCGCAACGGCGCGGCGAAGCGGCCGAAGACGCCGCACGACCACGCGGCCATGGCGGGCATGGCGACCGAGAAGCAGCTCGCCGATCTGAAGGCCGCCAAGGGCGAGGACTTCGACAGGCTCTTCCTGGAGCTGATGATCACGCACCACAAGGGGGCGCTCACCATGGCCGGGGACGTGCTGTCCGACGGCAATGACGTGACGATCGAGGAGATGGCGACGGACCTGGTCGCCCAGCAGACGACCGAGATCAACCGGATGGCCCGGATGCTCAAGGGCTCGTAGCCGGGGCCCGGAAGGAAGGCTCGTGGAGCGGGCGCTCAGGGCCGCCGGGTGTCAGCGCCTGTTGTGGCGCGGCGCGAGGTACCCCTCGTCACGCGCACTCGCGATGACCTTGAGCGACTTGCGGCGACTGCGCCCGGTCGCGTACATCACCGCGAGCACCGGGTCCCGGCCCTCCCCCTGGGCCGCCAGGTACGCCTCGGCCGCGATCCGGCGTCCCGCGCTGCCGCGCGGCCAGGAAGGCCGGGCGCGGCGCTTGCCCGGGGGCTCCTCGTCGAACACCCGGCCGTCGGCGTAGTAGCCCCGGGGGCCGGACATGCCGAGCCGGTGCTGCTCGGCGACGACCCGGCACGCGTCCTCCAGGGGCCCCTCGATCCAGTCGGCGAGGACGGCGAAGCCGTCCAGCGACAGGGGAGGGTCGGCCCGCATGTCCTCGATCGCGATCCGGCCGTCCGAGACCACGGCCAGCACGTCGATCCGGGCGCCGTCGGCGAAGGTCAGACGGATGTTGAACCAGGGAGGGAGCAGATCACGACGTACTCCGCCGGTGCTCCAGGAGAGGCCGGTGGAACCGGTGGGACCAGAAGTGTCGGACGTGACGGAACCGTGCCCCTGGAGTTCCCAGACAGGCCATACCGAAACTGCGCCATTAGGCTCATATCGGCCAGGAGCATTGCAAAAGGTACTTTCCGGCATTTCGGCAACGTATCGGGACTCGGCCGCATCACTGGAACGGCGCGCACGCATGGCGGCGACAGGCACTCCGTTTAGCGCAGCACCGCCGCGTCCGCTCCCGGGCACCCCGCACCCGTGCACGACCCTGCCGCTGCCGCCCGTGCGGTGCGATGCTGGAGCGACCCCGCGGGAGGGAGCTCCGCCGTGCTTCGCGTCGCAGTCGTCGGGTCGGGCCCCAGCGGCCTCTACACGGCCCAGGCCCTCACTCAGCAGTCCGCCGTGCCCGATGTGCGGGTGCACGTACTGGACCGGCTGCCGTGTCCGTACGGACTGGTGCGGTACGGGGTCGCTCCCGACCACGAGAAGATCAAGTCGCTCCAGGGCAACCTGCGTACGGTCCTGGAGCACGAGCGGATCACCTTCGTCGGCAACGTCGAGGCAGGCACGCCCGAACTCCCCGCGCAGCGGCTGCTGGAGCTGTACCACGCGGTGGTGTACTGCGTCGGCGCGGCCACCGACCGTCGGCTCGGGGTGCCCGGCGAGGACCTTCCGGGCAGCTTCTCGGCCACCGAGTTCGTCTCCTGGTACAGCGCGCACCCGGACGCCGACCCGGGCGGCTTCGCGCTGGGCGTGCGGTCCGCCGTGGTGATCGGCGTCGGCAACGTGGCGGTGGACGTGGCCCGGATCCTGGCGCGCGGGGCCGGTGAGCTGCTGCCCACGGACGTGCCGCAGACGGCGCTGGACCTGCTGTCGGGTTCCACCGTGCGCGAGGTGCACATGGTCGGGCGACGCGGCCCCTCCCAGGCCCGGTTCACCACCAAGGAGCTGCGCGAGCTGGGTGGCCTTCCGGACGCCTCCGTGTCGGTGGAACCTTCGGAGCTGGAGCTGGACCCGGCGTACCACGACCCGTCGGGGCTGCCCGGCGCCCTGCGCCGCAACGTGGAGGTGCTGCGCGGCTGGGCGCTGACGCCGCCTCCGGCACGGGCGCGGACCCTGCGGCTGCGCTTCCACCTGCGGCCGGTCGAGCTGCTGGCGGAGGCGGGCCGGGTGGCGGCCGTGCGGTTCGAGCGGACCGTGCCGGACGGGGCGGGCGGGGTGCGCGGCACGGGGACGTACGAGGACATCGAGGCGCAGTTGGTCCTGCGCTCGGTGGGCTACCGGGGAGTGCCGCTGCCGGGGCTGCCGTTCGACGCGGGGCGCGGGACGGTGCCGCACGCGGGCGGGCGGGTGCTGCGGGACGGGGTGCCGTCGGCCGGGGAGTACGTCGCCGGGTGGATCAAGCGGGGCCCGACAGGAGTGATCGGGACGAACCGGCCGTGCGCCAAGGAGACGGCGGCCTCCCTCCTCGCGGACGCCGCAGCGCTGGCGTCCCGCACCGTCGCGGCGGAACCCCTGGACGTACTGCGGGAATCGGGGCTGCGGCCGGTCCAGTGGCCGGGGTGGCTGGCGATCGAGGCGGCGGAGGCGGCACTGGGCACTTCCCTGGGGCGGCGCTCGGTGAAGATCCACGACTGGGCGGGGCTGCTGGGCGCTGCGGGCGGCGCACCCGCCTGAGGGGCGGCCTCAGTCGCGCCGAGCCTGCGACTCGGCGGCCGCCAGCACCGCTTCGAGCAGTCCGGGAAACAGCGCCTCCAGGTCGGCGCGGCGCAGTGCGCTCTTCTTCGCGGTGCCCCGGTACGCCTGCTCGATGACGCCGCTCTCGCGCAGGACGCGGAAGTGGTGGGTGGTCGTCGACTTGGAGACCGGCAGCTCGAAGGCGGAGCAGGCCAGTTCGCCTTCCGTACGGGCGAGGTCGCGGACGATCAGCAGCCGCATGGGGTCGGAGAGGGCGTGCAGCACGTTTTCGAGCCGGATCTCCGTCCGGTCGGGGTGCGCGAGTTCACGGCTGCTGGGCGCTGCTGCGGTGGCCACGGTGGGCTCCCTCGGGTGGCGGTGTCGACGGTCTCCGCCATTGTACGAGACCTTTCGTAGTTTGACAGATGCCGTACTACGATGGGTATCGTACAACCAGCAACAGGCCCTTCCCTCCCATGGAGTTCGCCGTGAGCAACCTCTTCCAGCCCATCACCCTGCGCGACGTGACCATGCCCAACCGGATCTGGATGGCCCCGATGTGCCAGTACAGCGCCGAGGTGTTCGGCCCGAACGCGGGGGTGGCGCACGACTGGCACTTCGCCCACTACGCGGCACGTGCCGTCGGCGGTACGGGGCTGATCCTGGTGGAGGCGACCGCCGTGACGCCCGACGGGCGCATCAGCCCGGCGGACCTGGGGCTGTGGAACGACACCCAGAAGGACGCCTTCCGGCGGATCACGGACTTCCTCAAGGAACAGGGCACCGTGCCCGGCATCCAGCTCGCCCACGCGGGCCGCAAGGCGTCCACCGACCGGCCCTGGCGGGGCGGCGGGCCGGTGAGTGCCGAGACCGAGGGCTGGCAGCCGGTGGGGCCGAGCCCGGTGCCCTTCAAGGACGGCCACCACGTGCCGACCGAGCTGACGGCCGAGGAGATCCGGGAGATCGTCGGGCAGTTCGCGGACGCCGCGAAGCGGGCTCTGGAGGCGGGCTTCCAGGTCGTCGAGGTCCACGGTGCGCACGGCTACCTGATCGGCGAGTTCCTCTCCCCGCACTCCAACAGGCGCATGGACGAGTACGGAGGATCGTTCCGCAATCGCGTCCGGTTCGCGCTCGAAGTCGTGGACGCCGTACGGGAGGTGTGGCCCGAGGAGCTGCCGCTGTTCTTCCGGATCTCGGCGACCGACTGGCTGGAGCAGGGCGGCTGGGACGGCGACGACACGGTGCGCTTCGCGAGCCTGCTCCAGGAGCACGGCGTGGACCTGCTCGACGTCTCGACCGGCGGCAACGTGTCCGACGCCGTCATCCCGGTCGAACCCGGCTACCAGGTGCCGTTCGCGGCGCGCGTCAAGGCCGAGACCGGACTGCCGGTGGCCGCCGTCGGGCTGATCACCGAGCCGGAGCAGGCCGAGAAGATCCTCGCCAACGGCGAGGCGGACGCCGTACTGCTCGGCCGCGAGCTGCTGCGTTCGCCGTACTGGGCGCGGGATGCCGCGCGCGGCGGACTCGGCGAGGTGCGCGTGCCGGTGCAGTACGGCCGGTCCTGACCGCGCACGGGGGGTCGGACACCGGGCGACGGGCCGGTCCCTATGCGGTGGCGGTCCCGGCGTCCCCCACCGCGAAGGGCTCCGTCGCTCCGGTGAACGGGCCGTCCGTGTCGCTGTCACCGTGGTACCGGAGCCGGTAGACGCCCGGCGGGGTGGTGTCGGGGGCGGTCCAGGTCACTGTCGCGGTGGAGGTGCTGCGGCTCGTGCGGGCCCAGCGGAAGGTGGTGGACCAGTCGCCGTCGTCGGCGACGCGGATCCAGCTGTCGCCTTCTTCGTGGCGCTCGACGGCGAGGTAGGTGCCGCCCCTGCGCAGGTCGTTGCCGGGATGGGCCGCCACGAAGGTGGCGGTCGCCCGGTTGCCGATGCGCGCGAAGGAGAGCACGTCGCCGTACGCGCGTCCCGGGGGTGCCGCCTCCGGGGCCTTCGTACGGCGCTGCGGGCGGGCCCGCGGGAGGGGTTCGGGGGTGCCCCGGTGGGCGGGGCGGCCGTCGCGCATGGCGGTGGCGAGGGTGGCCGCCGTCTGGCAGAGCGCGGGGAGCTGCCAGCGGCCGAAGAGGGTGCTGCCGCCCTCGTACTCCTGGGCGTCGTACTCCTCGGGGGTGGTGACGTAGTGGAAGTAGCCGTTGCTGTAGCTCGCGACGAGGACGTCGTCCAGGTGCGCGCCGACGATTCCGGCGACCGTCCTGCGCAGGCGCAGACCGGCCACGATGGTGACCTCGCCGGGGATGCCGATCAGGTAGAGGCGTCCGATGCGCAGGAGTTGGACGGGTACGCGCTCCTGGATCATGGGGCGCAGCTTGTTGAGGGGTCCTGCGGGCAGGACGAGCGCCTTGGGGGCGTGGGCGTCGCGCAGAGCGGGCCAGAGGGCGTACACGACGCGCTGCGAGAGGGCGTCCCAGACGGGGTTGCGGCCCTCACGGAAGCCCGCGAAGCCCTTGCCGTCGGCCCAGGCCCCGGCGAGGGCCGCGGCGCCGCCCACGGGGGCGCCCGTGCGGTGCGCGCGGCCGTCCCCGGTGTGGTCGGGGCCCACTTCGGTGCGGGAGAGGTCGAGGTGGGTGAGGCGGTGGTCGAGGGGGCCGGTGAGGGGGGACGCCTCTTTGAGGAGTGCGGTGGCGGACTCCTGCTGGCGGGTGCCCGTGATGCGGGTGTTGTCGTACTCGTTCTCGGTGGGGCCGCTGCCGGGGCGGAGGTTGAGGTTCGGCGACATGTCGCCTGCGTTGGTCTGCGCGAAGGCGGTGACCAGGGCTGGTGGCTGCGGCGACAGGTAGTCCGTACCGCTGTCGAGGCGCTCCCACTTGTAGGCGGCGTACCCCTTGTTGTCGCTGCTGATCAGGGTGTTGGTGTTGGTCATGCTGGTGTTGTGGACGGGGAACCAGTGCAGGGCGCCGGCGAGTTCGCCGTCGCGGGCGATGCGCAGCAGCGTGGTGTGCGGGTCGACGCCCCGGGGGAAGTGGGCGCGATCGTGCCCGGGGTTGCGGTCGAAGGCGCGGCGGGAGCGGTTGGCGCTGGCGCCGTGGAGTTCGCCGTGTGCGAGGGAGAGTTCCGCCGGGGCGAGGTCGTCGAGGGCCGCGAGGGCGGCCTCGGTGATGCCGTCGACGATCGCCTCGTATGTCTTGAGCCGGAAGCCGCCCGTGTTGCTGTTGTAGAGCGCGTGGTGGAAGTAGCCGCCGGGGCCGCAGTGGGTGTGTGTGGCGGTGAGCATGACGTTGGACTCGGTCCACTCCGGCGGCAGCCTGCGCACGACCTCCTGGACGATCCCGCCGGACATCAGCGGGAGTTCGCAGACCACCAGCAGGACGCGCCGGTCGCCGGGGGCGGTGCCCTCGGCGAAGGCGAAGGCACGCGCGCGCAGGCGCGTGTGGAGGCCCGTGGTCTGCTGGCCGGCCTTTCCGTAGCCGAGCATGCCGCACTCGGCGGCCTCCCCGGTGATGTCGGAGATGCCTCGGCCGGCCAGGTGGGTCATGGACGCTCACTCTCTGAAAAGGCAACAGTCTGCATCAAGCACCTCAGGGAAGTGCTCGATCAGGCAAGGAGGTTGTGCCCCCGTTGCCGGACGTGTGCGCCGCCCTGCGCAGGAGCACTCCGGCGACGGCGGCGGCGAAGAACATCAATACCCCGTACGTGGCTCCGGGGACGGCCATTTCCGTGTTGTCCAGGATGCCCATGGCGATGGTGATGGCCAGCGTGGTGTTGTGCAGGCCGATCTCCATGCAGGAGGCGACGGCCTGGCCGCGCTCCACCTTGAACAGACGTGGCACCCAGTAGCCGACAGTGAGGCTGAGCACCAGCAGGGCCACGGCGACGGGCCCGGTGGAGCGGAGGTAGTCGAGGAGGTTCGCGCGCTCCTGGAGGGCCGCGCCGACGATGATCCCCACCAGGATGACCACCGAGGCGATCTTCACCGGGCGGTCCATGCGCCGGGCGAAGCCCTCGGCACGGGCGCGGACGTACATGCCGATCGCGACGGGGACCAGGACGATCGCGAACACCTGGAGGGTCTTGCCGAACTGGAGGCCCAGCTCGGTGCCCTCCCCGAGGAAGTGCCGCGCCGACAGGTTGAACACCAGCGGCAGGGTGATGACGGAGATCACCGAATTGACGGCGGTGAGCGTGACGTTGAGGGCGACGTCACCGCCGTAGAGGTGACTGAAGAGGTTGGCGGCGGTGCCGCCGGGGGAGGCGACGACGAGCATCGTGCCGACGGCGAGGACGGGCGGCAGCCCGAAGGCGTTCACCAGGCCGAAGCAGACGGCGGGCAGCAGCACCACCTGGCAGGCCAGGGCGACGACGGTGGCCTTCGGGTGGAGGAGCACCCGGCGGAAGTCGGCGGGGGTGAGGCCGAGCCCGAGGCCCAGCATGATGACCGCGAGGGCGATCGGCAGGAAGACGGCGGCGAGGTCCATGGGTCGACGGCCCGCGCTGCCCGGTCAGCCGAACAGGTCGGGGTCGGAGGCGGTGATCTGGTCCAGCAGCGGCTGCGCCTGGAACCAGCCCGCGAAGGAGCCGCCGAGCTGGCCCCGGGTGCGCAGGGCCGTCTCGCGGTCGATCAGCCGGGGGGTGCCCGCCGCCATGGCGAGGAGCTGGGCCTGGCAGGAGCGTTCCATCGTGACGAACCACCAGACGGCCTCGGCGACGGTGGAGCCGACGGTGAGCAGGCCGTGGTTCTGGAGGATCACCGCCTTGTACGAGGCGAGGGCCTGCCCTATCCGCTTGCCCTCCTCGGCGTCGCTGACCACGCCCGTGTAGTCGGTGTAGAGGCCGTGGTCCTCGTAGAAGGCGCAGGCGTCCTGGGTGATCGGGTCGAGCGGTACGCCGAGGCTGGAGAACGCCTTGCCGTGCAGGGAGTGCGCGTGGGCGGCGGCGAGCGCGTCGGGGCGGGCCCGGTGGACGGCGGCGTGGATGACGAACGCGGCGCGGTTCACGGGGCGGTGGCCGTGCAGGAGGGTGCCCTCGTGGTCGACCAGGATCAGGTCGGATGCCTTGATCAGGGAGAAGGCCATGCCGAAGGGGTTCACCCAGAAGCGGTCGGGGTGCTCGGGGTCGCGGACGGTGATGTGCCCGGCGACTCCCTCGGAGAAGCCGAACTTCCCGAACAGCCGGAACCCGGCGGCGAGTTGCTCCTTGCGGTACTGCCGTTCCGCCTCGACGGTGTCGTGGACCGGGGGCGTCGGCACGGACACTCCCGGCGGCATCGGTCCTGCGGCGGCGGCGATGACCTGTTCCGTGGTGGGGGACGTCATGGCTGACTCTCCTCGTCGGTCGGACCGTTCGGGGCGTACCGACTGGATGGTTTCCAAGGGGGTGGACACTGTCAAGGAATCCGTCCACAACCGGGCCGGGCGCACGGAAGCCGACCCCCTGGACAATCCCGGCTTACCGCCCTGACCTGGGCGGACGCCTGATCTCGGGGCCATTGTCAGTGGTGGGGTGCAGACTGGCCGATACCTGGAGACAACGACGTCTGGGAGGTGTCGGCCATGTCCGACGTACTGCTCGCGGTAGGCACACGCAAGGGACTCTTCCTCGGCCGCAGGCGCGGCGGCGGGGAGTGGGAGTTCGAGGGACCGCATTTCAACGCGCAGGCCGTGTACTCGGTGGGGATCGACCGCAGCGGGGACGCGCCCCGGCTGCTGGTCGGCGGGGACAGCGCGCACTGGGGTCCGTCGGTGTTCCACTCCGACGACCTCGGCCGGACCTGGACGGAGCCGGAGAAACCGGCGGTGAAGTTCCCCCAGGACACCGGGACCTCGCTGGAGCGGGTCTGGCAGCTGCATCCGGCGGGGCCCGCCGCGCCGGGAGTGGTCTACGCGGGGACGGAGCCCGCGGCGCTGTACCGGTCGGCGGACCGGGGCGAGACCTTCGAGCTCGTACGACCGCTGTGGGAGCACCCGACCCGCTCGCAGTGGGTGCCCGGCGGTGGCGGCGAGGCCGTGCACACGGTGGTCACGGACCCGCGTGACCCTGACGCGGTGACGGTGGCGGTGTCCACGGCCGGTGTGTTCCGGTCCCGGGACGGCGGGGCGAGCTGGGCGCCGTCCAACAAGGGGGTGTCGGCGGTCTTCCTGCCCGACCCCGACCCGGAGTTCGGCCAGTGCGTGCACAAGATCGCGCAGGACGCGGCCGACCCCGACCGGCTCTACCTCCAGAACCACTGGGGCGTGTTCCGCAGTGACGACGCCGGGGCCAACTGGTCGGACATCGGGGCGGGGTTGCCCTCGACGTTCGGGTTCTCGGTGGCCGCGCACCCGCACCGGGGGGACACCGCGTACGTCTTCCCGATCACCGCTGACTCCGACCGGGTGCCCGCGGACCGCAAGTGCCGGGTCTACCGGACACAGGACGCGGGCAAGAGCTGGGAGCCGCTGACGGCGGGACTGCCGGGCGGGGAGCACTACGGGACGGTGCTGCGCGACGCCCTGTGCACGGACGACAACGCGCCTGCCGCCGGGGTGTACTTCGGCAACCGCAACGGCGAGGTGTTCGCGAGCGACGACGACGGGGACAGCTGGCGCCAGCTCGCCTCGCACCTGCCGGACGTGCTGTGCGTACGGGCGGCGGTGATCGGCTGACACCCCCTCGGGCGTCGTACGGTCCGGCGGTCTGCCCGGCCGATTGTCGGACCGGCCCAGTAGAGTGACGCCCTGTGACAGCAAGACCGTTGAAAGAGATCGTCGAGCCCGGGTGGGCGGACGCACTGGAGCCCGTGGCCGGACAGATCGCCGCGATGGGTGACTTCCTGCGCGCGGAGATCGCCGCAGGGCGTCGCTACGTACCGGCGGGGGCGAACGTACTGCGGGCGTTCCAGCAGCCGTTCGACGACGTACGGGTCCTGATAGTCGGCCAGGACCCCTATCCCACGCCGGGGCACGCGGTGGGCCTGAGCTTCTCGGTGGCGCCCGACGTGCGCCCGGTGCCGCCGAGCCTGGACAACATCTTCTGGGAGATGCACCAGGACCTCGGGCACCCCCGCCCGTCCAACGGGGACCTCACTCCGTGGACGCGGCAGGGGGTGCTGCTGCTCAACAGGGCGCTCACCACGGCGCCCCGCAAGCCCAACGCCCATCAGGGCAAGGGCTGGGAGCAAGTCACCGAGCAGGCCATCACGGCGCTGGCGGCGCGCGGCAAACCGCTGGTGGCCGTGCTCTGGGGCAGTAACGCCCGCAGCCTGAAGCGGCTGCTCGGCGAGGTGCCCGTCGTCGAGTCGGTGCACCCGTCCCCCCGGTCGGCGGACAACGGGTTCTTCGGCTCGCGGCCGTTCAGCAGGACCAATGAGCTGCTCGCCCAGCAGGGGGCCGCTCCGGTCGACTGGCAGCTGCCGTAGGGGGCGTGATGGCTTCCGGCGGCAGGTTCGTCCTCGGCGTGGACTCGGGCGGCTCCGGCGTCCGCGTCGCGCTCGCGCCCGCACGGGCCGACGGCACGGTGACGTACGCGTCGCCGCCGGTGGTGTCGGGCACGCCCGTGCGCACCGGTTCCGGCGGGATCGACGCCGACGACATGGCCGGGCAAGTGGTCCCTGCGGCACGCGCGTTGCTGGCGCGCGCGGGCGGAGGCTCGCTGGCGGCCGTCTGCGTCGGTGCGGCCGGGATGGCCACGCTGGGTGACGCGCTGCGGGCACGGCTGCCCGGGCTGCTGGCCGGGGAGTTCGGGGTGCGGCCCGTGGCGCTGGCGGCCGACGCGGTCACCGCGTACGCGGGAGCCCTGGGGCAGCGGCCCGGCGCGGTCGTCGCCGCGGGCACCGGACTGATCGCGCTCGGCACCGACCTCACCGCGTGGCGGCGGGCCGACGGCTGGGGGCATCTGCTGGGCGACTGCGGTGGCGGGGCGTGGATCGGCCGGGCCGGGCTGGCAGCGGCCCTGCGCGCGCACGACGGCCGGCGGGGCGGTTCCGCCGCGCTGCTCGCCCGCCTGGAGGCCGTGTTCGGGCCTGCCCCGGAGCTGCCGGGGCGGTTGTACCCGCGTACCGACCGCCCGGCGGTCCTCGCGTCGTTCGCCCCCCAGGTCGCCGGGTGCGCGGCCGAGGGGGACCCGGTGGCCGTGGACATCCTGCGGGACGCGGCCCGGCACGTCGCGGAGACGGCCGCCGCCGCGTGCCCGGCGCCCGCCGCCGGGAACCACTCCCCCACCGCGCCCTGCGAGGTGGCGCTCACCGGCGGGCTGTTGAAGCTGGGCGCGCCGCTCCTCGTACCGCTGCACGAGCAGTTCGCCCGCGCGCTCCCGCACGCGCGGCTCGTGGACGCGCTGGGCAGCCCGCTCGACGGTGCCGTGCGGATCGCCACCGCTCTCGCAGCCGACAACCTGTCATTTCCGGCTGATCCGTACATGTTGTGCGTATCGGGACATCAAACCCGTTGATTTCGCGCGCATTCGTCGTCATTCACTGGATAAAACGGGACAGATACCTCTCGAATACACCCTCCCCGAACAGCAGCACCCGCAAAGCCAGTAGCATGCGGCGCCATGAGCTCCCCCACTGGGCCCGCTTCCGGCCTGCCTGTACGAATGCCGCGCCCCCGCCAGCCCGGACGACACCGTCGTCCGGAGCCCGTGGCGGCTCCCGAGGGCGCACCCGCACTTGTTCTCGCCGTTCCCGGCGAGCCGACCACCGCCACCCGCAACCTGGCGGAAGAACTCCTGAGCATCGCCCGTTCCGAGCTGCCGGGCCTCGACGCCCGCATCGGCTACCTCGACGGTGACGACCAGGGCGCGTACCCCGAGTACCCGACGCTGGACGCCGTGCTCGCGTACGCCGCCACCGAGCGCACCGCCCGCTACGAGCAGGCCCTGGCCGCCGGACGCGAGGTGGCGAAGCCCGAGGGCCCCGTCGCCGTCGTGGTGCCGCTGCTGGCCGGACCCGAGGCGTCCACGATGCGCCGGATACGGCAGGCTCTCGTGGACAGCCACGCCGCCGCCGAGCTGACCGACGTCCTCGGCCCGCACCCGCTGCTCGCAGAAGCCCTGCACGTGCGTCTGTCCGAGGCGGGCCTGTCGCGCGCCGACCGCGCCCGGCTGTTCACGGTCGCCACGGCGGCCGACGGCATCGTCCTGGCCACGGTCGGCGGCGAGGAGGCCGTTCAGGCCGCCGGGATCACCGGCATGCTGCTGGCCGCGCGCCTCGCCGTACCGGTGATGGCGGCGGCACTCGACGAGGAGGGCTCCATCGCCTCGATCGCCGAGCAGCTGCGCGGCTCGGGCTCCGCGAACCTGGCGCTGGCCCCGTATCTGATCGGCCCGGAGGTCGCCACCGACCTGCTGGAGACGGCCGCGAAGGAGGCGGGCTGCGCGTTCGCCGAGCCGCTCGGCGCGTACCCGGCGATCGGCAAGCTGGTGCTCTCGCAGTACGCGACCGCGCTGGGCATCACGCCGCAGCAGGCGGCACCGGTTCACTGACCGGACGTACCCGGCACACGCGAAGGGCCCGCACCGGATCGCCGACGGTGCGGGCCCTTCGCGTGCCGCCGCGAGATCAGCCGAAGACCACGCAGGACGCCGCCGGGGCCGCCACCGAGCCCGCGCGCCGCGGAACGCCCGTCCGCGGGTCCACGTCGAACCAGGTGACGTCGCCGGAGCGCTCGTTGGCCGCGTACAGCCGGGTCCCCGTCGGGTCGAGGGCCAGGTCGCGCGGCCAGTGGCCGCCGCAGGGCACGGTGGTGCGCAGTGCGGCCCGCTCGCCCCCGGCCGTCAGTTCCAGTACGGAGATGCTGTCGTGGCCCCGGTTGGCGACCCACAGGAAGCGTCCGTCGTGCGCGACGACGCCCTCGGAGGCGTAGCTGCGCCCCTCGGTCGGCTCCTCGGGAAGCAGTGGTGCCTCGGAGAGCGGCGTGAGGGTGCCTGTGGCGGCCTCCCAGCGGCAGACGGTGACCGTGGTGGTCAGCTCGTTCACGACGTACGCGTACGCGCCCGTGGGGTGGAAGACCAGGTGGCGCGGCCCGGTGCCGGGGCGCAGCGCCACCTCGGCGTGCACGACGAGGGTGCCGGTGTCCGGGGTGAGCACGCAGACGCGCACCGAGTCGGTGCCGAGATCGACGCTGAGCACCCAGCGGCCGGACGGGTCGGGCAGCACCTGATGGGCGTGCGGGCCCTCCTGCCGGTCCTGGTCGGGGCCGCCGCCCCGGTGGGACAGGACGCAGGAGGCCGGGCCAGGAGTGCCGTCGGCGCGCAGCGGGAGGACGCTGACGCTGCCGGAGCCGTAGTTGGCGGCGACGAGGTGGCCCGCGGCGAGCGCGAGGTGGGTGGGCGAACCGCCGCCGACCGGGACCGGCTCCCCCGCCGGGCGGGGCAGCGCGTCCGTCACGTCGAACGCGGCCACCGCGCCCTGCCCGGTCTCGCTCACCGCGTACAGCAGCCGCCGGTCGGCGGAGAGCGCCAGGTACGACGGGTCGGCGACGGCGTCGGTCGCGCCGAGCGGCGTGAGCGCGCCCGTCTTCGGGTCCACGGCGGCGGTGAGGACGCCGCGTCCACCCGCCGAGGTGAACGAGCCGACGAAGGCGCGCGTCTCCTGGGGTTCGGACCCCGATGCCGTGCTGCTGCTCACCGTGCAGCCCCTTTCCGCGAAGTGTTGTGCGTGGGGCGACGGTAGCAGGGCGGTCTAGACCAACTCCCGCCCGCTGCCTACGGCGCCGCCTCGCCCCGCGCCCGTACGAGCGCGTCGTCGTGGTGGGTGAAGAGCGGCGACAGTTCGGTGTTGTCGTACGTCCGGTGGAAGACCCCGGTGGCCGCGCTCGACATCGGCGGCACGATCCACGACCAGTCGGCCCCGACCTCGCGCCCCTTGGCCTCCTCGCGGTCGAGGTGGGTGAGGAAACGTTCCGACTCGGTGTGGTGGTCGGTGATGGTGATGCCCGCACGGTCGAAGGAATGGAGCACGGCACGGTTCAGCTCGACGAGCGCCCGGTCCTTCCACAGCGAACGGTCACTCGTGACGTCGAGCCCGAGGCGCTCCGCGAGCGGCGGCAGCAGGTTGTAGCGGTCGGCGTCGGCGAGGTCGCGGGCGCCGATCTCGGTTCCCATGTACCACCCGTTGAAGGGCGCGCAGGGGTAGCAGATGCCGCCGATCTCCAGGCACATGTGCGCGATCGCGGGTACGGCGTGCCAGCGCAGGCCCCACTCCTCGGCCCAGGTGTCCTCGGGGTGCTGGAGCGGCACTTCGAGCACCGCCTCGTCGGGCAGCTCGTACAGCCTGGGCCTGTCGTCGCTGCCCTGCACGATCAGCGGGAGTACGTCGAAGGGAGTACCGGGACCCCCTCGCCAGCCCAGCCGCATCGCCAGCTCCGTGAGGCCGGTGTTGCGGGGGTCGCCGACGATCTCGCCCCCGGCTGCGGTGTAGCCCGCGTACCGGATCAGCTGCTCGTTCCAGACGCGGGGGCCGGGGCGGGCCGGAGTGTCCGGGGCGAAGACGGTGATCAGGGGCCTGATGCGGCCGCCGTTGCCCGCCTCTTCGAGGTGCTCGACGCACTCTCGCGCGACCGTGTCGGCGTCGCTGATGTGGCGGCGGTCGCGCACGCGCAGGGAGTTCCAGTAGAGGCGGCCGATGCAGCGGTTGCTGTTGCGCCAGGCGACGCGGGCCCCGAAGGCGAGTTCGCCGGGGGTGTGCCGGTAGGTGCCGGTGGCGTCGATCTCGGCGTGCACGGCGGCCAGGCGCGGTCCGGGGTCGCCGTGGGCGGGGGTCTCGCGGTGGTGCAGCCGTACGAAGTCCTCGGCGAGGCGGTGCAGAGTGTCGAGGCCGAGGGCGTACGCGCGGTTGTCGGGCTGCCCGGTCAGGGCCCGGTCCGGCTGCTCCGGCTCGGGCAGCAGCCCACCGTGCGCGACGGGGCAACGGGCGGCGCGTGCGGCCTGCGGGGCGGGCGAGGCGGCCCAGTCGCGGTCGTGCCGCTCAGGGGCTCCGGGCGGGGTGACCGGCTCCCGTCCGCCGGGCTGCCGGGGGACGCCCGGTGCCGTGGCCCCCTGGCGTATCGCGCCGTGCCGGGGTCCGGAACCCGCCTCGGGTCCCGGAGAGTCGGCACCGGTGCGGTCGGTCGCCGGTGTTCGGCCGGATATCCGGTCCACGGCTCGCTGAAGATCGTTGCGCATCCTGCTCGCATCCCCGGGCATCGACGATTCACGCCCGGCGACGTCGACCAACTCGCCCCGCCGGGCCGTTCCTCCCGCATGATGCCGCCGGGTTTACCCCCGATGCTCGCCGATCATCCGGATACGTACGGGCCGCCGGGGAGCGCGGGGAAGCGCGCGAAGGCGTGACCAGTGCGGCGCACGCCCCCTCTCGGCACCGAAGAGGCCCCAGGGCGTTCGCCCCTGCCTCAACTCGACCTCTCGCCCGGACTGTCCGGAGGGGAACCGGCGGACGCGCCGACGCCGACGGACTGAGGTGCTCGCGCTATCCGGTTCGGCGAGGACGACCCCGTGCAGGGGCGCGGTGGAACAGCGGGACCGGAACGGAGGATGCCGGACGGCGCGGGCCGCCCTCGTCCCCCGCCCGCGCCCCGTGCAGGCGGTGCACGGTCAACGGTGGCGCGGACACGGGCGGATCGGCCTGCCGGTCGGCGGCCACCTCGCCCGGCGGGTCGAGCCCTTCCGGTCCCGCGTACCGGCGTCGTCGAGGCGGCAGCCGGGGCGTCGACCGGCCCGGGGCCCTCCGCGCCTCAGCAATCGCTCACGGAAGACGGACGCGCCTGCCCGCCCAGCGGTACGGCCAACTGCGCCAGGGCGCGTTCGATGGCGTGGAGGTGCACGAGGGCCGTCACGTCGGGGGCGTGCTCGTCCGCAGGGGCGTTCTGGGCTCCCGAGGACGCGTTCCGGGGCGCGACGAGCGCCTCCACGGCCCGCTCCACCCGCCAGCAGGCGGCGGTGAGGCGTGCGTCGTGGGACGCCTCGGCGTCGGCGGCGATGCCCGCGAGACCGCGCACCTCACGGGCACAGTCGTCGAGCAGGGCCAGCACCTGGCGGGCCCGCGCCTTGCGGGCGCGTACCGGGCTCAGCGGATGGACGAGCGGGGCGAGCGAGAGCCTGACCCGGCCGAGCAGCAGCTCCAGTTCGGCGACGTGCGGGGAGGGGTCGGCGTGCGCCTCCCCGGCCAGTCGGCGGGCGGCTTCCCCCGTGCACACACGCACGGAGTGCAGGGCGCGCTGGATCCACGCGTCGGTGGCGGCGTGCGTGGTGACGGGGAGGACGACCGCGACGGCGAGGGCCGCGCCGATCGCGCCGACGGCGGTCTCCTGGACCCGCAGGACGAGCAGCCCGGGGTGCAGCACGCCGAGCAGCCCGTACAGCAGACCGGCCATGACGGTGACGAAGAACATCATCCAGGAGTAGCTGGGGCCCGCCGTGTAGAAGATGCCGAAGACGCAGACGGCGACGAGGGCCGCCGTGGGTACGGGGGCCCCGTCGAGCGGGATCGCGACGAGGAATCCGGCGGCGATGCCGACGACCGTGCCGAGCACCCGGCGGAAGCCGCGCACCAGGGTCTCGCCGCGCGAGGCGGTGTTGACGAAGATCCACCAGGCCGCGCCGACCGCCCAGTACCAGCGGTCCTCGGAGAGCACTTGCCCGATCGCGAGTGCGAACGCGCACGCGGCGGTGACCTGGAATGCCTGGCGGGTGGTCGGCCGGGCGAAACCGAGGCCGGTGAGCGGGGCGGGGCCGACGGGCGGCGGCGTGCGCCGTTCGATGCGCCAGAGCCCGAAGCGGACCAGGGCGGACACAGCGGTCGCGATCGCGACCGATCCGTACAGCTCGGGAAGCTGTCCCGGCACGGCGTGCAGGAACTGCGTGACGAAGAACATCATGAAGCCGAACGTGCCGAGCGCGTGCCCGCGCGGCCCCCACCGCCGTGCGTACGCGCCCGCCAGGACGACCGCGAGGAAGGCCAGGTCGCGCGGGAGCGGGTGGTCGTGCAGGAGGGTGGCCAGGGCGAGGACCGGGAAACCGGCGACCGGCAGCAGGACCGTCGTGAGGGCCTGGCGGGGGACGGTCGGGTCCTGGACGGTGAAGAGCGCCAGCAGGGCGGCGAGACCGCCGACGATAGACGCTGTCAGGGACATGCCGCACAGTTCGGCGACGGCGACCGCGCAGCCGATGCCGATGACGGCACGGGTCGAGACCCGCAGCCGCAGCAGTCCCGGGTCCGGTGCGTGGAACATCCTCTTCACAGCGGCAGCCCCGCCCCCTCGGTCGTGTGTGTCGCGCGCGTCGCGTGTGTCGTCCGGCTTCGCGTGCGCCATGTGCGTCGTATGCGTCATCTGCGTCATGTGCGGAGGCCGGGTGCGCGGCCTCGACGTTTCGGACATGGAAAAGGCGCCGCTGGTCCGCTCGGCGCCGTCGCCGACCGGGCGCTGCGCGGCGCCATCAGTAGGCAGAGGAAAGCATTAGATGGGACAGTGGCTCAACTCGTGCTGCGGGAGCTGTGCCGTTGGTACAGTCCTGGCGCGGACGAGTGAGCCATGAGGAGGCCAACGGACCATGGTGGTGCGACTTGTCAGTGGATGAGCTGGACACCCGGATTCTGCGTCTGCTGATCGAGCAGCCCCGCACGAGCGTGCGCGAGTACGCCCGGATCCTGGGGATCGCACGCGGCACCCTCCAGGCGAGGCTGGACCGGCTGGAGCGGGAGGGCGTGATCACCGGCACGGGGCCGACCCTGTCCCCTGCCGCGCTCGGGCATCCGGTGCTGGCGTTCGTCCACGTGGAGGTGACGCAGGGGCATCTGGACGAGGTGGGGGACGCGCTCGCCGGGGTGCCGGAGATCGTGGAGGCGTTCTCGATCACGGGTGGCGGGGACCTGATGACACGGGTGGTGGCGCGGGACGCCGGTCATCTGGAGGACGTGATCCAGCGGCTGATCCAGGTGCCGGGCGTGGTCAGGACGCGTACGGAGGTGGCCCTGCGGGAGCGGGTGCCGCACCGGCTGCTGCCGCTGGTGGAGGCGGTCGGGAGGGCGGCGCGGGCCCGGTGATCGCCTGAGCCATCCTTGTCTCATGAGTACACCGCACTCGCTCTTCGTCCTCTTCGATCTCGACGGCACGCTGGTGGACAGCGAGCCCAACTACTACGAGGCGGGGCGTCGCCTCCTCGAACAGCACGGCGTGCCGGACTTCAGCTGGGAGGAGAACGCCCGGTTCATCGGCATCGGGACGCGCGAGACGCTGGAGATCCTGCGGGAGCGGTACGGGATCGCCACCGGCGTCGACCTGCTGCTGGCCGAGTACAACCGGCTGTATCTGGAGCTCGCCCGCGCCTCCACCGAGGTGTTCCCCCAGATGCGCAAGCTGGTGGAGCGGCTGCACGCCGAGGGGGTGCCGATGGCGGTGGCGTCGGGCTCCTCGCGGGAGGCGATCGTCGCGGTGCTGGAGGGCACGGGGCTCGACGCGTACCTGGGCGAGGCGGCGGGCGCGGTGATCGTGTCGGCGGAGGAGGTGGCGCACGGCAAGCCCGCCCCGGACGTCTTCCTGGCCGCCGCGGCGCGGCTGCGGGCGGAACCCGGGTACTGCGCGGTGTTCGAGGACGCGGCACCGGGCGTGACGGCGGCGTTCGCGGCGGGGATGCGGTGTGCGGCGATTCCGTACATGGCCACGGAGTACCAGGCCACTGAGTTCCCGGCCACGGAGTTCCCGGCGACTGAGTTCGCCACCGCCGACCTGCTCTTCTCCGGCGGTCAGGCCGACTTCACTGCGGAGGCGGCGCTCGTCTGGCTGGGGCTGGGGTGAGGTGGGCCCGCCGCCTCGGCGGGAGGGCCCACCTGCCTCTCCGACGGTCCCCTCCCGCCTCAACCCGTGGGATGAGTCCCACGGGTTGAGGCGGGCCCCCCGCATCCCACCACGGGTTGACGACCTTCCTGTACGGGCTTCGTAGCGTTGCCCACATGAGACGACGCACCTTCCTGACCAGCGCCGCAGCGACGGCCACGGCATTCACCGCCCTCGGCGCGGGCTTCGGTACGAGCCCCGCATCGGCCGCCCCCGCACCACTGGAACTGCCGCGCCCCACCGGCCCGCACCCGATCGGTCTGGCCACCCTGCACCTGCGCGACGAGAGCCGGGCGGACCCGTGGGTCCCGGACGAGCGGCGGGAGTTGATGGTCTCGCTCTGGTATCCGGCGCGGAGCGCGTCGGCCACTTCGGCGGCGTACCTGACCGCCGCCGAGTCGACGACGTATCTCGCCTCCGCCGGATTCGACCTGCCGCCGAGGCTGCTGAGCACCGTCCGCACGCACGCCTCCGTGGGCGCGCGGGCGGAACGGACGCGCGGCGGGCTGCCCCTGGTGATCCTGTCGCCGGGTCTCGGCATGCCCCGGGCCACCCTGTCGGTCGTGGCCGAGGAGCTGGCGAGCCGGGGGTACGCGGTCGCGGGGATCGGCCACAACTACGAGGCCGACGGGATCACCTTTCCCGACGGGCACACCACCGCGGGCAAGGTGCCGGACCGGAGCCACTTCCCCCGGCTGGGCCTCGGGCGGGCGGCGGACGTGTCCTTCGCGCTGGATCAACTTCTGTCAGGACACGGCCAGTTGCCGTGCGGCGTACGCATCGACGCCGGGCGCATCGCGATGGCAGGGCACTCGGCGGGCGGCTTCAGCACGCTTCCCGCCATGCTGCGCGACCGCCGGATCCGGGCCGGGCTGAACATCGACGGCAACTTCCACGTCCCGAACGACGTCCCGCTGGACCGCCCGTACCTGATGCTGGGCATACCCAGCCACGTGCCGGGCGGCCCGGACCCCACCTGGGACGCGACCTGGCCCGAACTCACCGGCTGGAGGCGCTGGTTGAGCGTGGAGGGGGTCGGCCATCTGTCGTTCACCGACGTGGCCCCGCTGGGCAAGCAGCTCGGCATCCCCTTCCAGGACCTCGACGGCGGGCGCGTGGCCGCCCTGACCCGGGCGTACGTCGCGGCGTTCGCCGACACCCATCTGCGGGGACGGCCCGCCGCCCTGCTCGAAGGGCCTTCGCCGCTCTACCCGGAGGTGCGCTTCCACCGGCCGGGCCCATAACACGCGGCGTATGCCCTTCCGGGATGCCCCAACTCGTCATGTCCACGCTCATACTCGCGACGTACGTGTGAAGCGTGTGTGACGTACGGGTAAGGCGAAGCACACATCTGCGCGTGCGGCAACGAACAGCTCTCCCCCTCCCCCACCCACGATCGGAGTGGACGTTGCAACCCACCAGATGGACGGCGGCAGTGGCGGCGCTCGCGCTGACCACGGGACTCGTGAGCACACTCGCGAGTTCCGCATCGGCCGCGGCGCAGCCCCCGCCCGCCCCTCAGGCCAAGTCCGCGGCGCGTGCGATCGCCGCAGCCGACGCGGCCGTGAAGAGCGGTTTCGACACCGCGGTCAACGCCGCGTCGCAGACGTACGAAAGACGCCAGGTCACGCCCTGGGTGAAGGACCTCTACTCGGTGGCGTACGAGCGAAGATACCGGGGCCTTCCGGTGGTCGGCGGCGACGCGGTCGTGCTCGCCGACGGCGAGGGGAACGTGCGTTCCCTCCAGTCTGCTTCGCAGACCCGCATCGACGTGTCGATCCAGCCCTCGGTCACCGCGAAGCGCGCCGAGACGGTGTCCCGCTCCCAGCAGGCCAAGACCGACAAGGTCAGCGGCAGCCGACTGGTCGTCAAGATCAAGGACGGCAAGCAAGTCCTCGCCTGGGAGACGACCTTGACGGGTCGTCAGGCCAAGGCGCCGAGCAAGCTGCATGTCTTCGTGGACGCGCGGACGGGTAAGGTCGTCGACAGTTACGACGAGGTCGTCGCGGGCACCGCCAACAGCAAGTGGAACGGCCCGGCCCCCGTCGCCATCGACACCACCAACGCGAACGGCACCTACTCCCTGCGCGACCCCAACCGCCCCGGCCTGAGCTGTGCCGACTACGCCACCGGCCAGGTGTTCACCAAGTCCACCGACTCCTGGGGCAACGGCAATCCGACCTCCAAGGAGACCGGCTGCGCCGACCTGATGTTCGCGGCGCAGAAGCAGTCGGACATGCTCACCCAGTGGCTCGGCCGCAACGGGGTCAACGGGCAGGGCCGCACCTTCCCCGCCAAGGTCGGGCTGAACGAACTCAACGCGTACTGGGACGGCAGTTCCGTCACCATTGGCCGCAACAGCGCCAACGAGTGGATAGCGGGCGCGGACGTCGTCGCCCACGAGTACGGGCACGCCATCGACTCCAACACCCCCGGTGGCACCGGCGGCCAGGAGTCCGGGCTCGGCGAGGCGACCGGTGACATCTTCGGTGCGCTGACCGAGGCGTACATGAGCCAGCCCTCCCCGTTCGACGTGCCCGACTACACCGTCGGCGAGATGATCAACCTCCAGGGCCGGGGCCCGATCCGCAACATGTACAACCCCTCGGCCATCAACAACGACCCGTCCTGCTACAGCTCCTCGATCCCCGGCACCGAGACGCACGCCGCGGCGGGCCCGATGAACCACTGGTTCTACCTGCTCGCCGAGGGCACCAACCCCGGTGGCGGCAAGCCGAACTCCAGCACCTGCAACCAGTCGACGCTGACCGGCGTCGGCGTCCAGAACGCCGGAAAGATCTTCTACGGGGCGATGCTGCTGAAGACCAGCAGCATGTCGTACAAGAAGTACCGCACGGCGACACTGACCTCGGCGAAGACCCTGGACACCGCGACCTGCAACCTGTTCAACAAGACGAAGGCCGCGTGGGACGCGATCAGCGTGCCCGCCCAGCCCGGTGACCCGACCTGTGTGCCGGACGGCCAGAACAACGACTTCTCGATGGCGCTGAACCCGGCGTCGGGCACCGTCCAGCAGGGCGCTTCGGTCTCCACGACCGTCGTCACCAACACCACGACGGGCAACGCCCAGTCGGTGGCGCTGACCGCGAGCAACCTGCCCGCCGGGGTCTCCGCGACCTTCAGCCCCGCGACGGTGCAGTCCGGCCAGTCCTCGACGCTCACGCTGTCCGCCACGGCGAACGCCGCACCCGGCACGACCACGATCGCCGTGAAGGGCCAGGGCACCACGCTCTCCCACAGCGTCGACTACGTGCTCAACGTCGGCGGCACGGTGCCGCCCACCGACCCGCCGAACATCAGCGTCGACAACGTCCGCGCACACCTCGCCCAGTTCGGCACGATCGCCTCGCAGAACGGCGGCAACCGCCGGGCGGGCAGCGCCGGTTACACCCAGTCGCTGGCGTACGTGAAGGGCAAGCTCACGGCCGCGGGCTACCAGGTCACCGAGCAGACCTGCACCACCTGCACGTACCCCTCGAACAACCTGATCGCCGACTGGCCGGGCGGCCCCGAGGACCAGACGACCATGTTCGGCGCGCACCTCGACGGCGTCTCCGCGGGCCCCGGCATCAACGACAACGCCTCCGGCTCCGCGACGCTCCTGGAGAACGCGCTCGTCCTGGCCCAGAAGAACCCGACGATGACCAAGCACGTGCGCTTCGCCTGGTGGACGGACGAGGAGCAGGGCCTCAACGGCTCCGAGTTCTACGTCAACCGGCTCACGGCGGCGCAGCGCGCGGCCATCAAGGGCTACTACAACTTCGACATGGTCGGCTCGACCAACGCCGGTTACTTCATCAACAACGTCAACTCCACCACCGCCGCCCCGCTGAAGGCGTACTGGACCTCTCTCAACCTCGCTCCCGAGGAGAACGTCGAGGGCCAGGGCCGCAGTGACGACGCGTCCTTCCAGGCGGTCGGCATTCCGACCTCCGGCTACGCGGCCGGGGCCAGCGCCCGCAAGACCGCCGCACAGGCGCAGAAGTGGGGCGGCACGGCGAACGCCGCGTACGACTCCTGCTACCACAGCGCCTGCGACACCGTGAACAACATCAACGCCACGGTCCTGGACCGCAGCGCCGACGGTGTCGCGTACGGCATCTGGAAGACCTCGGTCGGCACCGGTACCCCGACGCAGGACTTCTCCATCGGCGTCAACCCGGCCGCGGGCAGCGCCAACCCGGGCGGCAACACCACCGCCACGGTCACCACCCAGACGGTGAGCGGCAACCCGCAGCAGGTCGCCCTGTCGGTCTCCGGCGCCCCGTCCGGTGTGACGGCCACCGTGAGCCCGACGTCCGTGCAGTCCGGCAGCAACGCGACGCTGTCCGTGGCGGTGGGCGCGAGCACGACCCCCGGCACGTACACGCTGAACATCACCGGTACGGGCACGACCACCCACAGCACCACCTACACGCTCACGGTCGGCGGCGGCACCGGCTGCACGCCCCGCCAGCTGGTCACCAACGGCGGCTTCGAGAGCGGCCAGACCGGGTGGACGACCACCAGCGGCGTCATCACCAACCAGGCGGGCCAGCCCCCGCACGGCGGCACCTACATGGCCTGGCTGAACGGCTGGGGCACCACGCGCACCGACAACGCGGCCCAGACGCTGACGATCCCGTCGGGCTGCGCCTCGTACAAGCTCTCGTTCTTCCTGCACATCGACACGGACGAGAACGAGAACGTGGTGTACGACAAGTTCACGGTCCAGGTCGGCAGCAAGACGCTCCAGTCCTTCTCCAACGTGGACGCCAACACGGGGTACGAGCAGAAGACCTACGACCTGGCGGAGTTCGCCGGTCAGACGGTCGCACTGAAGTTCAACGGCACGGAGGACCAGTCCCTCCAGACCTCCTTCGTGGTGGACGACGTGACGGTTCAGGTGAACTGACCCCACCCCGCCCCGACGGCTCTCCCCCCGACTGCGAAGTCGGGGGGAGAGCCGCTTTTCGTGCATCGAATTCCAGCCAAGGCGCTTGCTCCGCCTGGGAGTTGCAGGCCAATGTGACCGGAGCCACACCTTCCACTGTCGATTACTTAGGCAAGCCTAAGCTAAGTTAACTCCTGTCCGCCTCCCACCCGGAGGCACTTGACGTATCGGAGATCGACTCGGCATGCCCACCATCACCCGCCGCTTCCGTCGCACCGCCGCCACCGCCGTCGCCCTCGCCGCGGGCAGCTCCCTCGCCCTGACGGGCACGGCGTCCGCGCAGGCCAAACCGGCCGCCGGTTCGACCGTCACCTCCGCCCAGCTCACCGCCGGCCTCTACCAGTCCTCGTACTCCGAGCGGAACCACGTGCTGTGGGCGACGGCCGCCGTGGGCCGCCCGCCGGTCACCAAGTCCTCGCTGATGAAGGTCGATCCGCGCTCGCTGGCGGTGCGGGCGACGTACACCCCGCCGGTCACCGACCCGGCCACCGGCGCCGTCGAGGCCGTCTACGGTGTCGCCGTCGACGACGAGCACAACACCGTCTGGACGACCAACACCCGCAACAACTCGGTCTCCGTCTACAGCCAGCGCGACGGCAAGCACCTGGCGAGCCTGCCGAACGTGGCGCACGCCCGTGAAATCGTGGTCGACGAGCGCCGCGACACGGTGTGGGCGAGCGGCTTCGGCGACGGCACCCTCGTCGCCTTCGACTCCCGTACGTTCAAGGAGAAGAAGCGCGTCACGGTGACGGGCAGCCAGCCCACCGGCCTGGCCCTCAACAAGCGCACGGGCACGGTCTACGCGGCCGACTTGGGCGGCGACCGCATCGTCGAGGTCTCCCCTCACGCCAAGGAGCCGCGCCTGATCCCCACCGGTGACGGCCCGATCTCGATCGCCCTGTCCGCCGACGGCCGCACCGCGTACACCGCCGACCAGGCCGCGGGCAGCCTCTCCGTCGTCGACCTCCGCAAGGGCGCGGTCGCCAAGACCGTCCCGACCGGCGCGGGCGCCCTGTCGGTCGCCACCGACGTCCGCTCGGGCAAGGTCCTCGTCGCGAACCGCGGCGCCGGAAACGTCACGGTCGTCGACCCCCGCAAGGGCACGGTCGTGGAGACCATCGCCACCGGCGCCAACCCGAACCACATCACGGTGACGCGCGGCACCGCGTACGTCGTGGACAAGTCCGCCGTGGGCACGGAGCGCCAGGACCAGGCGCACCGCATCCGCATCGGACGCTGAGCCGTCCGCACCGGACGCCAGGACGGCGGACCGGTGACCGGCCGGCCCGCAGGCCACCGGTTCCGCTGACCCCCGGCTGCCCGGGACCCGAGGTGACGGGTCCCGGGCACAGCCATGCGCCCCGTCAGGGGCGCGGGGCTGTACTGAATGTGCGGCTCCGCCGTGCGGGCGCGACCACACAACGCATCGGCGTCATGCCCGCACGGCGAAAATCGGCATCGTGCCCGCACGGCAAAAGGGGCCCGGCGCGACTCCGCACCGGGCCCCTCACTCAAGCCGAGACCTACGCCCCGCTCTCCCTCAGCATGTCCTCGCGCTCGACGTACTTCACCCGCTCACGCCCCTCAGGCGCGCCCAGCGCCTTCTCGGCCGCATCGAGCTTGTACCAGCCCTCCCACGTGGTGAACCGGACCCCACGCCCCCCGAGGAACGCCTCGACGCCCTCCGGCTCCGGCGCGGCCGGCTCGTGCAGCCGCCCGTTCGCGAAGTCGTCCAGCAGGTTCGCCACGGTCTCGTTCGCATCGCCCTTGGTGTGCCCGATGAGACCGACGGGACCGCGCCGGATCCACCCGGTGACGTACGTCGACCGGAGGTGCTCGCCGGACTCCTCGATGACCCGTCCGCCCTCGTCCGGAACGGTCCCCGACGCGACGTCCCACGGCAGCTTCGGCAGCTCGTCCGACAGGTAGCCCACCGCCCGGTACACGGCACCGAGCTCCCAGTCCTTGAACTGACCGGTTCCCTTCACGTTGCCCGTGCCGTCGAGCTCCGTGCGCTCGGTCCGCAGCCCGACGACCTTTCCGTCCTCGCCCAGGATCTCCGCCGGGTTCTCGAAGAAGTGCAGGAACAGCTTGTGCGGGCGGTCGCCGATGTCGCGGATCGCCCAGTTCTCCAGGGTCTTGGCGACCATGTCGGCCTGCTTGTTGCCGCGCCGGGTGGCGATCGAGCCCTCGTCGTAGTCGATGTCCTCGGGGTCGACGATGACTTCGATGTTCGGCGAGTGGTCCAGCTCGCGCAGCTCCATCGGGCTGAACTTGGCCTGCGCCGGGCCACGACGCCCGAAGACGTGCACCTCCAGCGCCTTGTTCGCCTTGAGCCCCTCGTGGACGTTCGGCGGGATCTCGGTCGGCAGCAGCTCCTCGGCGGTCTTCGCGAGGATCCGCGCGACGTCGAGCGCCACGTTGCCGACGCCCAGCACGGCGACCTTCTCGGCCTCCAGCGGCCAGGTGCGCGGGACGTCCGGGTGTCCGTCGTACCAGGACACGAAGTCGGCGGCTCCGTACGAGCCGTCGAGGTCGATGCCCTTGATGTCGAGGGCACGGTCGGCGGTCGCGCCGGTGGAGAAGATCACCCCGTCGTAGAACGAGCGCAGGTCGTCCAGGCTGATGTCGTTCGGGTAGTCGACGTTGCCGAACAGCCGCACCTGCGGCTTGTCGAGCACCTGGTGCAGGGCGGTGATGATGCCCTTGATGCGGGGGTGGTCGGGGGCGACTCCGTAACGGATCAGGCCGAACGGGGCCGGCATCCGCTCGAAGAGATCGATGGACACGCCGGGTTCGACCGCCACCGCGGATTTCAGCAGCGCGTCGGCAGCGTAGATCCCGGCGGGGCCGGCTCCGACAATTGCTACTCGCAGGGGGCGAGGCATGATCAGGTTCCCTTCGAGGAATGGCGAGCGGCAGCACCGCTGAATCACCCCGAAGCCTAAACTAAGGCAAACCTAAGTCAGTAGCCGGGTCCGATCTATGACCCCATAAGGCCGACTTATGAGATACCCAAGCCATCGCAATACCCCTCCCCCGCGTGCGGCATCCTCTTGACTGCATACCCCCCAGGGGTATGGTGAGTGCTACGACATCGGGACTTTCCAGGGAGATCGCCATGAACACGGGACTCAAGATCACCGCCTTCGGCGCAGCCGTCGCCGCGACGTTCGGGGCGGCCTACGGGATCGGCAAGGGCGTCGGCCCGCTCGGTACGGACGAGAAGCCCGCCCACGCCTCGGAACCACACCGGGAACCCGCCCCCGACACCGGCGCCGACGAAGCGGCCGCACCCCCCGGCGGCCTGCAGGTCTCCGAGGCGGGCTACACCCTCGCCCTGGACACCCCCCGGGTCTCCACCGGCGAACGCACCGCGCTCCGCTTCTCCATCAAGGACGCACAGGGCCGCAAGGTCACCGCGTACGAACGCGAGCACGAGAAGGAACTCCACTTCATCGTCGCCTCGCGCGACCTCACCGTCTTCCGCCACCTGCACCCGACGCGAGCCGCCGACGGCACCTGGTCGACCACCGCGGACCTCCCCGCGGCGGGCGGCTACCGCGCCTTCGCCGACTTCAAGCCCGCGAAGAAGGGGGCCACGGCCCTCACCCTCGGGGCGGACCTGGCGGTCTCCGGGACGTACACTCCGAACCCCCTCCCGACCCCGTCCCGGACGGCAGACGTGGACGGTTACCGGGTGACGCTGGCCGGGGTCCTCAAGCCCGGCAAGAGCGACACGCTCACCCTGAAGGTCGCCAAGGACGGCAAGCCCGTCACCGACCTCCAGCCCTACCTGGGCGCTTACGGCCACCTCGTCGCGCTGCGCTCCGGCGACCTCGCCTACCTCCACGTCCACCCGCACGGCACGCCCGGCGACGGCACCACCCGCCCCGGCCCCGACGTCACCTTCAGTGCGACGGCCCCGAGCCCGGGTACGTACCGCCTCTTCCTGGACTTCCAGCACGAGGGAAAGGTGCGGACGGCGGCGTTCACGGTCGAGGCGGGCAAGGCGACCGGGGGCACGCCGGGCGGGACGACCGCCTCGCCGGAAGCGGGCCACGACGACACGCACAGCGCGGACCAGCACTGAGGCAAGCCCTGCGCGCAGCGGGTACCTTCCCCCGGCCCGCCTGACCCGCCCGCCCGACTCAGCCCGTGAGCTCCGCCCGCCACGGATGCCCGGGGTGGACGAGCTCCAGCCACCCGGCGAGGGCTTCCCGCCGCGCGGGTCCCAGCAACGGCAGCACTCCGTCGAAGTCCGCCCGGTCCTTGGCCCGTTGCGCCTTCGCCTTGAACAGCAGCACCAACTCCGGTGCCAGGTATGGGATGCCGTCCGCCGTCCGCTCGATGACCGCGTCGTACGGCAGCCGCAGGCTCGCGTCCCGTCGGCAGATCCACGTACCGCCGTCGTGGGGCTCCCGGAAGACGTCGAAGAGGAACTGGCCGCTGCCCGGATCCCTGAACCAGGTCTGATGCGTGGCCGCCAGCGCTTCGGCTCCCGCCCCCGCCCAGAGCCGTCCCGAACCCACCGCGTCACACGCCAACTCGGGGAAGAGGGACCGGAGTTCGGGGAAGCCCGCCGCGGGCACGGCGATCTCCAGATCGCCGTGCGGCCGGGTCTGTTCCCCCCGGAAGAGATCCAGCGCCCACCCCGCCGCGACGCACCAGGGCGTACCCACCCCGTCCAGCCGCTCCGCGACCTGCTCCGGACGCCAGGCACTCCCCCAGCGGGCGTCCGCCTCGTCCTCGTCGAGCACAACGCCACCGGGCGGCAGGAATTCAGTCATCGGCACAACCTACTGACCCTCATGGCACATCAGTCTCATTTACTGCTCGCACCCCTCTACCACTGACATGTGAACTGTGAAATTGTACGGTCACACCTTGCACGGGCATGACAACCCCGGGGGTTCAACTCCCTTTGTTCCCACGGTCGTTGACAGCCCGCTCCCCCCACCGCCGTTCCCCACGAACGGCCGTCTATTGGCCTGGAGGCCCTTGCTGTGCGCAGAACCCCCACGTTCACGCAGCTCACCCGCCTGCTGATACCCGCCGCGACCGCGGCGAGCCTCGGACTCACCCTGCTCGCGCCCAACGGGGCGGCGGCCGCGATCCCGGTCGACGCCGGGGCGTTCAAGCCTGCGGCGAATCCCGCCGCGACACCGCAGCCGGGCCTCGCCCCGCTGCCCGCCAGCGCCACCGTGCTGGCCGCCGATCTCGCACCGGGACACGCGACCACCTCCGCGCGGTCGTCCTTGAAGGCTTCGGACGCCGCGCCCCGCCCCCCGCGCCCCGCACCGCAGAACTCCGAGGACCGCAAGAAGGCCCTCGTCCAGGAGAAGGCCGCTGCGGACTGCAACGTCAGTGACTTCGCCTCACGGACCGGCGCGGCCCTGGTCGAGCAGATCAAGAAGTCGGAAGTCGGCTGCGTCAACACGCTGTTCCAGGTGACCGGCGGAGACGCCAAGGCCGTCTTCCGCGAGGAACAGATGGTCACGGTGGCGAACGCCCTGAGAGACGTCTCGGCCAACTACCCCGGTGACAACAGCACGTTCGCGAGCCAGCTGGTGCTGTTCCTGCGCGCCGGATACTTCGTCCAGTTCTACCAGCCGGACACCGTCGGCGAGTACGGCCCGGCCCTGAAGAGCGCCATCCAGGGTGCCCTGGACGCCTTCTTCGCCTCGTCGCACGCCTTCGACGTCACCGAGGCCAACGGCCAGACCCTGGCCGAAGCGGTCATCCTGATCGACAGCTCCGGCGAGAACATCCGCTTCCTGAACGTCGTCAAGCGCCTCCAGAAGGACTACAACAAGGCGTACGACGAGTTCTACTGGATGGTCGCGGCCGTCAACAACACCTACACCGTCATGTTCCGAGGCCACCAGCTGCCGGAGTTCGCGGCCGCGGTGAAGGCGGACCCGAGCGTCCTCACCGGCATGCGCGACTTCGCCGTCGCCCACGACGATCTGCTCGGTACCGACAAGTCCTACCTGGTCAGCAATGCCGGACTCGAAATCGGCCGCTTCCTTCAGCACGCCGACCTGAAGGACGTCGTCAAGCCGCTGGTCAAGGAGCTGCTCGGCCGCAGCCAGATGACCGGACGCACCGCCGCACTGTGGATCACCGTCGCCGGGATGACCGACGCGTTCGACAAGGCGAACTGCGCCGAGTACGGCACCTGCGACCTCCAGAACCGCGTGCGGGACGCCGTCCTGACGGTCAAGCACTCGTGCGGCCCGAGCGCGAAGGTCCTCGCCCAGGAGCTGTCCGCCGCCGAGCTGGCGGCCACCTGCGAGAGCGTCCTCAAGCAGGACCCGGTCTTCCACAACGTCGTCAAGGACCCCGGCCCGGTCAAGGACGACAACAACACCAACATCGAGATCGTCGCCTTCAACTCCAGCAACGACTACCGGACCTACGCCGGAATCATCTTCGGCATCGACACCAACAACGGCGGCATGTACCTGGAGGGCGACCCCGCCGCCCAGGGCAACCAGCCGCGCTTCATCGCCTACGAACAGGCCGCCTCGGACGGCGCGTTCCAGATCTGGAACCTCAACCACGAGTACACCCACTACCTCGACGGCCGCTACAACATGCACGGCGACTTCCAGGCCGGGCAGACCACCGCGACCGTGATGTGGGTCGAGGGCTTCGCCGAGTACCTCTCCTACTCGTACCGGGACGTCCCCTACGACAGGGCCATCGAGGAGGCGGGCAAGAAGACGTACTCGCTCAGCCAGCTCTTCGAGAACACCTACTCCAACTCCGACACCACCCGCATCTACCAGTGGGGCTACCTCGCCGTCCGCTACATGCTCCAGTCGCACCCCAACGACGTGGCCACGCTGCTCGGCCACTACCGCGCGGGTGAGTACGAGGCGGCCCAGACCTTCCTCCGCAACACCATCGGCAACAGGTACGACGCTGACTTCGCCAACTGGCTGAGCCAGTGCGCGAGCGGCTCGTGCGGCCAGCTCCCCGCTCTGAGCGGCCGCTGACCGTCCGCAGCTCCCCGACGAGCACACACCCGGCGGAGCCCGGTGGCGCGCGCACTCCCGTGCACGCGGCGCAGGGCTCCGCCCTCGTCGTACGCGGTCAGGGCCTGTTCGGGGCTCAGCCCGCCGCCCCGCGGGGCGGCGCACCCTCAGCCGAGGAAGCTCAACCGCACCTTCCGTTCCGGGTTGTCGACGTTCGTGTCGACCAGGCACACCGACTGCCATGTGCCCAGCTCCAGTTGACCGGCGACGACCGGGAGGGTGGCGTGCGGGGGGACCAGGGCCGGGAGAACGTGGTCGCGGCCGTGGCCGGGGGTGCCGTGGCGGTGGTGCCAGCGGTCGTCGGCGGGGAGGAGGGTGCGGAGGGCGGCGAGGAGGTCGTCGTCGCTGCCCGCGCCGGTTTCGAGGACGGCGATCCCGGCGGTGGCGTGCGGGACGAAGACGTTGAGGAGTCCGTCGCGGCCGGAGGCGGCGTCGGCGAGGAAGTCGGCACAGGCTGAGGTCAGGTCCATGACGGTTTCCGTCGAGCCCGTGATGAGGTGCAGGACGCGGGTCGTGAATGTGTCGGCCATGGTGACATGTTCCCGTATCAGGGCCGGAAACGGCCGTCTGGTGGGATCGGGCATCCGGATCGTGGGACGGCTGTTTACCGGGGGCCTGGCGTGCTGGCTACGTTCTGCCCTCATCTCCCCTTGGAGCCCTTGGAGGCGTGCCATGGGGGTGCGGCCGGAGCTGGTGCGGCGGGGGCTGATCGCGCCGTAGGGGGCTTCCGTACTGCGACCCACACGGCGGTCCTTACGGCGGTCCTTACAGCGGTCCGTACGGCGGGAAGATCTGCGAGCCTCACCTCGTTGGTAGAAGCATGAACAACTTCGGGGTGCGGGACGTGAACGTCGTCGTCATTGGCGCCGGGCAGGCGGGGCTGGCCGCCGCCTACCATCTGCGCAGGTCGGGGCTGGTGCCCGACCGGGACTTCGTGGTCCTGGACCACGCCCCCGCGGCGGGTGGGGCCTGGCAGTTCCGGTGGCCTTCGCTGACGTACGCGAAGGTTCACGGCATGCACGCGCTGCCGGGCATGGAGCTGACGGACGCCGACCCCACGCGCCCCTCGTCGGAGGTGATCCCGGAGTACTTCGCCGCGTACGAGAAGGCTTTTGACCTGCACGTTCACCGGCCGGTTCACGTGGCAGCCGTACGGGAGGGCGAGGGCGGGCGGCTCCGGGTCGAGACGTCGGCGGGGGTGTGGCAGGCGCGGGCGCTGATCAGCGGAACCGGGACCTGGGACCGGCCCTTCTGGCCCCACTACCCGGGGCAGGAACTCTTCCGGGGACGTCAGCTGCACACAGCGAACTACCCGGGTCCGGAGGAGTTCGCGGGGCAGCGGGTCGTGGTGGTGGGCGGTGGTGCGTCGGGGACGCAGCACCTGATGGAGATCGCGCCGTTCGCGGCGGAGACGACCTGGGTGACGCGGCGGCCTCCGGTCTTCCGGGAGGCCGAGTTCGACCAGGAGTGGGGACGGGCCGCCGTCGCGCGGGTCGAGGAGCGGGTGCGGCGGGGACTGCCGCCGGAGAGCGTGGTCGCGGTGACGGACCTTCCGGTGAATGACGCGATACGGGAGGCCAGGGCGAGCGGCGTGCTGGAGCGGCTGCCCATGTTCGACCGGATCACGGAGACGGGGGTGGCGTGGGACGACGGCCGGGCTCCGGTCGAGGCGGACGTCATCCTGTGGGCCACCGGGTTCCGGGCTGCGGTCGAGCACTTGGCACCGCTGCGGCTGCGGGAGGCCGGGGGCGGGATCCGCATGGAGGGGACGCAGGTGGCGCGGGACCCGAGGATCCAACTGGTGGGGTACGGGCCTTCGGCGAGCACGATCGGGGCGAACCGGGCGGGGCGGGTGGCCGTGCGGGGCGCGCTGCGTGTGGTGAGGGGGGTGGGGGCCGAGGTGTGACGGCGGGGCGTCGCGACGGAACGTGACGGGGGGCGCGCGGCTTCGCTGCCTTCGGCGGAGAAGGGCGCGCGGGTGCGCCGCCACCTTCGGTGGAGACGGGCGCGCGGGTCTACCGCCCCCGGCGGTTCTTGTTGAATTCGGCCACGTTGCGCTTCTGGACCTCGTAGTCGTCCGTGAAGCGGGTGTCGCCGGGTTTCACCGTGACGAAGTACAGCCAGTTGCCCGGCGGGGGCGTGCGGGTGGCCCGCACGGCCTCCAGGCCCGGGTTGCCGATCGGTGTCGGAGGCAGGCCCTTGCGTTCGTACGTGTTGTACGGGCTGTCGATCCGGGTGTCCTCGTGCGTGGTGTCCAGCGTGCTGCGGTTCATGGCGTAGTTGAGGGTCGAGTCCATCTGCAGGGGCATGTCCCGGGCCAGCCGGTTCTGGATGACCCTGGCCACCTTGCCCATGTCGTCCGCCGTGTCCGCCTCCGCCTGGACGATGCTCGCGATCACGACGTCGCGGCGCACCTCGGGGCCCGCGCCGAGGCGTTCCCCGGCCGTCTTGACCATGTAGGTGAGGAGGCTGGAGGCCGTGGTGCCGTCCTTCACGGGGTACGTCGCCGGGAAGAGGTAGCCCTCGGGGTTGCCCTGGGCGGCGGCGGGAAGTCCCAGGTCCGTGGAGGCCGCCGCCTTCTTCGCGGTACCGGGCGCCGCGCCGACGGCCTTGTCCACCGCCGCGTACACCTGCGAGGACCGCCAGCCCTCGGGAATCGTCAGGGACGTGGCGCGGCCTGGGCCGTCCTTCGTCCACACCAGGAACAGCACCACTCCCACCGTGACGGCGCCGAGCGCGGCGAGGGTGCACACCAGCAGGATCAGCCTGCCCCGCCGCGGTCTGCGGCGCGGGGGCGGGGGCGAGACGTGCGGGGACTCGAACTCCATACCGGAACGCTAACCCGGAGGCGGGGTCAAATGACCGTCACCTCCGCCTGATGGGTGCATGCAGGGAACACACGAACAGGGGATCGGGTGTTCGCTGGAACGCGTGATCGTACCGGCTTCCCTTGCTCAACTCCCTTGTGGCGCACGATGCTTACGGTGCGCAAGCGGCGGGCTGCAGACCGTGGTTGTGCTGTCCCACACACGCACGAGTTACGCGGCACACCGGTGCCGCAGCACAAGGAGAACCCAGATCATGAACCTCATCACCGACCTCCTCGCCGGCTTCTTCCACTTCCTGGGCTGGATGGTCTGACCGAGGTCCCGCCGCGGCGCCGTTCCTCCCCCGTCCCAGGGGAGGGGCGGCGCCGTCGCATGCGCCCGGGAAGCGGCAGCGCTCACGAGGAAGCGGCAGCGCTCACGACGTGGTGGTCAGCCGGGCGTCCCTGCGGACCAGCGCGGCGTAGCGGCCGTCGTGGGCGAGCAGTTCCTCGTGCGTGCCCCGCTCCCGTATGCGGCCCGCGTCCAGGACCACGATCTGGTCGGCGTCGCGGACGGTGGAGAGGCGGTGGGCGATGGTGATCGTGGTGCGGCCCGCGGAGAGGTTGTCGATGGCCTGCTGCACCGCGTGTTCGGTGCGGGTGTCCAGGGCGCTGGTCGCCTCGTCCAGGATCAGGACCGGCGGGTCGCGCAGGATGGTGCGGGCGATGGCCAGACGCTGCTTCTCGCCGCCCGAGAACCGGTAGCCGCGTTCACCGACGAGGGTGTCGTAGCCGTCGGGGAGCGAGGCGATGTGGTCGTGTATCTGGGCGGCTTCGGCGGCGGCGCGCAGTTCGTCGTCGGTGGCGTCGGGCTTGGCGAAGCGCAGGTTGTCGGCGACGGAGGCGTGGAAGAGGTACGTCTCCTGGGAGACCACGCCGACCGCGCGGGCCAGCGAGTCGAAGTCCAGGTCGCGGACGTCCGTGCCGTCGAGGGTGACGCGGCCGCCCGTGACGTCGTACAGCCGGGGCACCAGGTAGCTCAGGGTGCTCTTGCCGGAGCCGGTGGGCCCGACCACGGCGAGGCTGCCGCCCGCGGGGACCGTGACGTCGATGCCGGTGAGGGTGGGACCGGACTTCTCGTCGTAGGCGAAGTCGACGTTCTCGAAGCGGACCTCGCCCTTGGGCGCGGTCAGCCGGACCGGGTTCGCTCGCTCGGTGATGTCGACGGGGAGGTCGAGGTACTCGAAGATGCGCTGGAAGAGGGCGAGCGAGGTCTGCATCTGCACCCCCGTCGAGAGCAGGCTCACGGCGGGGCGCAGCAGGCCCTGCTGGAGGGAGACGAAGGCGACGAGCGTGCCGAGGGAGACGACGGGCGCTCCGGCGTTCATCGTGAGGCCCGCGGCCCAGTAGATGACGGCGGGCATGGCGGCCATCACGATGCCGATGGTGGACATCCGCCAGCGTCCGGCCATGTTGGACCGGATTTCGAGGTCGACCAGGCGCTCGGACTCCTCGGCGAAGTTCTTGGTGAGGGAGTCGGAGCGGCCCATGGTGCGCCCGAGCAGGATGCCGCTGACCGACAGGGACTCGGTGACCGTGGCGGACATCGAGGCCATCTGCTTCTGGCGCTTCGTGGTGATCTTCTTACGTTCGTGGCCGACCTTGCGGCTGATCCACACGAACACCGGCAGCAGGAGCAGCGAGACGAGCGTGAGCCGCCAGTCCAGGGCGAGCATCGCGACGACCGTGGCCACGACCGCGGTGAGGTTGGAGACCAGGGAGGTCGCGGTGGAGGTGACGGTCGCCTGCATGCCGCCGATGTCGTTGGCGATGCGGGACTGGACCTCGCCCGTGCGGGTGCGGGTGAAGAAGGCCAGGGGCATCCGCTGGAGCTGGGTGTAGACGGCGGTGCGCAGGTCGTGCATGACGCGCTGGCCGACCGTGGTCGATATCAAGGTCTGCAGAACACCGAAGACGCTGGTGACGACGGCGGTGACGATCATGCCGAGGGCGAGCAGCGTCAGCAGGCCCGTACGCCCCTGAGGGATGGCGACGTCGAGGATCTCGCGGAGCAGGAACGGCGAGGCGACGCCGACCAGCGAGGACGCGCCGACGAGCAGGCCGACCAGGGCGAGCCGCAGGCGGTAGGGGCGGAAGAGGCGCAGGATGCGGCGGACCTCGGCGGGCGGCTGTTGGTTGCCCGGTTCGGGATCAGGGGGCGTCCAGAGCTTTTCGGGGGTCATCTGTCGATCGGGGTGCATGGGCTCCCTCGGGGGTGCGGGTTCGGGGTTTTCCGAGCGTAGTTCATTGTTACCTATACTCACAATGCACGGGGTCCTGTTATTGTTCCCGGCATGAGCACACATTCGGATGACGGAATGCTGGCCGAGCAGCTGCTGCGGCTGACCCGTCGCCTGCACCGCGCCCAGAAGCGCCAGCTGGAGCCGATCGGCATCACTCCCGGCCAGGCCCGCCTCCTGCGCGTCGTCTCCCGTTTCTCGCTGCGCGACGACGCCGCCCCCCGCATGACCGACCTGGCCCGCAGCCTGGAGGTCGTGCCGCGCGCCGTGACGACCCTGGTGGACGGCCTGGAGCAGCAGGGAAGGGTGCGCCGCGTGCCCGACCCGGCCAACCGCAGGGTCATCCGCATCGAGCTCACCGATGGAGGCCGCGACACCCTGGACGCGCTGCGCAGCGCGCGCCGGGACGCCGTGGAGGACATCCTGGCTCCATTGACCGCCGACGAGCGCAAGATTCTCGGCGGCCTGCTGTCCACCCTGGTCGACGGGGGCCCGCCGCAGCCCTGCTGAGCCACCGCGCGGCCCCCGTCGAACCGCCGCAGCCGTGAGAGGACCGACCTCATGCCGCTCCTGGAGCCGAAGCCGGAGGCCCTGCGCCCGACCACCGCGCGGGCCCCCGCCCCCGACCGGGTGCCCGCCGCCCTCGCGGAGGGCACACCACCGCCGCTGCGCCGGGACCTGACGGCGCTGCTCGGCGCGGACAAGGTGCTGTGGAAGGTGTCCGACCTGGTGCGGTACGCAACGGACGCCAGCCCGTACCGGTACGTCCCGCAGGTCGTGGTGGTGGCCGAGGACGTCGACGACGTCTCGGCGGTCCTCTCCTACGCGCACGGCAAGGGCCGCGAGGTGGTGTTCCGGGCCGCCGGGACCTCGCTCAACGGCCAGGCCCAGGGCGAGGACATCCTGGTGGACGTGCGCCGCCACTGGTCGGGCGTCGAGGTCCTCGACGACGGAGCCCGCGCCCGCATCCAGCCGGGCACCACGGTCGTCCGCGCCAATGCCTCACTCGCCCGGTACGGCCGGGTGCTGGGCCCCGACCCGGCGAGCGCCATCGCCTGCACGCTCGGCGGCGTCGTCGCCAACAACGCCTCGGGCATGGCCGCGGGCACCACCCGCAACAGCTACCGCACCCTCGCCTCGCTCACCTTCGTCCTGCCGTCCGGCACGATCGTCGACACCGGCGACCCGACGGCCGACGAGGACCTCGCGCACGCCGAACCGGGGCTCTGCGCGGGCCTGTTGGCGATCAAGCGGGAGATCGAGGCCGACGGCGACCTGGTCCGCCGCATTCGCGCCAAGTACGAGATCAAGAACACCAACGGCTACCGGCTCGACGCGTTCCTGGACGGTGCGACGCCCGTGCAGATCCTGCGCGGGCTGATGGTGGGCTCCGAGGGCACCTTCGGGTTCATCTCGGAGGTCGTCTTCGACACGCTGCCGCTGGACCGCAGCGTCTCCTGCGCACTGCTGTTCTTCCCGACGCTGTCCGCCGCCGCCGCTGCCGTGCCGCTGTTCAACGAGGCGGGCGCGCGGGCCGTCGAGCTGATGGACGGCAACACGCTGCGCGCCTCGGTGAGCGTGGCGGGCGTGCCCCAGGACTGGGCGGACCTGCCGAAGGAGACGACCGCGCTCCTCGTGGAATTCCGTGCCCCGGACGAGGCGGGGCAGGAGGAGTACGAGCGGGCGGCGGCCGAGGTCCTGAAGAACCTCGAACTGGTCGCACCGGTCCCCTCCGTCACCAACGCGATCACCCGCGACGCGAAGACCATCGGCAACTACTGGAAGGCCCGCAAGGCGTTCGTGACGGCCGTCGGCGGCGCCCGCCCGTCCGGTACGACGCTGATCACCGAGGACTTCGCGGTACCGCCCTCCCGCCTCGCCGAAGCCTGCGAGGCCCTCCTCGAACTCCAGGAGGCACACGGCTTCGACGCGGCCGTCGCCGGGCATGCCGCCCACGGCAACCTGCACTTCCTGCTCGCCTTCGACGCGGGCGAGCCCGCCGACGTCCGCAGGTACGCGGAGTTCATGGACGACTTCTGCCGGATGACCGTCGAGCGCTTCGACGGCTCACTCAAGGCGGAGCACGCCACCGGGCGGAACATCAGCCCGTTCCTGGAACTGGAGTGGGGCCCGCAGGCGACGGAGCTGATGTGGCGCACCAAGGCGCTGATCGACCCGGACGCCGTGCTCGCCCCGCGCATCGTCCTCAACCGTGACCCGGAAGCCCATCTGCGCGGCCTCAAGACCATCCCCCGCATCGAGGCCGAGGCCGACCCGTGCATCGAGTGCGGCTTCTGCGAACCCACCTGCCCCAGTGGCGACCTGACGACCACGCCCCGCCAACGCATCGTGCTGCGCCGGGAGTTGATGCGCCAGCCCGCCGACTCGGCGGTCGGCGTGAACCTCCTCGACGCGTACGGGTACGACGCCGTGGACACCTGCGCGGGCGACTCCACCTGCAAGATCGCCTGCCCGGTCGGCATCGACACCGGAGCGCTGATGAAGGACTTCCGCCACCGCAGGCACTCACCGCGCGAGGAGCGCGTCGCGGCGCTCACCGCGCAGCACTTCAAGGCGGTGGAGGCTTCGGCGCGCCTCGCCGTGGCGGCGGGCGACAAGATCTCCGACCGGCTGCTGGCGTCCGTGACGGGCCTGGCCCGCAAGGCGGTGCGCCCCGACCTCGTCCCGCGCTGGCTCCCCGAGATCCCGGGCGCCGCCGCCCGCACCCTCCCCCGCACCTCCCGGCCCGGTGCGCACGCCGTGTACTACCCGGCCTGCGTCAACCGCATCTTCGGCAGCCCCGACGGCTACGCGGGCCCCTCCCTCCCGGAAGCCGTCGTCGCCGTGTCCGCGCGGGCCGGAAAACCGGTGTGGATTCCCGCCGACGTACGCGGCACCTGCTGCGCCACCATCTGGCACTCCAAGGGGTACGAGCGGGGCAACACCGTGATGGCCAACCGGATCATCGAGGCCGCCTGGGGCTGGACGGCGGGCGGGCAGCTCCCCCTCGTCGTCGACGCCTCGTCCTGCACGCTGGGCATCGCGCACGAAGTGGTGCCGTATCTCACCGACGAGAACCGGGAGTTGCACGCCGAGCTCGACATCGTGGACTCGATCGTCTGGGCGGCCGATGAGCTGCTGCCGGGGCTGACCGTCCACCGTACGGTGGCCTCCGCCGTTCTGCACCCCACCTGCTCGATGCGGCACCTGGGCGACGAGGCACAGTTGACGAAGGTGGCCCAGGCGTGCGCCGACGAGGTGGTGGTCCCCGACGACCTGCGGTGCTGCGCGTTCGCGGGCGACCGGGGCATGCTGCACCAGGAGCTGACCGAGTCGGCGACCGCGCGGGAGGCCGCCGAGGTGGGGCGGCGCGCGTACGACGCGTACCTCTCCGCGAACCGGATGTGCGAGGTCGGCATGGACCACGCGACGGGCCGCCCGTACCGCTCCGTACTCCTGGATCTGGAGCGGTCCACCCGCCCCTGAGACAGCGCCCCGAAACCTCTCCGCGCAAGAATCCATCAACCGGAGGGAGTAAATCCAACCCCCTTTGCCCTAGGGCCTCTTGTGCCCCGGCCCTCCCCTCCGTGAAGGTGATCGGCACCTGATCCCTTTCACGGAGGTCCGATGTACGACGACAAGGCGACACCGACCCCTGACGAAAACGACGACTTCAGCGAGGCTCCCGACGGTGTGACCCGCCGTTCCGCGCTGCGCACCGCCGGAGTGGTCGGCGCCGGTCTGGGCCTCGGCGCGGGCGGCGTGCTCGGCGCGGCGGGGCCCTCGGCCGCCGACGCGAGAGCGGGGTTCGACGAGGCTCCCCGCCGCCAGGGCAAGACCATGGCGAACGTCCCCTTCGAACGCCGCTCCACCGTCCGCGTCGGCATGATCGGCCTCGGCAACCGCGGCGACGGCATGATCGACCTGTTCCTCGCCCTGCCGAACGTCAAGGTCGTCGCCGTCTGCGACCCGGTCCGCGCCAAGGCGGAGAAGGCCGCCGCGAAGGTCGTCAAGGCAGGTCAGCCCGCCCCCGCGATCTACACGAAGAACGAGGACGACTACAAGAACCTCTGCAAGCGCGGCGACATCGACTTCGTGTACGTCGCCACCCCGTGGGACTTCCACTACGAGATGTGCAAGACCGCCATGCTCAACGGCAAGCACGTCGGCGTGGAGTGTCCGCTCGCCATGCGCATGGACGAGATCTGGGACCTGGTCAACACCTCCGAACGCACCCGACGCCACTGCATCCAGCTGGAGAACTGCTGTTACGGCAGGAACGAGATGCGCGTCCTGCGGATGGCGCACGCGGGCCTGTTCGGCGATCTGCTGCACGGCGCGGGCGCGTACAACCACGACCTGCGCGGACTGATGTTCGACCCCGACTACTACGAGGGCCCGTGGCGCCGCCTGTGGCACACCCGGCTGCGCGGCGACCTCTACCCCAACCACGGCTTCGGCCCGGTCGGCAACTACATGGACGTCAACCGGGGCGACCGCGCGGTGAGCATGGTCAGCGTCGGCTCCCCCGCGCTGGGCCTGGCCGAGTACCGCAAGAAGCACATGCCGCCGGGCGACCCGAGCTGGAAGGAGTCGTACATCGAGAGCGACCGTACGATCAGCCTGATCCAGACCGCCAAGGGCCGCGTCATCCGGCTCGAACACGACGTGTCGACCCCGCACCCGTACAGCAGGATCAACAGCCTCGGCGGCACCCTCGGCGTGTTCGAGGACTACCCGCCGCGCATCTACCTGGAGCCCGCCAACACCAACGACCAGTGGGACGACTTCACGAAGTACGCCCAGTGGGACCACTGGCTGTGGAAGGAACACGCCAACCCGCCGGGCGGCCACGGCGGCATGGACTACCTGATGCTGTTCCGGCTGGTGCAGTGCATGCAGCTCGGGCTTGTCCCCGACTTCGACGTGTACGACGCGGCCACCTGGACGGCGCCGGTGCCGCTGAGCCATCTGTCGATTCGCGGCAGGGGCGCGCCGCAGCAGATCCCCGACTTCACCCGGGGCGAGTGGCGCAAGGCCCGGCCGGGCGTGGACTCGGAGAAGCCGAAGGCATGAGGAAGTGAGCGGGGGTGGGGCCCACCCCCGCCCCCGCTCCTCACCCACCGGTCAGCAGCGCGTGCGGTCCTTGACCAGCGTCCCCTGCACCGTCTCCACGGTGCGGTCGTGGCAGGTGCCGTCGGAGCCGTACAGGCGGTAGCGCTCGCCCGTGGTGGCGACGGCGTGCCGCTGGTCGCGCGGGACGTTCGCGGTGTACGTGGCGTCGCCCCGGTAGACGTGGTCGAGCCGGGTGGAACCGGTGCGCCGCCCGTTCGTGAAGGCCGTCGTGTCCGCCTTGTCGCCGAGGGTCAGGACCGTGCGCAGCCGGTCGCCCGCGCCGAGCGTGGTCGTGCCGTCCATCGTGTACGTGCGCTTCGCCTCGGTGGCGCGCGCCGGCCCGTGCTTGCCGCGCACCGTCACCGTCTCGTCGTCCGTCCACTCGCCCTGGAGCGCGTCCAGGCTCTCGCCCTCGGTCCAGCGGTGTACGGAGGTGTTCGCCAGGGTGCGCGTGACGCGGGTATCGACGCGGCCCCGCGAGGTGTTCACGTATCCCTCGACGGTCAGTGCGTGGCCGCCGCGCGTGTCCAGACGGTGCTCCGAACCAGGCGTGTACGTCGTGGAGTTGACGGGCGCGGACTCGGTGTGGCGGGTGAGGCCGCCGGTGACGACGCGGCTGCCGTGGTCCTGCCAGACGAGGACGTTCACCGGGTGGCTCCAGCCCGCCTGCCCGGCCGGGACGCCGACGACGCCGACCTCGATCCGGTGCGGGCGGCCGTCGTTGAGGAGTCCGGCGAAGGGGGTCAGGTCGTACTGGATGGGCAAGACGTCGAGCGCGCGGGGGCCCGGGACGACGTACCAGAGGAAGGGGTTGGACCAGCCGCCGGTCCACACGGTCGGGAACGGCGCGGCGATTCCGGCCAGCTTCCCGTCGACCTTGAGCTGGACCTCGCGGTAGGGGCCGCCCGCCGACGTGCAGGAGTACGGGGCCTTCTCGGGCACCGACAGGTACCAGTACTCCTCGCAGCCGCCGCCGGAGCCGGTCGCGTACACCTCGGCGAGGATGCGCCGTGCGTTGCGGGGCGTGAGAAGGGAGTTGTCGTTGAGGGTGAGGACGCGGTCGGGGGTGTCGGCGGGCTTGGTCCGCCCCTCGGCGGCGTAGAAGGTGAGCGTGGCCTTGACGTCGATGACGCCGGTGTACGTCTCGTTGACGACGTTGCCGATGAGCATCTCGACGTCCTGCGTACGGCGGAAGGTGTCGCTGTAGCGGGTGACGTCCTTCTCCACCGACCAGGTGATGCCGTCCGGGGAGGGCTGCGGAGTGGACGTGCGCAGCACTTCGACGCCGCCGACGTGGACGTAGCCCAGACGGTCGTACTGACGGCCCTTGACCTTGCCTTCGAGGCGCAGCACCACCTTGCTCCAGCTCCCGCCGCACTTCTCCGGCGGGGTGTAACTCCCCTTGTACGGGGTGAAGTCGCGGAACTGGGCCTCGCCGAGGGTCACGGCGCAGGACCTGGTGTGCGGCTTGACCACGGGCGGGGCGGCGGTCAGCGGGTCGTGCCAGTCGTTGCCGAACTCCGGGGGCGGCACCGGGCCGGGGGCGGCGGTGGCCGGGGAGGCACCGAGAAGCGTTCCGGCGGCCAGCACCAGACCGCTGAGCACGGACATGATCCTTCGTTGTCTCATGCGACAGGAGTGAATCGCGGGACGGACGGGAACACCAGACCCGGCCGGGGGCGACGCATGGAAAATGGCGGGTTCTGTGGGGGCCTGCGCATAAATCAATTGCCCCGGGCCGGCGAAAAGCGCGAACCTTGCACGGTTTGCGGCACGCGGTACGCGATGTCGGACCGCTTCCGCTTCCTGTCGCCCCTGTCCGCTCTCCCGTCCGTGTCGGCGCGCATCGACCCGTAGGAATTCATGCACATCAAGGATCTTCCGTATCAAGACCCCGGCGACCCCGACGTTCGCTCCGGGGGCCGTTTCCTGCTGTGGCTGGGGCGCAGCCAGCTCGGCGGGCAGCTGAAGGCCATGGGCTGGGGCGTACTGCACCAGCTCGGCGTGGCGGGTCTGCCGCTGGGCGTGGGGGTGGCCGTGCAGGCGGTCGTCGACCGGTCCGGCACGCGGCTCGCCCTGGGTGCGGGGCTCCTGCTGCTCATGGGTGTGGCCCTCGCGCTCGGCGACACCATGCTGCACCGGGTGGCGGTCACGAACTGGATCACGGCCGCCGCCCGCGTCCAGCAGTTGCTGGCGCGCAGGACCGCCGAACTGGGCGCCGCGCTGACCCGGCGGGTCGCGGCGGGCGAAGTCGTGGCCGTTTCCACGGGCGACGTCGAGAAGATCGGATGGTTCGTCGAGGCGCTGTCGCGGTTCGCGGCGGCCGTTCTCGCGCTGATCGTCGTCTGCGTGGGCCTGGTGATCTACCAGCCCGCGCTCGGCGTGGTCGTCGCGATCGGCGTCCCCGCACTGGCGCTCGCCGTGCTGCCGCTGCTCCCCAAGGCCACCGCACGCGCCGACGTACAGCGCGAAAAGGCGGGCAAGGCGACGGAGTTGGCGTCCGACACGGTCGCCGGCCTGCGCGTGCTGCGCGGCATCGGCGGCGAGGAGCTGTTCCTCGGGCGCTACCGCGAGGCTTCGCAGGAGGTCAGGAAGGCGGCCGTGCGCAGTGCCCGGATGTGGGCGCTGATCGCCGCCGTCCAGGTGCTGCTGCCGGGTCTGCTGCTCGTCGCCGTCGTCTGGTACGGGGCGACGCTCGCGCGGCAGGGCACGGTGACGGTCGGCGAACTGGTCACCGTGTACAGCGCGGTGACCCTTTTGATGTACCCGCTGCGGCACTTCGAGGAGATCGCGATGGCGTACTCCTTCTCCAAGCCGTCCGCCAAGCGGGCCGCCCGCGTGCTGGCCCTGCGCCGCACCGCGCCCGGCGACGGGCAGGAGGCCGCGCAGTACCCGACAGGCGACCTGTACGACCCGGTGACCGGGCTGCTCGCCCCCTCGGGCGTGTTCACGGCCGTGGTGTGCGGGGACCCTGACCTGGCGGGGCGGCTCGCGGAGCGGCTCGGCGGACATCCGGCGGGCGCGGAGGAGGAGGCCGAGGAAGCCGAGGAGGCCACCGAGAAGGTCGCTTCCGTCCGGCTGGGCGGCGTCGCCCTGGACGAGCTTCCCCTGGCGGCCGCGCGCGCCAGTGTCCTCGTGCAGGACAAGGACCCGGTGCTGCTGTCGGGCACGCTGCGCGAGCTGCTCGACGTACCGGCGTCGGGGAAGGTGTCCGCCGAGGACGCCCTCGCGGCGGCGCAGTGCACGGACGTGCTGGCCGCCCTCGCGCAGGCGTCGGTCACCGGCGACGGCGACCCGATGGAGACGCGGATCACCGAGCGCGGCCGGTCGCTCTCCGGCGGACAGCGCCAACGCCTGGCGCTGGCACGGTCGTTGGTGACGGATCCGGAGGTACTGGTACTGGACGAGCCGACGTCAGCCGTCGACTCGCACACCGAAGCCCGGGTGGCAGCGGGTGTCTCCCGGCTCAGGTCCGGTCGTACGACCGTGGTCCTGGCCTCTTCCCCGCTGCTGCTCGACCAAGCGGAACGCGTGGTGTTCGTGCACGACGGCGAGGTGGCGGCGGTCGGCGAGCACCGCGAACTGCTGCACACCGAGCCGCGCTACCGGGCGGTCGTCACGCGCGAGACGGACGACGAGACGGAAGCGGGCGCGGGCGCGGAAGCGAGCACGGAAGCGGGCACGGGCGCGGAAGCGGGCGCTCGGATACACGCCCTGACAGCACGCGAGAAGAACGCACGCGAAGAGATCGAGGAATCGGCATGAGCGCCACGACCTCCCAGGGCGCCACGACCAAGGGAGCGCCCCGGATCGGGGTGGCTCCCCCGGACTACGACCCGGCGGCCCCCGAGTCGGCGACCACGCTGCCGGTGGGCAGCCCGGCGACCGTACGCGGGTACGTGAAGGGCCTGCTGCGCCGCCACCGCACGTCCTTCGCCGCGCTGGTCGGCTTCAACACCCTCGCGGTGATCGCCTCGATGGCGGGCCCGTACCTGCTCGGCGGCATCATCGAGGACCTGACGGCGAACGCGAAGGAACTCCATCTGGAGCGCACGGCGGGCCTGTTCGCCGCAGCGCTGCTGATCCAGGCGTTCTTCGTACGGCAGACCAGGATCAACGGCGCGATGCTCGGCGAGCGCATGCTCGCGGACCTGCGCGAGGACTTCCTCGTCCGCTCCGTCGGCCTGCCGCCGGGCGTGCTGGAGCGGGCGGGCACAGGTGACCTGCTGTCCCGCATCACCACGGACATCGACCGGCTCGCGAACGCGATGCGGGAGGCCGTGCCGCAGCTCGCGATCGGCGTGGTGTGGGCGGTGCTGCTGATCGCCGGTCTGACGGTGACCGCACCGCCGCTGGCGCTCGCCGTGCTGGTGGCACTCCCGGTCCTGATCATCGGCTGCCGCTGGTACTTCCAGCGGGCGGCCTCGGCGTACCGCTCGGAGGCGGCGGGGTACGCGGCGGTCGCGGCGATCCTCACCGAGACGGTCGACGCGGGCCGCACCATCGAGGCGCACCGCCTCGGGGACCGGCGGGTGGCCCTGTCCGACAAGCGGGTCAAGGAGTGGACCGCCTGGGAGAACTACACCCTGTGGCTGCGCACGGTCCTCTTCCCGGTCATCAACGCCACGCACGTCACCATCCTGTGCTCGTCCGTCGTCATCGGCGGAGTCTTCGTGCTCCAGGGCTGGTTGACGGTGGGTCAGCTGACGACGGGCGCGCTGCTCGCGCAGATGCTGGTCGACCCGGTCAACCTGATCCTGCGCTGGTACGACGAACTCCAGGTCGCCCAGGTGTCGTTGGCCCGGCTGGTGGGCGTGCACGACATCGAGCCGGATGCGGGCGACGAGACGGTGACGCCGGACGGCCGCAGGCTCCGCTCGGACGAGGTGAACTTCGGTTACCGGGAGGGCGTCGACGTCCTGCACCAGGTGTCGCTGGACGTGGCTCCGGGCACCCGGGTCGCCCTGGTCGGCCCCTCGGGGGCGGGCAAGTCGACGCTGGGCCGCCTGATGGCGGGCATCTACGCCCCGCGCACGGGTGAACTCACCCTGGGCGGCGCCGAGTTGTCGCGCATGCAGGCGGAGCGGGTGCGTTCGCACGTGGCGCTGGTCAACCAGGAGCACCACGTCTTCGTGGGCTCACTGCGCGACAATCTGCGGCTGGCCCGCACCGCCGCCGAGGACGCCGAACTGTGGGCGGCACTCGGCGCGGTGGACGCGGACGAGTGGGCGCGCGGACTGCCGGAGGGGCTGGACACGGAGGTCGGCTCGGGTGGTTTCGCCCTCACTCCGGCACAGGCGCAGCAGATCGCGCTGGCCCGGCTGGTCCTCGCGGACCCGCACACGCTCGTACTCGACGAGGCGACGTCGCTGCTCGACCCGCGTGCGGCACGGCACTTGGAGCGGTCGCTCGCCCGGGTACTGGAGGGCCGCACGGTGATCGCCATCGCGCACCGGCTGCACACGGCGCACGACGCGGACGTGATCGCGGTGGTCGAGGACGGCCGGATCGCGGAACTCGGCAGCCACGACGAGCTGGTGGCGGCGGAGGGGGCGTACGCGGCGCTGTGGAGGTCGTGGCACGGGTAGGCCAACGGCCGGTCCTGGGGCTTTCCCTGCCCTCGGACCGGCCGTGTGCCGCCTTACGACGCAGAGCGGGTGGGCGACGCGGTGCGGATATGCGACGCGACGCGGGTGTGCGCCTCGGTACGGGTGGGCGACTCGGTACGGGTGGGCGACTCGCTGCGGTTTACGGCTCGGTGCGGATCCACATCCGCCAGCCGATTCCCACGTACTCGCATCTGTATTCCTTCCAGGCACCCCCGAGATATCCGGTGCTTCCGGCCACCATGCAGTCGTACTCGCTCTGGAAGACACCGGCGGGATTCAGGTGCCAGTCGTCGGCGCCGCGAATCTGCGCACTCGCCGGAGCCGCCAGCGCCATGGCACCGACCGCCAGCGTCGCGAACATCAGGGACAGTCTGCGTTTCATCCTTGCCTCCGTGCGTTGCGAGGAGCCTCGCGGGAAATTCAGCCCGACGACCCGAACCGCACGCTGTACGCGGGCTGCGGCGGCGGGTTGTACTGGTCCCAGGTCGCACCGACCCCGACGATCGACGCGAGCTGGCCGCACCCTCCGTCCAGGAAGACGAAGGCCGTGGCGTCCGTGTCGTTGCTGAGGTGGGCCGCACCGCCACTCAGCGGAAGACACACGTCATTGGGTGGCGCGATCAACCCGTCCACGGATCCGTCATTGCGGCTGAAGGTGAGCTGGCCCCCCGCCGCCCCGGCGCTGGACGGCAGTACGGCCACCAGGAGGAGCGCCCCGGCGACGACGGGTCCGGCCCGCCGCAGCGCCGTGCTCCACCCCTTCGCCGAACGGCTCCGGTCTCCCTCGTTTCTTGCTTTTCCGGACACGACAACTCCCTCGGTTCGTCACTGCACTTGGCGAGTCGACGTGCCGAGGATTTCACGCCTGAATTTCTCCCCACAACGGCTTGCACAGGCGCGCATTTCACCGCCCGGGGCCTCCCGGAGCACGCCACCCGAACGGCGCGCTGCGCCGTTCGGGTGAAGAGGCTCCGAAACTCGGGGAATTCCGGAAGGGCGTGTTTTCCACGGGAATTCCCGCACCGCATTCCCGCACCTCCCTACTCCCCCGCGAACCTCTCCAGCGCCTCCGCCAGCGCCGCCTTCATTCCCGTCCCGCCCATGTGCCCCGAGTCGTCGAAGATCCGCAGCTCCGACCCCGGCCACGCCTGCGCCAGCTCCCATGCCGTGTTCGGCGGGCCCGCCAGGTCGTGGCGTCCCTGGATCAGCACTCCCGGAATCCCCGCCAGCTTGCCTGCCCCACGCAGCAGTTCACCCTCCTCCAGCCACGCACCGTTGGCGAAGTAGTGCGAGGCGATGCGCACCAGCGAGATCCGGCCCTCGTCGGGACGGTCGCTGTACGGAGCCGACGTCTGCACCACGGGTTCGAGGCCGAGCACCGCGTCCTCCCACGCGCACCAGTCCGCGACGGCCTTGTCCCGTACGGCCGGATCGGTGCTCGACGCCCGCCGCGCGTAGGCGGCCACCAGGTCGTCCCGCTCGCCCTCCGGGATCTGCGCCCGGAACCGGGCGTGCGCCTCGGGGAAGAAGCGTCCCGCTCCCCCGTACAGCCACGCGGTCTCCGAGCGCCGGGTGGTCGTCACACCGGCGAGGACGATCTCACTGACGCGCTCCGGGAACGCCTGTGCGTACGCGAGGATCAGCGTCGAGCCCCACGACCCGCCGAAGAGCAACCACCTCTCCACACCGAGGTGTTGACGGAGCTTCTCCATGTCGGCGACGAGATGCGGAGTCGTGTTGAACTCCATGCTCGTCGCCGGGTCCGCGACATGCGGGGTACTGCGCCCGCAACCGCGCTGGTCGAAGAGGACGAGGCGGTAGCGGTCGGGGTCGAAGAGCTTACGGTTTCTGGGACTGCTGCCGCTGCCGGGGCCGCCGTGCACGACGACGGCGGGCTTGCCTTCGGGGTTGCCGGAGACCTCCCAGCGGATGCGGTTGCCGTCGCCGACGTCGAGCATGCCGTGGTCGTACGGTTCGAGGATCGGATACGGGGCGGGCATCGGCCGGGACCTCCTGGGAGCGCGAAAACGGTGGACCGGGGACCGGGCCCGGCCCACCGTAACGTCAGCGGGTGATCCACTCACCCCCTCGGGGGCCCACAGGCCCGCCCATCGCCTGGCCGACGGACGCCGGGCGACGCCCCGTCGGCTCAGACCCCCAAGCCCGCTCCACGCACCGTCAGTTCACACCCCGAGCCCGTCCCACGCCACGCGCCGCGCCCCCGTCGGGTCGTTCGCCAGCTCGGGTTCCGCCTTGATCAGCATCTGCGGACGCGTCTTCTCGTCGTACGCGGGCCACTGCGGCCCACCCACAAGCCGAGGCCGCCCCTCGCGGACCAGCGACAGCACCGTGTCCTGGAGCGCCGCCGACGCCGCCTTGTCCGCCTCGCCCATGTCCATGAATCCGTCCGCCGGTTCACCGCTCAGCGAGCACAGGTCGAAGGACGGTTCGCGGCTCCACAGGCACGGGATGTCGGCCGCGTGCGTGGGGCCGAGCAGGTTGTACGGCTCCATGGGCGGCTGGTGGTCGAAGCGGTGCATCCACACCCGGCCGCCCGCCCGCACCTGCGCCTCGGCGACCCGCACCGACGGCATCACGAACATCGCGTCGCCCAGCAGCGTCTTGCGGGCGTTGCCGCCGACGGCCGCCCCCTCCGGCTCGAACTCCGCGTAGCGGCGCAGCAGTTGTGCCCAGGCTTCCGGGCCGACGGCCGACTCCAGGGACCGGGTGATCGGGTTGTCGTCGCCCATGAACGTGAAGACGGCCATCTCGTCGCGGCAGTACGCCACGAGCAGCGGCACGTCCGTCACCGCGCCGTCCGCGACGGCGGCGAGGGGTACGTACGGGATGTAGTCGCCGTCGACGACCGGCACGAACGGGATGCCCTGCTTGCCGTCGTGGCCTCCCGCATGGGCCAACTCCTCGGTGGCCGCGCGCAGTTCGGCGACGGGCACGTCCCGGATGCGGCCCGGTTCCGTCTCCGGGATGCCCAGCCGGGCAAGGAGCGCCTTCGCGGCGGCCGTACCGGTCCGGGCGTCCTGCTGTTCGGCGGCGCTCCCGCTGAGCAGGGCCGCACCGTGGAAGAGCCCGCGTGCGGCGGGGACGCCGAGGAGGGTGCCGACGCTCATGCCGCCCGCCGACTCGCCGACGATCGTCACGCGCGACGGGTCGCCGCCGAAGGCCGCGATGTTGTCGCGCACCCATTCCAGGGCCGCGACCTGGTCCCGTACGCCCACGTTGGAGTCGGCGACCGACGGGTCGACGCCCGCGAGGTGCAGGAAGCCCCAGGAGCTGAGCCGGTAGTTCAGGGTCACGACGATCACGTCGCCGCGCTCCGCCAGGACCGAGCCGTCGTAGTCCGCGCCGGTGCCGAAGACGAAGCCGCCGCCGTGGATCCAGACCAGGACCGGACGCGGGGAGGCGGCGGGCGCGGCCGGGGCGAAGACGTTGAGGTAGAGGCAGTCCTCGCTGTCCCTGTCGTACGGGGGTGCCGTCGGGTCGAAGCGGGAGAGCTGCACGGCGGCGGGACCGTACTGCGTCGCCTCGCGCACGCCCTCCCACGGCCGGACCGGCTGCGGCGCACGCCACTTCAGCCCGCCCACCGGCGGCTGCGCGAACGGGACGCCGAGCCAGGCACGGCTCTCGTGGCGGACGGTGCCGCGCAGGGCGCCCGCCGTGGTCTCGACGACGAGCTGCCCGGCGGCGGGCGCTTCAGCTGTTGACACGTGTCACTGCCTTTCGTGGAAGGTGCACTGACCCGAACGTACACCCGCCCCTGACATGCGAAAAGAGGCGGTCCGCACCCCTGCGGACCGCCCCTATCCCGTACGCGTCAGATGAACCCCAGCGCCGCCGCCCCGCCCACTCCCCCGGCCAGCATGAACACCGGCATCAGCACCTTCAGCTCCACCCAGCTCCCGGCCCTGAAGCGCATCACCTTGGGCGGTCCCAGCGGGTACCAGCGCTTGCCCGCGATCGGGATCGGCCACAGGATCGGGCAGCCCGACACCGTCAGCGCGTCGCCGATGTCGTGCACGAGCGCCCCGAGGACGATCGGCAGGCCCAGCCACAGGTACTCCTGGCCGGGGGCCTCGAACAGCCAGCTCGCGCCGTTGCCCGGCTTGTCGAGCACTCCGGCCAGGATCCAGGCGCTCGTCGCGCCCAGCAGCCACACCAGTACGTCGCTGGAGACCCGCGCGGCCCGCCACAGCAGGCCCTCCACCGCGAGGACGAGGTGCACGAAGAGGATCGCCAGGACCGCCCAGCGCCCGCCGAACACCGCCGCCGCCGAGCAGCCCCCGCCGATCGCCACCGCCCACACCCAGGTGTGGGTGAGGGTGCGGTGACCGCCGGTGCGGCGCGGGTCGTGCCGGGTGCGGGTCGCCTTGTAGACGGCGTACGACAGCTTGTCGACGATCTCGCAGAGCAGCCGGGAGACCGGCCCGAAGGCCCGCGAGATGGTCGCCGACTTGTGGTCGAGGTCGGGGGCGAGCGCCGCCCCCGCGCAGATCAGTGCGCCGACGACGAGCACCGGCCAGGGCATGGCGTGGCCCGCCGCTGCTGCCGCGGCTCCCACCCCGAGCCAGGCTGCCGCTCCCGACAGTGAGTGCGCCGGTCCCATCATGGTCGTACCCGCCCCATTTGCTGTCCGTGCCCCCATCTCTTCCCTGGCGCGGCCGAGTTGAGCACGGGCCGCCGATGGGCTGACCCGTCACCCTATCCGGGATGATCTTGTACGGACCCTCCGGTTGCCCGATCCGTACCCGCGCCAGGCAAGATGGGGGCGTGACCCTTATCGATCAGCTCCCGCCGAACGCCGACCCCGACACCCTCTTCGAGGCTTTCTCGACCTGGGCCGAGGGCCAGGGCATCGCCCTCTACCCGGCGCAGGAAGAGGCGCTGATGGAGGTGGTCACCGGCGCGAATGTGATCTTGTCCACGCCCACCGGCTCCGGAAAGAGCCTGGTCGCGGCGGGTGCGCACTTCACGGCACTGGCCCAGGACAAGGTCACCTTCTACACGGCTCCGATCAAGGCTCTCGTCTCGGAGAAGTTCTTCGACCTCTGCAAGCTGTTCGGCACCGAGAACGTCGGCATGCTGACCGGCGACGCCTCGGTGAACGCGGACGCCCCGGTCATCGCCTGCACCGCCGAGATCCTGGCCTCGATCGCGCTGCGCGACGGGAAGTACGCCGACATCGGCCAGGTCGTGATGGACGAGTTCCACTTCTACGCGGAGGCGGACCGGGGCTGGGCCTGGCAGATCCCGATCCTGGAGCTCCCGCAGGCACAGTTCATCCTGATGTCGGCGACGCTCGGCGACGTCGCGATGTTCGAGAAGGACCTGACGCGCAGGACGGGCCGCCCGACGGCGGTCGTGCGCTCCGCGACGCGTCCCGTCCCCCTGTCGTACGAGTACCGGATGACGCCCATCACCGAGACGCTCACCGAGCTGCTCGACACCCGGCAGTCGCCCGTCTACATCGTGCACTTCACGCAGGCGGCGGCCGTCGAGCGGGCGCAGTCGCTGATGAGCATCAACATGTGCTCCAAGGAGGAGAAGGAGAAGATCGCCGACCTGATCGGCAACTTCCGCTTCACCACCAAGTTCGGCCAGAACCTCTCGCGGTACGTCCGCCACGGCATCGGCGTGCACCACGCGGGCATGCTGCCCAAGTACCGCCGCCTGGTGGAGAAGCTGGCGCAGGCCGGTCTGCTGAAGGTCATCTGCGGTACGGACACGCTCGGCGTCGGCGTCAACGTGCCGATCCGCACGGTGCTGTTCACGGCGCTCACGAAGTACGACGGCACGCGGGTGCGCACGCTGCGGGCCCGGGAGTTCCACCAGATCGCGGGGCGCGCGGGCCGGGCCGGGTTCGACACGGCGGGCTTCGTCGTGGCGCAGGCTCCCGAGCACGTCGTGGAGAACGAGAAGGCGCTCGCGAAGGCGGGCGACGACCCGAAGAAGCGCCGCAAGGTGGTCCGCAAGAAGGCTCCTGAGGGCTTCATCGCCTGGTCGGAGTCCACCTTCGACAAGCTGATCACCTCCGACCCCGAGCCGCTGACCAGCCGTTTCAAGGTCACGCACACGATGCTGCTGTCGATCATCGCGCGCCCCGGCAACGCCTTCGACGCCATGCGCCACCTCCTGGAGGACAACCACGAGCCGCGCAAGGCGCAGCTGAGGCACATCCGCCGCGCCATCGCGATCTACCGCTCGCTGCTCGACGGCGGTGTGGTGGAGCAGCTGGACACGCCGGACGCCGAGGGGCGGATCGTACGGCTGACGGTCGATCTCCAGCAGGACTTCGCCCTCAACCAGCCGCTGTCGACCTTCGCCCTCGCCGCCTTCGACCTGCTGGACCCCGAGTCGCCCTCGTACGCGCTCGACATGGTGTCCGTCGTGGAGTCCACGCTCGACGACCCCCGGCAGATCCTGGGCGCGCAACAGAACAAGGCGCGCGGCGAGGCCGTCGGACAGATGAAGGCGGACGGCATCGAGTACGAGGAGCGGATGGAACTCCTCCAGGAGGTGTCGTACCCCAAGCCCCTCGAAGAGCTGCTGTGGCACGCGTACAACGTGTACAAGAAGAGCCACCCGTGGGTCGGCGACCATCCCGTGTCGCCGAAGTCGGTCATCCGTGACATGTACGAACGGGCCATGACCTTCGCGGAGTTCACCTCGCACTACGAGCTGGCGCGCACCGAGGGCATCGTGCTGCGCTACCTGGCGGGCGCGTACAAGGCGCTGGAGCACACCATCCCCGACGACCTCAAGTCGGAGGACCTCCAGGACCTGATCGCCTGGCTCGGCGAGCTGGTCCGTCAGGTCGACTCCTCGCTCCTGGACGAGTGGGAGCAGCTGGCGAACCCCGAGGTCGAGACGGCCGAGCAGGCGCAGGAGAAGGCCGACCAGGTCAAGCCGGTCACCGCGAACGCGCGCGCCTTCCGGGTCCTCGTACGCAACGCCATGTTCCGCCGCGTCGAGCTGGCCGCGCTGGACCACGTCCGCGCGCTCGGCGAGCTGGACGCGGAGTCCGGCTGGGACGAGGACGCGTGGGGCGAGGCGATGGACGCGTACTGGGACGAGCACGAGGACCTGGGCACGGGCCCGGACGCGCGCGGCCCCAAGCTCCTGATGATCGAGGAGGACGCGGCGCACGGGCTGTGGCGGGTCCGCCAGACCTTCGCGGACCCGGCGGGCGACCATGACTGGGGCATCAGCGCCGAGGTCGATCTGGCGGCCTCGGACGAGGAGGCGCGGGCGGTCGTCCGCGTCACGTCCGTCGGTCAGCTCTAACGCCTACGAGAACCAGGGGAACGACATGACGAATCCGGCCGAGAGACTCGTCGATCTGCTCGACCTGGAGCAGATCGAGGTCAACATCTTCCGTGGCCGCAGCCCGCAGGAGCACCTCCAGCGGGTGTTCGGCGGGCAGGTCGCGGGCCAGGCGCTGGTCGCGGCGGGGCGCACCACGGACGGGGACCGCCCGGTGCACTCCCTGCACGCGTACTTCCTGCGGCCCGGCCGCCCCGGCGTGCCGATCGTCTACCAGGTGGAGCGGGTGCGGGACGGCCGTTCCTTCACCACGCGCCGGGTGACGGCGGTCCAGCAGGGCCGCACGATCTTCAACCTGACGGCCTCCTTCCACAAGCCGGAGGAGGGCGGCATCGAGCACCAGCTGCCGCCGCGCCGCGAGGTCCCCGCGCCGGAGTCGCTGCCCACGGTCGCCGACGAGATCCGCGACCACCTGGGCGCGCTGCCGGAGGCCCTGGAGCGCATCGCCCGCCGCCAGCCCTTCGACATCCGCTACGTGGACGGGCTGCGCTGGACGCGCGAGGAGATCGAGGGCGCGGAGCCGCGCAGCGCGGTGTGGATGCGCGCGGTGGGCCCGCTGGGCGACGACCAGCTCGTCCACACGTGCGCGCTGGCGTACGCGAGCGACACGACGCTGCTGGACGCGGTGCGGCTGCCGGTGGAGCCCCTGTGGGGATCGCGCAACTTCGACATCGCGTCGCTGGACCACGCGATGTGGTTCCACCGGCCGTTCCGGGCCGACGAGTGGTTCCTGTACGACCAGGAGTCCCCGATCGCGACCGGCGGGCGGGGTCTGGCCAGGGGCCGGATCTACGACCGGGACGGGCAGTTGCTGGTGTCGGTGGTGCAGGAGGGGCTGTTCCGGAAGCTCGGCGATTGAACGGCATACGGGCGTTGCGCGTGCGGCTGTACGCGCTGGGAGCGGCGGCGGTCACCATCGCCGCCGCTCTCGGCATACGGGCCGTCTCGTCGGGGGCGTTCGCGAAGTACGCGGGGGACGCGCTGTACACCGTGCTGCTGTACGCGCTCGTGGTGGCGGTGTGGCCACGGGTTCGGCCCGTGCTGGCGGGCGGGGTCGCGCTCGGGGTGAGCTGGCTGGCGGAGTTCGCTCAACTCACGTCCGTACCGGCGGAGTTGAGTGCACGCAGTGGGCTGCTGAGGCTCGTGTTCGGGTCGACGTTCAACGCGCCGGATCTGTTCTGGTACGCCGTCGGGGCGGCGCTCGCGTGGGCGGTGCACCGGTGGTCGCGAAGGGGTGACAGGGCGCGGATGCCGGTGGGGCCGGAGGGCCGATAGGGCGCGGCTATCGGGTGCATACCCTAATCGGCCGTTGTGGGGGCCCCACTCCTGAGCGAGCCTGACCACGTTGTCCGACGAGGGCGTCGGCGCCGGGGAAGCGGCGCCGGTGCCTGCTCGGTCCGGCGAAGGGGAGGGCATGGCACCCGTTGTGGAGCGCAATCCGAACGCGATCGCACCGCACCTGCGGCTCAATTTCATCGACGGCCGGTGGGTGGCGGCGGAGTCCGGGCAGACCCGGGAGAACGTCAATCCGGCCGATTTCTCGGATGTGATCGGCGCGTTCACCGAGTCCGGCGGGGTGGATGCCGACCACGCGGTCGACGCGGCGTCGGCGGCGCTCGCGGCCTGGCGGGGGCTCGGCCCGATCCGGCGGGCCGCATACCTCGTCGAGGCGGGGCGGATTCTGGGCGAGCGGGCCGAGGAGGTCGCCGCCGTCATCACGCGGGAGCAGGGGAAGCTGCTCGCCGAGGCGCGCGGCGAGGTCGAACGGGCGCGGGCCGTCCTGGAGTTCACGGCGGGGCAGGCGCGGGTACTGGGCGGGGTGACGGCCCCGGCCGAGGAGGACCGTACCTTCGCGTTCACGTTCCGCAAGGCGATCGGGGTCGTCGCGCTGATCGCGCCGTGGAACTTCCCCCTCGCCATCCCGATGTGGAAGGTCGCGCCCGCCCTGCTGTCGGGGTGCACGGCGGTCCTGAAGCCGTCGCCGCTGACGCCGCTGACGTCGGCGCTGCTGGTGGAGGTCTTCCAGGAGGCGGGGGTGCCGGACGGGGTGCTGAACCTGGTTCAGGGCGACGTCGCGGCCGGTGAGGCGCTGGTCGCGCATCCGGCGGTGGCGGGCATCAGCTTCACCGGTTCGCTGCCGGTGGGGACGGCGATCCACGCGGGCGGCGCGGGCCGACTGCTGCGTACGCAGCTGGAGTTGGGCGGCAAGAACGCGGTCATCGTGTGTGACGACGCGGATGTCGACAAGGCCGTCGACGCGGTGGTGAAGGGCGCGTTCGGGCAGGCGGGCCAGCGGTGCAGTGCCACCAGCCGGGCCGTGGTGGACGTCAGCGTGCGGGAGGAGTTCCTGGAGAAGCTGCTCGTCCGGCTCGGGGAACTGCGGGTGGGGCCCGGGGACGACCCGGAGTCGAAGATCTGCCCGGTGGTGAACACGGCCCGGCTCGATGCCGCCCTGGACGCGATCGCGGGGGCGCAGCGTGAGGGCGGGAAGGTTCTGTGCGGTGGGGAGCGGGAGGTACGGGACGACCTGCCGGAGGGGTGCTACGTGCAGCCGACGGTCGTCCGTACCGCGTGGGACAGCGAGTTGGCGCAGGAGGAGGTCTTCGGGCCCGTGCTCGCGGTGATCGACGCGGACGGCTTCGAGAACGCCATGGAGATCGCCAACTCGGTGAAGTACGGCATGTCCGGGACCATCTTCACCGCCTCGCAGTCCCGGGCCTTCGAGGCGATCGAGCGCTTCGAGGCGGGCATGCTGCACGTCAACCGGCCGGGTGTGGGCGCGTACGCGCACCTGCCGCACGTCGGGTCGAAGGCTTCGCAGTACGGGCCGCCGGAGTGCTCGCCGGAAGTGTTCGACTTCTACACGGAGTGGCACTCGGCCTGCATCAGCTACTGACGCTCACCTGCTGAGGGGGCCCGGCGTACGCGCCGGGCCCCCTCCTGCACAATCAGGCCCATGACAGAGACCTGGCCCCAGCACCTCGACGTCGGCGCCGTGCGCTTCGCGCGCCCCACGGCTCGTTACGACGACGTCCTCACCTTCTACCGCGACGACGTGGAGCTGCCGGTGCTGGCCGCCTGGCGGGGAGACACCCCGGACGAGCACTCCGGAGTGGTGTTCGGGCTGCCTGGTGCTCCCGTGCACATGGAGATCACCCAGCACGGCAACCCGCCTCGGATACCCGAGCCCCACCCGGAGAACCTGATCGCGCTCTACCTGCGCGGCCCCGAGGCCGTCGGGGCGGCCGTCGCCCGGATGCGCGAGCGCGGACACGAGCCGGTCGAGGCGGCCAACGCGTACTGGCCGGAGCGCGGCGCGGTGACGTACGCCGACCCGGACGGCTGGCTCGTGGTCCTCGCCCCGTGGGTGTTCGGCGTGGATCCGGTGCCGACCCCGAAGTAGCGGCAACGGGAAGGGCCCCGGCGGTTCCGTGTCCGCCGGGGCCCTTCCCGTAACTCCGCGGCGGTCAGCCGGGGATGAGCTCCTGCGCCAGTCCGAACGACAGGGTCATGCCCGCGCCGCCGACCCCGTTGACGACGGTGACGCCCGGTTCCGGGTTGACGATCAGCTCGGTGCGGCCGTCGCGCAGGGAGGGGTAGAAGCCGACCCAGCGTTCGGTGATCTCCGTGTTCGGGAGCTTCGCGAAGGTGCCGAGGTAGTCGAGGATCGCCTTGTTGATCTCCTCGCTCTCGAACGGGTCGAGGGTCTTCGCGTACGCGTGGCTGTCGCCGATGGTGAGGCGGCCGTCGGCGGTCTGCGAGAGCAGGACGTGGATGCCGTTCTCGCGGTGGAAGGGGTACTGCTCGCCCATCCGCTGCGCCAGCTCGGTGCGCGAGGGGCAGTCGTCGAACGCCGCGTAGTGCAGGAGGGTCAGGCCGCCGCAGAGCATCGGGCCGAGTTCCCAGCCCGTGGGCTGCGTGCCGGTGCGCATCATCTGGAGCTTGCAGCGGACGATGCCGGACTCGGCGAAGACCTCCGGGTAGAGGGTCTCGAAGTCGTTGCCGCTGCACACGAAGAGGTTGTCGACCTGCCAGTCGCCCGCCGTGGTGGACACGGTCGGCATGTCGACGCCGCGCACGGTGGTGCCGAAGCGGATGTCGACTCCGTACTCGCTGATCAGGTACTCGGCGACGGCGGGTATCGCGCGGCGCGGGTCCACGTTCAGCTCGGTGGGGCTCCACATCGCGGCGAGCAGGCCCTCCGCCACGGCGGTGGAGCTGCGCGCCAGGGCGTCCTTCGCGGAGATCATGGTGGTGCCGTGCTCGCGGGCGGCCTCGGTCGTCTCGACGAACTCCTCCAGCACGGCGGCCTCGTCGGCGTGGTGCGCGAGGTGCAGGGAGCCCGTCGGGGCGGCCCACAGGCCCGACTTGGCCGAGATCTCCTGCCATACGGCGCGGCTGCGCAGCGCTCGCTCGTACATCGCGCCGCGCTGCTGGCCGACCGACCAGATCATGCCGAAGTTGCGGATGGACGCGCCGACCGCGTAGTCGTCGCGCTCGAAGAGGACGACCTTGTCGCCGCGCTTGGCTGCGGCGAGTGCGTGGGCGAGCCCGACGATGCCTCCGCCGACGACGGCGGTGTCCGCGCGGTTGACGGCTGCGCTGCTGACAGTCATGGGGGTCCCCTATCTACAAGACGTACGTCGGGTACAAGATCACTTCACGGTGTACGGGAGGCGACGCCCATGAGGACGCCGCCTTTCCCGGGAGTTACGCGGCCCGGGGGTCACCCGGCCCGTACGGGGTCACGCGGCCCGGGGAACCCGGTTCCAGTGCGGGACCATCAGCACACCGGCCAGCAGTGCGGCCACTGCGAAGAGGGCGAACAGGACGCCCCCGGAGAGGAATCCGGGGAGCAGTCCGCCGAGGATGGCGCCGACCGAACCGCACCCGTTGACCAGACCCGCGGCGGTGCCCGCACCCTTGGCGCTGCCGAAGTCCACGGCGGCGACGCAGGAGATCATCGCGTCGGCGGCGTACACCGAGACCCCGATGACGGCCAGCACGGCGATCATGGTGCCGACGCTGCCGGTCGCGGTGAGCGGCATGAACAGGGCGAGCGCCACGGTCAGGATACCCAGGGCGATGACGCAGGCGGGGGCGCGGCGGGACGCGAAGACGTGGTCCGAGACCCAGCCGATGAGGATCGGTGCGAGGACTCCGGCGACGCCGAAGGCGACCGGGATGAGCGTGGCGCCCGCCTTGTCGATCTCGGGGATGCGCTCGGCGACGATGACCGGGCCCCAGAGGAGGATGGCGTACCGCGCCGGCTTCAGCAGGAAGTAGCAGAGGCCGAGGGTGAGGACCATGCGGTCGCGCACGGTCTCCCGGTAGAGGGCGAGGCCGGTGAGCCGCTCCTCTTCCTCGCCGGCGGTGACCGGGGCGGCCTGCGGGTCGTGGTCCGGGTCCTCCAGGCCCACGTCCTTCGGCGCGTTGCGCTGGAAGACGAGGAAGAGTCCGAGGACGACGGCCAGGGTCGCGGCTCCGGCGAAGAAGGCCGCCTGCCAGCTGTCGAACACCGAGTACGCCATCCAGCCGAGGAACGGCGGGGCGGCCAGGCCGCCGAAGGCGTAGTTGGTGCTCCACAGCCCCAGGACGCGCCCGCGTTCCTTGACGGTGAAGAAGTCGCCCATGTTCTTGCAGAGCGGCGCCCAGCCCGCGGACTGGGAGAGGCCCTGGAGGACCATCGCCCCGCCGAAGACGAGGACGGCGCTGCTGAGGCCCATCAGGCAGGCGGCGACGATCGCGCCGATCATGCCGCCGATGACGACGACGCGCGGGCCGAAGCGGTCGGCCCACATGCCCCACAGGAACTGGCCCGCCGCGTAGGCGGCGAGGTAGACGGAGTCGATGACCCCCAATACCCCTTTGGTGAGTACGGTGTTGACGGCGGGGTCGTCCAGAATCCCGAGCTTCGCGACGGAGAACGCCTGTCGTACGAAGTAGAACCCGGCGTACGCGACCCAGGTGATCGCGAATATCTGCCAGCGCCAGCGGGAGGCGCGGGCGGAACCGAGAAGCGGGTTGGTCCGGTTCACCGCCTCGCGGGTGGTGATGGTCTGTGGCTCTTCTGTTCCTTGCTGTGGTGTTCCTTGCTGTGGTGTTCCTTGTTGCGGTGTTCCTTGCTGTGGTGCGAGGTCGGCCATGGCGGCGGCGTCCTGTCCTCGACGTGCACGGGTAGGGGAAACGAGCGGTCGTACCGAGGTACGGCCGTGCCCGCACCTCGAACAGAGCGGTGTGCGGGCACGACACGGCCCCGGCGCGCGCCCAGGCATGCGCGCCGGGACCGGGTCAGTGGGTGTTGCTACGGGGGACGGGTCAGGCGGTCAGCGACCGGCCCGCCGCGAGGGTGGTGCCCACCCAGTACGCGTCGAAGTTGCGCAGCCGGTGCCCGGCGGGCAGCTCGACGGGGGCGTTCACCAGGAACGGGACCTTCTGCTCGGTCAGGCCGCCGTGCGAGCGCAGCGGCTCCTTGAAACCCGAGATGTCGTGGCGCGAGGGCGTGGTGCCGAGCACGGTGTTCCGGGTGGCGATGACGACGAGGTCGCCGATGCGGTCGCCCGGCAGCTCGAAGCGCTCGACGGCCTCCTCACGGGTCAGGACGGTGTCGACACCGTCGATCGCCGCGACCTCGGCGACGAGGGCCGCGACGTCCGCGCCCTGGGGCAGGTGCACGGTGGCGTACGAGCCGAGCGCGCCGTGGTGGACGGTGTACGGGTCGGTGATCGGCAGGATGACGCGGGAGGTGCCCCCGCCGAGACGGCCGTCGAAGAAGTCCTGGAGGAAGACGACCTGGGCGACGCCGTCGGCGTCGCTCTTGGCGTTCATGCCGTGGTCGGCGGTGACGACGAGGACCGCGCCGAGGGCGTCGATCTTCTCGAAGTAGCCGTCGAGCATGGCGTAGAAGTCGTTGGCGACCGGCGAGCCCGGGGCGTGCTTGTGCTGGATGTAGTCGGTCAGCGACAGGTACATCAGCTGCGGTCCTTCCTTCTCCAGGACGTCGACACCGGCGGCCATGACCAGCTCGCTCAGCTCGGCACTGTAGACGGACGGCAGTTCCCTGCCGACGCGTTCCAGGACCTTGGTGATGCCGTTGTCCTCGTCGGTGACCTGGTCGGCCTTCTCCGCGGAAAAGTTGATGCCGTCGATCAGGTCGCGGCCGAGGAGGCGGCGCAGCTTGTCCTTGGCCGTGATGCAGACGACCTTGGCGCCCGCCTTGGAGAACTCCGCGAAGATGGTCGGCACCCGCAGCAGCTCCGGGGCGTTCATCATGATCTCGGCGTCGGACTCGGTGTCGTAGAAGTAGTTGCCGCAGATGCCGTGCACGGCCGGCGGCTGCCCGGTGGCGATGGAGATGTTGTTCGGGTTGGTGAACGACGGCATCGTGCAGTCGCCGCGCAGGTCCGCGCCCCGCTCCAGCATCTTCTCCAGGAACGGCATCCGCCCGTCCGCGACGGCCCGCTCGTGGTACGCGTCCTCGCTGCCGTCGATGCAGACCACGACGACGGGCCGCGCGGGCCACGGGTAGTCGCGGCCGTTGACCTGAAGCTGCTCCATGTACGGACACCCCTGAGGTTCGAAGTCGCGGGGCGGTGGCTGCCACCCCGTGTGACATGGGTAGCACCCGCTGCCGGGGGTGAAGAACCTCTCGGTTCGCTATGGCGGCCATAGCCGCGTTCCGGCCGGCGCGACCCCTCCCCCTCCGGCGGGTTCGCGGTTAGGCTCACCGCGCGCACAGTTGATCAAGGGGGGCACGTGGAACTGAACCTCCACCGGCTGTGGATCTTCATGCAGGTCGTGGAGCACCAGGGGTTCTCGGCCGCCGCGCAGAAGCTGTACATGAGCCAGCCCTCGGTCTCCAACCAGGTGCGCCGCCTCGAACAGTCCCTGCGCGTGACGCTGATCGACCGCTCCGGCGCCCGGACCCGCCCGACGGCGGAGGGCGAGGTGCTCGCCGCGTACGGCAAGCGGGTCTTCCTGCTCGCGGAGGAGGCCGTAGCGGCGGTG